>NZ_CP157967.1:3422500-3645000 GCF_040215725.1 Rhizobium sp. ZPR4
TTCCACGGCAATAAAATAGCATCGCGTCACCAATGAGATGCGATGCGCTGCAGCAGATGTCCGTCTTCTGCTGTGTCGCTGTTCCGCTACCAACAGTTTGGATATTCCCATGAGCGATGATCATCCTTCGCCCACCGCTAAAGCTGTGTCGCGACCCTACCGCAATACACTCAGCGTTATCGTTTCCTCCGATCAAAATCTTGCTGCGGCTGAGCAGGAGGGAGTCATGGCGCTTTACGCGGACCCGGATGAGGATCGCTCCGTCCTGTTGCCCACGGTACGCCACAAGAGAAAAGTGATTGACTTCGTTCGCTGCTCTTATCTCGGCCTCGACAATCATCCGCTTATCCTCGAAGGCGCAATAGAGGCGGTGCAGCGATACAAGGCGCTCCATTGGTCCTGCGCTAGAACGAGGCTTAATTTCAGCCTATTAGGCGAACTGGAAGAAGCGCTCTCCGATTTGTTTGCGGCACGGGTCATAACCTACACGACGGTTCTCGCTGCCAATATGGGCGCCCTACCACTCCTCGCCTCCGGATACCTCACTGAGAACAAAAGACCGACGGTCGTTTTCGACCGATTAGCGCATGCGACGCTGGCATTTCACAAATCGGTCGTCGCCAATGAAACACCGGTCGAAACGATTGCTCATAATGATCTGAACGCACTCGAGGATATTTGCCGACGCAACGATCGTGTGGCCTATGTTTGCGATGGGGTCTATTCCATGGGCGGGAGCGCACCAATCGCAGACCTCCTGGCGCTCCAGGATCGATACGGCCTATTTCTTTATATCGACGATGCCCATGGGATTTCGTTGTTTGGGAAGTCTGGGGAGGGATTTGTACGATCCCAGGTTGGCGCTGCGCTTAGCGAGCGTACAATTGTTGCCGCATCGCTCGGCAAAGGCTTTGGAGCATCGGGCGGCTTGCTGATGCTCGGCACTCCTCGACAGGAAGAATTGTTCCGGCGCTTCTCGATCGCCTACGCCTTTTCCGCGTCGCTTAATTTAGCGGCAATCGGCGCTGCCATGGCGTCTCAGGCGCTGCACCGCACTGATGAGCTCAAGTTGCGTCAGGATGCGCTTGGGGAACGGTTAGCTGTTTTCGACAGGATGGTTGCCAGCGAGCAAGCCGGCTCAAAGCTACCAATCCGCACCATAGAGTTCAGCGACGAAAGACAATCCATTCGTGCCGCGGCCCGCATTCTCAACAAAGGTTTCTACACCTCGGCGATCTTTTTTCCCACGGTCGCAAAGGGCAAGGCCGGCTTGCGGGTCTGCCCTACCGCCAGGCACGGCATTCCGGAGATTAAAGGGCTGGGACGTGCGATCAACGAGGTACGCGCCGAACGAGGAACAGATCCATGATCGACTCACCCCGGCATCATTCTGAATGAGGTCCGAGAATTTAGCCCCAACGCCAAGTTAAAGGCAGATGGGATCGAAATGCTGAAATATATCGCCGAAACCTACGTCGCCTTACCCGATTCCGATATGTGTCTTGAGCAGATTTGCCAACAAGCTACCGAGCTGTGCCCTTCGATAATCACTAACGGGCGGGAAAAAAGGTTCAAATGCGAGGAAGGACACGCAATTATCAGCACTACGGATATTATTGGAGAGGGGACCTGCACGCAGATGCAGATTCGATATGGCAGCCAATCTGCGGTCACCGCAGGAGCCTGCAGGTTTCTGAACTTTGGCGACGGCTGCGCCATTATACGGCCAACCAACGATGGTTTATTTGTTCGTATTTCTGCCCGGGACCTCGTCGTTTTCTACGGAATTCGAACGCTTCTAGAGGGTAGTCTTTTGAAACTCGCGGCCATCTCCAATGACGCAATCGAGTGGTTCTCCGCTGGACGTGAACCGCCTCGCTTGCCTTCACATAGAAGGGAGCACTAGGGCCGGAGATATCGCCTGGGAATTGGCAATCGGATTAGAGTCATTACAGCCCTTGGTGCTGCCCGCGACCTCGCTGTCCTCCGCCGCATGGGTGCGAACCAGCGGTATCAACTCCGTCACACCGCCATCGCAGTGTTGCGCGCGTAGCGGGCTGCGCGGCCATCGACCAGAAGATTTGAACCACGCAGACACCCGAGCCGGTCCTGCCCAGTGAGCAAACTGTCGGCAGATTGGAAGGACAGTGTTCAAAATGCCTTTTCACGAACCGGAAACACTACCGCCCCAGAAGGTTGATTAATGGCGCTGAGGGATAGAATACATCCGAGCCTGCTTCTCGTCCTGGTGCCGATCGCAGTGACAACGCTGACACTCTGTATCACTGGATGGCGGTGGCAGGATTTGGCGATCGGCATGCCAGCGCGAATCGCCTATTGGTTCTTGCGAGCGTGTCCGCTTCCCAATCTCCTTCTCGGACCTATCGCCTCACTTCTGACGGTTTCGGCATTGCCGATGCATCGCCGCTGGCCGATCGCTTTTGCGAGCCTTCTTTGCTTTTCATGCGTGGCAGGCTTTTACGCCCTGCAGGAATATGCCCGTCTGGTTCCATGGGTGGAGAATGGCGTCGTGATATGGAGCGAGGCGCTCACTTATCTCGACGCCTTCGCGGTTGCCGGGACCATTCTCGGATTTGGTATTGTGGCAATCTCCGCGCGGATCTCAATCGTTGTTTCCGATCCGATCAAGCGCGCCAAGCGCGGCATTTTCGGCGATGCTGATTGGCTGCGCATGCCGGAAGTGGCTAAGCTCTTCCCCTCGGACGGAGAGATCGTTATCGGCGAGCGTTACCGCGTCGACCGTGATCGCGTGCATAAGTTGCCTTTTGATCCGAACGATCACGAGACTTGGGGGCAGGGTGGCAAGGCGCCACTCATGACCTTCAATCAGAATTTCGATTCCACCCATATGTTGTTCTTCGCAGGCTCCGGCGGCTTCAAGACAACCAGCAATGTCATTCCAACAGCGCTGCGCTACAAGGGGCCGCTGATCTGTCTCGATCCATCAACTGAGGTCGCGCCGATGGTTCTCGAACATCGCACCCATGCGCTCGGCCGCGAAGTCATGGTACTCGACCCGACCAATCCAGTCATGGGCTTCAACGTTCTTGATGGGATCGAGAGATCGATGCGTAAGGAAGAGGACATCGTTGGGATCGCCCATATGCTTTTATCGGAAAGTCTTCGCTTCGACACCTCGACTGGCTCCTATTTCCAGAACCAGGCGCACAATCTGTTAACTGGGCTTTTGGCGCATGTGATGCTATCGCCCGATTACGCTGGCCGCCGCAACCTGCGTAGCCTGCGCCTGATAGTTTCCGAGCCGGAACCGTCGGTACTTGCCATGCTGCGCGACATCCAGGAAAATTCCGCGTCCGCCTTTATCCGTGAAACGCTCGGTGTCTTCACCAACATGACGGAGCAGACCTTCTCCGGGGTATATTCGACCGCATCCAAGGATACGCAATGGCTGTCGCTCGAGAATTATGCCGCACTGGTCTGCGGTAATGTGTTCAAATCGAGCGACGTCGCCTCCGGGCGGAAGGACGTCTTCCTCAACATCCCTGCGTCAATCCTGCGTTCCTATCCGGGCATTGGCCGGGTCATCAGCGGCTCACTGATCAATGCCATGATCCGGGCCGACGGCGACTTCCGCCGACGCGCGCTCTTCATGCTCGACGAAGTCGACCTGCTAGGTTACATGCGCATTCTTGAAGAAGCGCGCGACCGCGGACGTAAGTATGGCATTACACTGATGTTGATGTACCAATCCGTTGGCCAGCTCGAGCGTCATTTCGGAAAGGACGGAGCGACTTCGTGGATTGAGGGCAGCGCCTTAACGTCCTACGCCGCGATCAAGGCGCTCGATACGGCGCGCAATGTCTCCGCCCAATGCGGAGACATGACCGTCGAAGTGCAGGGGCGTACGCGCGATATCGGCTGGAGCAAATCGAACAGCAGCGGTCGCAAATCCGAAAGCATCAGTTTCCAGCGCCGGCCGCTGATCATGCCGCACGAAATCACCCAGTCGATGCGCAAGGATGAGCAGATCATCATTGTCCAGGGTCGCAGTCCCATTCGCTGCGGAAGAGCGATCTATTTCCGACGCAAGGAGATGGATAAGGCGGCGAAGATCAATCGCTTTTTTAAGCTCTAGGCTTAGAAGTCGACCGCGATGCCAATAGCAAATTCCGGCAGCCAGCGGTCATATGACCTGCCACTGAACTTTCATCCAGCGGCGATTAGAGCCTCGGCAGGTTTTGAACCGCCCCAGGTTTCTGGACCAGCGGAGGCTGGAGTTTTCCGGCTTCTTCAGGGAGGCGGGCTGATTGCCTGGGCGACGGACTCAGCTTCAGTGAGCGTCTGGCGTTGGCTGGGGCTTTCAGATCGATGCCGCACGTCAGCTATCCATCATTGCACGTTTTGTAAGTTTTTCAGCTAAGAGCCCGATCAGCAAGGAGACCCCCGCAATGGCAAGGGGATACCCTCTGTCAAGCAGTCGGTCACTGTAATTCTCGAAATACGCCACTCTCATCCACTCCACGCATTGTGCCAAGGGATTATAGGAAAGGGGTACGGCAAGTTGGTCTGGAAGGTTCGGCGTCACGAATAGACAACCAGAAGCTAAATACAACAATATGGTGATCAGGGCATAAGCAGTCACAAAAAGCGGAAAAATCGAGGACACCACACTGACAATTGATCCAACGCCAACGGCCAGAAAGATCGTAGTTAAATATGCAAAAACTGCCTGAGCAGGATCATTGGGATATGGGCTCGCACCGATTGCCAGGAAAATGATCCAGATCATGAATAGGGTGATGAATCCAGCAATTACCTCAAGGAGCGCCCTCGCGAACATGATGTCAGTCACCCGTACCGCCGGGAATGACAGCATGTTTTGGTTGAGTACAATTGAGAGGCCCATAAACCTGGAGATGTACATAAAGCTCAGAGTCGGGACGACCCCGGCGCCGAAAAAGACCAGCGGGCTATCCCCATAGGGGGCCGATCTACCAACAGCTGTATTTATGACGAGCAAAATAAAGCAATGCACGAGTGGCCAAAGTGACTGGATGAAGAAGCCGAGGCCGTGATTAAAATATCGAGAGCGAACGTCTCTTAATATGACCGCGTTGATAACATTGGCGCGCTCGCGGAGCGTATTAGCGATCGTACGATGACGCGTTACCACTGTTTTTCTCATGCAATCGCTCTAAAATAGTTGCGGAACTTCAATCCATATAGGTGAAAGAGAGACGCGATGACCAAAAGCATCAGTGTATCGACATTCGGTCGCGCGCGCTCGACTGTCAAAATCCGAGCCCAGAAGGTAGAAAGGGTGAGCGACACATTCCCGCAAATCGCTAGGCCCACATCGGATGGGGTAATCTTCCTTCATTAATACCGTACAGCAAATAATGTGTAATCGGTGGGATATCGGCCCCAGCTACGTCGGGATATTTTTCAAGATACCATTTCTCGGAAAAAAGCGCATCTATGAAGCTAGAAAGTTCGTGGTGAACGCCCAGCAATTGCGCGCTATCACGCAGGGCGCTGATTTTGGTTAGAAGTGCGTGCTGGTGCATCCTTATGACGTTTATTTTAGCGCTCAATTCTGAGATCCAATTATCTCTTTGCAAAATCGAGAACAGGTATTCCTCAGTTTCGACAGTTTGCATTGCGACGTCCTGAAAGTCCTTGTGCGCAAAAAGGTTATGTTTTTGTAAGGCTGCTCTGAGCCGCAGCACTTCTTCGTGAAGCGCTGTGGCTCCCTCGAGTTTTAGCTTAACAGGTAGAGTCTGCACACCAAATTTCTCGGGTACGTATTTGGGGAGTGTGCCGCAGGCGCGTTCCTGGAACTGTCGCTCAATATCTTTAAATCTCACGACGTCGGCGCGAGCCAGCCAAAGTCCCAGACGATAGGCAACGTCAAGAACTAGCTGGTCAACGGTTAGCGACACCGTTGACGCGGGCTCCTCGCAAACTTCCAACGATAAAAATGATATCGACAAGCCGCGAAATAGTAGATAACCAGCCTCAATCGGGACCGGAACGGACCATTCTTGATCAATAAATTCGAAATTCCCATCTCTGCCGATGAAATTACGGGGAATCGCATCGATAAATATCCCGTCAAGTAACGAGTGGGCCGATAATTCGTGTCGGCGCAGACGATATCCCGCTCGATCGAGTAAATTGCTCCACCAAGTGTCTGCCCATGCCACAATGTCGTTGAGTTCCCATCCTTTGCGGGAAACCACTGAGGAGAGCCTATCCTGCCACAGTCGACCGTGCACGTAAGGCTCATCTCGCATTGTCAATACCACGTCCGGCGAGTCGCTCATCGTTGGTCTGGGATTAATCAGTTCCCTGACTGCGATGAGTCGACCATCGATCGGTTTAAATTTCACAACTTTAGAAAGATTCCTGCCGCGATCCGTTCCGAAATGATAGGCGACTACATCACTTGGATGAAACTCCGTGTTGGACGACACAACAAGGAATGAGTTAGCCAGATCGGGAAGAAGTCCGTTCCGGCAGACAGCTTTCCAGCTTTCCTGCAGGGCAAAAAACGATGTTGCAGGTTTTTGCCGATCTTCCAAAACGGACTTTGCACAAAGACTTGCGGCATCAAATTCGAGGTGATCGCTAAGTGCCTCCTCGGATATGACAGAAACTGGAGACTTGTAGTCGGGAAAAGGAAACCACCACCGATGCTTGGAGAAACCCGCGGCCTCAATTTGATTTAGTAATTCCTTTCGACCAAACGTTACCACCCCGTCAGAAGCATATCGATCCTCAATCCCAAAGAAGGCTTCACCCACATGATCTTCTTTGTATCCTGCGAAATATTTGAGTCCAAGTTGATTTTCGATAGCGATAACGAGGCGTCCGGAAGGCTTAAGAAGTGCACGCGCCCACCGCAAGGCCGCTTGAACTGGATCATCTTCTTGATCAGTTCTGAAATACTGCCGAGAATATTCCAGCACCCCGACAAATAGGATGGTGTCGAAGCGCCATTCAGCGGGAATATCCGCAAAATTGGCCGCCAGAACCTGCACACCCGGTAGATCAGAGCAACGTTCCGCCGCAATTGCAGCGCGTCGTGCACTTCCCTCCACGGCGATGACTTTCTTGCCCGACTCTCCAAGAAATCGGGTTATTGCACCGCAACCCGCGCCGACTTCGAGTATATCTTGACCCAACAGGTCGACGATGGGCCGCAAGAGATTAGCGCGAAGGGAGCTTAGGTGATAGAAACTGGCCCAATCGCTGATTCCGTTTGCGATTTCCCTGGAAAAAACGGAGCGATCTTGACAGGCGGAGACATGCTCGTAGATCCGGGTTTCGACTTCGTCACCATCGTTATAGCCAAAACCCTTGTTGCTTTTTGTGTCGATCCAAAACTTCGACCCGTCTAATTTTTTGTAGTTGGTTTTGGCAAGTTCAATCACTATGCTGGCCTTCTAATCATAATTCTTATCATATACGGATTTGCTTCGTTGAGCGCTACAACGAACGCAGCTAAGGATGTATCAAATCCCAGGACAAATGAGATCATCGATTTTGGCGGCGTGAAGATTTGTCTAGAAATTTCATCCAATGGTGATGCTTGCGCTTGTAAAACTCAGACATGTCTGCAATTGCAGATTACGTGTGAGCTTCGGAATGACACAATCATAGTAGTTTGAGCAGAACGATGTTAAAAGCGAATTTCCCGGCAACCGCCGCTTTGGATGATCTTCATGGCGTTCATCATATTTTCCACCTGCTGCTAGGTCGAGAACCCCAAAGTGTTCATGAAGTAAGATTTTATGCGCAGAAAGGCTTGCCGCAAGCAATTGGCGAGCTGGTGACGGGAAGAGAATTCGCAAAGGAAATTGAAGCTCCACTAAGGCTTGTCGGTTATGCTTCGGCTGGTCGCTTTCAGGGGCATCCCACCTGGCGGTTGATTCGCTGGCTTCAGTCTAGCTTTCCGCTCAGCGTAAATACTCGCGCGGCGGTCGAAATGGCAGAAGATTGGCGAGCATTAATTTCCGCGCTTTGGACGGATACCGGTTTTATTGCCGCATTGAAACAATCGGGAGTGCCTGCCGAGACGCTGCAGGAGCTTGGTGGCTTGATCGCACTAAATCGTGATTCGAGCCTTTGTCTAACGGGAAATGGACATGCTCAGGTTATCGATGGCGTCGCCACATGCCTCGATATCGGAGCGCTGGAGATCATGCAGGAGGTTTCCTCGCCCGTTAACGTATTGGCGAGTGCAACTCGGTTGATTGGCTTAGAAAAAGTCCGAGATGAATATGTATCCGTTCAGGCTGACCCGCAAATAATGATTAAGTTGAAGCTTAAGAGTGGTAGCTACAAGCTGTCGCTGAAAGGTCTTTTTCGTCATGAGAATGGTGTGCCTGTAGGCGCTGATAAGGCGCAGCTGTTTTTTGATTTCGGTAATGGATATTCGGAGGAATATTCTTTCATTTTTCCGATAAGGGGTGGGCGGTTGGATGTGAGCAGCATAGTAAAGTTTGATCAACCCCCTCGATCAATGCGTTTTGATCCGACTGATATCAAATGTAACTTCAGCATTAGCAGCTTCTCACTGAGCGCTATGTCGCCACTTGAGCATCGGTAAGTAGAGAAATGAAGGTTATTTTTATAAATTACGGAATTTTCAATAGTAATAGCGGCGGGCATGTAGCGTATTTCGCAAATTCCATTTCCCGGTATGTAGAAGAAGTTATGGTGATAGGGCAAGGAGATGAGGCAGCACTTGCAGAGTACGGCCATAGACGGTTCCGTGTCGCGCAGTTTCCCGACCCTGCAGATTCAATTCCTGCAGAAATTTTGGAGTTTGCTGCCTCGGGTGAAACGATTATTCATGCTTGGACGCCAAGGGGTAATGTAATTCAACTTGTTGACCGCTTGGCGAGGGAGAGTGGTGCCCCCTATGTCGTGCACTTAGAGGACAACGAGGAGCTTTTGCTGGCTGCCAATTTGGGCATGAGCGTAGATACGCTAAACAACATGGATTCGCGAAGTCTTGATAAGATTGTGCCCTTGCATCTCTCCCATCCACGCAAAGCGGCTGCCTTCTTAAGTCAGGCCGTAGGCGTCACAATGATCGTTTCTGCCCTAGATAAATTTCGTCCCAATGCGGTTCCCGGCCATGTACTAGAGCCAGGCGTGGATGACGAGACCTTTGCGCCTAATCTCTCCTCAGCGAGGCGTGAAACGTTACGTGAGGAGCTTTACATTGATAAGGACGCAATCGCTATTGCTTATCACGGAAATATACACTCGGCTAATGTGGCTGAGGTATTTTCCCTGTATTCGGCGGTGCTAATTCTGAGGCGAAGAGGCCACAACGTAGTGCTTATCCGCGCTGGTCGTGATTTTGTCGACAACGTTGATCCTAGCTTTGCCTATCTCAAGGGCGAATGGGTTATTAATCTCGGCTTCCTTGATCGCGCTAGATTGATCGAAGTCCTTAAATTGGCAGATATTTTTGTCCAACCTGGAGCGCCCGGCGAGTTTAATGATTATCGACTTCCATCAAAGATTCCAGAGTTTCTTTCCTTAGGAAAACCGGTCCTACTTCCGAAAACCAACATCGGCCACCGTTTGATAGACGGTCAAAATGCTTTGTTACTTGGCCGCGGCGATGGAATGGATATTGCCAATCGAATCGAAGAGCTTATTCGTGCTCCCGAGCGTGGGGAGGCTATCGGAAAAGGTGGGCGAGATTTCGCGCGCAAGGAACTCAATTGGGATGTCAATGCGCGAGCTCTCCAAGAGTTTTATCAATTCGTTCTCTTGCGTTCTAATGAATTGGCATTGAAAGGATGAAATCGTGTCGCACGCGATCATAAATGATGACGAACTGTCCGTACTATGGACGTTGGCAGAGAAGTCTGTTCCGTACGGTCTTTCTTACGGCACGGTTAGGGACTATTGCGAGGGTTACGATACCATTCGAAACTTAGCAACCTATAGTAATGATCTAAAGGATCAGCAGCGATTTTGGATGCTGAAGACCATCATTGCTACTCAACCGAGGGGCGCCACGTTAGTAGAAATCGGAGCAGGGGAGCCGGCGGTTGCCGATATCCTTGGCCGGTTGGGATATAGGGTTATTGTGGTTGATCCATATGCTGGCGCCGGAAATGGGCCCCAAGAAATCGAACACTTTAAAAATCTCTACAAGAACGTCGAATATATTGTAGATTTATTTTCCGCGGAAGTCTCCGGGATAGAACCTTCGTCGATAGATTGTATTTACTCGATAAGCGTCATTGAACACATTCCGCGCGAGGTTATAGCAAGCGTCGTTGATGGCATTAAATTGTTTGCCAAATCCGGAAGCCTTTCTGTTCACGCGATCGATTTCGTGTTGGCGGGACCTCATGATGTTTTTCACGCGGAGATGCTCTCGTATTTTGCTCAGCTTTTAGGCTTTGGTACTGAAAGCGTGGATGAAATGCTTAAGGCTGCGGCGCAAGATTCGGAAACGTATTTCCTTTCAGCAGAAGCTCACAACCGCTGGCGAGGTGCCGTATCGTACGATGAGTTTCCAATGAGGAAAGTTATTTCGGCGCAGGTCATCGCAGAACGTTAGCGCAGTGGCGATGTAAAGCTAGATCTGATGCGAAGTGGGGAGTAATTGTGAAAGCGTTAACGGAATTATTTTCGCATAGGTTGTTCAAGCGCGGAGGCGCCGCGCCGGAGGAGAATGTTCTTTCACAGATGTCATTGTCGACGGCGACCACATTGGATGCCGCTTTTGCGCTCCGGCTTGAGCGTCTGCAATATCGGCCGAAAATTTCGATCGTGATACCTGCTTATAAAACTCCAAAGAGTCTTTTGAACGCCGTCCTCGGTTCATTAGTGTGGCAGGTGTACCAACCTCACGAAATCATCATTGTCGACGACAGCGGCCCAGACAGCGCACTCTCAGAGAAGATTGACGATGATCTTACTGCCTCTGGGTATATCCAGATTATCTACAGTAAAAGAAATGTTGGAATTTCCGAAGCAACAAAGGTGGGAGTGGCGGCCGCTAAAGGGGATTTTATAGCCTTTATAGACCACGATGACGAGCTAACTCGAGACGCTCTGTTGTGTGTCGCTGAGAAGATCTCAGCTCAGCAAGAAATGGACGTTTGGTACTCAGACCAGGTGACCTTTGACGAGGCGGGTAAGGTACTTCATCATTTCTTGAAGCCGAGCTGGTCTCCTATCTATTTTCTTGGCTGCATGTATGTTGGGCACCTTTTGGTTGTGCGGCGATCCATTTGTCTCGAAGTGCCGTTACTCAAGGCGTACGACGGCGTGCAAGACTATGAGTTTATGCTGCGGGTCTCCGAAAAAACGGATCGAATTGGGCATATTGATAGAGTGTTATATAAATGGCGAGCGGTGCAGGGGTCGTTGGCTTTTGGAGGGGACGAGAAGTCTGGGATCAGCCAATTGCAGGCGAAGGCCGTTAACGAACACATTCAACGTAAGGGATTTAGCTGGCGGGCCGCGCCACATCCATTTCTGCCGCACCGCGCCGTTCTGAAACCGACGAAACACACTGCTGAGCCGCGAATTAGTATTATCATACCTTCCAAAAATCAGGGCGAAGTTGTGGCTCGTTGTCTTGAATCTATATTTGTACTTTCGAATTATAATAACTACGAGGTTATAGTCGTTGACAACAAGACCGTAGATCCCGTGGCTTTGAAGGCCTTCGCCCAGTGGCCGATTAAGCATATCAAATACAGCCAGAAGTTTAATTACTCTGAAGCTAACAATTTAGGTGCTGAGGCGGCTACAGGAGATTTTCTATTATTCTTGAATAATGACACTGAAGTTCTTTCAGCCGATTGGATGCGAGAGCTTGTAATGTTTTTCGAGGACCAGGAAATCGGAGCGGTCGGGCCGACCCTTCTTTACCCTAATAGAACTATACAGCATGCTGGGGTCGTGCTTGGCATGCGTGGGACAGCGGACCATATCATGCGCCATTTTGATGAACACGTAGATGGCTATGGCGGCTCACTTGCGGTTTCAAGAGAAGTTTCTGCGGTAACCGCAGCGTGCATGATGATATCGAACTCTTTGTTCAAAGAGCTGGGCCGCTTTTCTCTGGATTATGCCAAGCATTACCAAGACGTAGACCTGTGCTGCCGCATGCGAGCGGCGGGTAAGCGTATAATTTCTGTGAGCTCTACTAAGCTCCTGCATCATGAAAGCTTATCTCGAAAAGACGATGGCTATGATCTAGGTGATAGAGCGATCTTTATAGATCGTTGGCGCGATCAAATCGAGGGCGGGGACCCATATTATAATCGCGGTTTTCATCTTGACGCTGGCGACTATGTTCCCAGACACGACGTTTCAATGGGCTAACTTTAGAATCGCTGGCTGCAGTAGGCGCCATTATGTTTATTTACTGCGGCAGCCGCGGCAATCTTGTAAGGCCGTCGTCCGACCAGGCTGCTAAGCCATGTTTCCGCGCCTGGCGCTTTTCTCTTGGCTGCCTAACCAGCGCCGGTTGATTTGCGCTGAGAGCTGACCCTGGTCGTCGCCGTGAATGGAGCGGCGAGCTGAAGACGCAGATCGTGGCGGAAAGCTATTTCATCACGTCGATAGCCGTACCAGACCACTGCGTGTCCCGACGAGCGACATAAAACCGTAAACGTGGTGTCCTCGTGCAATGCAGCGCCGATGCCCGGACAAGAAACTAGGAAGCAAGCTGGTGGCCGCTATTGAGCTCGGCCTTCCCCGGCAAATATATGTTCGAGGGTGGAGTCGAATTGCGTAAGCGTCCGGTGAAGCTGCCTTTGAGATTTCCCACGAACACCTGAAGTTACGTCACTAATTCCGTCATTAGAGACGTCATCAGGGATGAACTATGGGCCGCATGGAGATTTTGACAGGCGTCGAGCGTCGGCGCGACTGGTCTGACGACGAGAAACTTTCGATATTGCAAGAAGCGGCAGACCCGGATGCCAGGATCGCCGACATAGCGCGTCGGCACGATATCAAGCCGCAGCAGATTTATACCTGGCGGCGGAAGTTCGCGGCGGAGCAGGCTGAGCCGGTGGTTTCTTTTCTACCGGTCGCACTGATCGCCACGGGAACCAGCGACGAAGCTGAGCAACCAGCTCCGACGGACAAACCTGCAGCAAAGCGTGCGGCACGTCCCATGCGGGTCGAGATCGGCTGCAAGGGCGGCCGTGTGTTGAAAGTGGAGGCCAACATTACGCCTGACGTCTTGAAAGCACTGATCCGCTCGGTTGAAGAAGCATGATCGCGCCAGGCGCAAATGTACGCGTCTATCTCGCCTGCGGTGTGACGGACATGCAAGGGGATCGACGGCCTGATGTCGCTGGTGCAGTCGTCGCTTCGCCAGAAGCCCGCGTCGGGTGCAGTGTTTGCGTTTCGAGGGCGTCGCGGTGATCGCATAAAGCTGCTGTTCTGGGATGGCCAGGGATTTTGCCTCTACTACAACGATCTGCATTCATACTGCATCTCTCTTTCGCATTCAGTTGAAGGTTTTGGGGTGTCTGGCATTTTCCTTATGGGCGGCGACGCGATCGACGAGCTGGTTCCATCGACTGCATTGCTTTTGCGGTAGATCTGCCTCGGGGATCTCATAGAGGTAATAGTGTCCGTTGTAGGAATGGCTGGTGACGAGGCCATGTTCAGCCCATCTGGCGAGGGTATGCTCATGGATATTGAGGCGTGCAGCCGCCTCTTTCTTTGTCAACATCCCACGATCCCGGAGCCGGTCATAGCGTGATCTCAGCTTGTATTCGCGAACGAGGTAGGTGACGCGTTTGGTTGTGAAGCGGGCGTTGCGCTGGTCACGGCGCGTCACCGAGCCCGGACGGTATCCCTGATTGTTGAGCATCTCTGCGATCTCGGAAAAAATATGATCGTCGAGGAGTTTATCGATCAGCACGATGATGTCGGGGTTCGTCTTGACCTGCTGGCTGGGAGATTTGGGGCTCATGGTGACGAGCGTCTGGGTTTTGCCGCCCTTGAAGCGAATATGAGCCTTGGTTGTGCCTCTCTTCGGTAGTTTGAGGAGGGTGACGTCCTCAATGATGTGGGCAAGCAGGCGCTTTCGTTCGCGGTTCGGGGTCTCTGGATTGGTCCAGAGCTTTTTGAAGTCCGCCGTCATTGCGACCAACCGCTCGTGGACGGCCTTATCGAGGATGAACTGATCGTGCTCCCGGGCGCGCTCGCGCTCTTCGCGGGCATTAGCCAAGATGCGGAGCTTCTCGTTCCATTCGCCTTCGAGCGTGTCGGCGACGAGGCGGTTATTGGGATCGACGAGCATGAAACGGCGCTGGGCGAGATCGGCTTCCGTTTGGGCACGCTCGATCGCGCGACAGCGCAGCCGATCCGCCTCTTCATGCCGCGCTTGGATCTCTTTGCGGACTTCGATCGCCAGTTCGACGGCCGCCGGCGTCATCTGCTCTGCGATCAGCATACCGATGGCTTCATCGACGGGAGGTGCGGCGATCGCCTGGCACAAGGGTTCGCCGCGATTGGTACGGGCGCGATCACAAACGTACCAGGCTTCCTGCCGGCCACGCCGAGCAGCATAGCGCATGTGGAAATGCCTGCCGCATTGCCCACACACGGCGCGCCCCTGCAGCAGCGCCGGGCCTTCGCGCGGAGGTGATGCGACCGCCGCGTTCCATTTATGGCAGATGTTCGACTTTAGAATCCTCAGGTTCTCCTGATGCTGCTCCCAGCTGATGTAACCGGGATGGGCATCTGGAATGCATGCTGTCCAATCGTCACTACCTTGTTTGCGCACGAGCTTTTTGCCATCGATGGTTCGTCTATAGCGACGGCGTCCATAGGCATAGGCTCCGGCGTAACGTGGATTGTGCAGCACGCGCATCGCCGTCGAAGGCGTCAGTGGCCGGAAAACCGTCTGGCTGTCGTGCAAGCGGGATGGAAAGAGAATGCCTTCCTGACGAAAGGCCTTGACGGTCTGGGAGGCGGATCCGACGCGAGAGAATGTCTCGAAGAAATGGGCGATCGTCTCTCTGACTTGCAGGTCTGGATCAAGCGTCACATTGCCGGACGGATCATAGACGAGCCCGGTCGGCAGCGGACAACGGAACTCGCCACGCCGGGCCTTGTTGAGGATGCCGCCGCGCAGCCGTGCCTTGATCACATGCAGTTCGGCCTCACTCATTGTTCCCTTGAGGCCGAGCAGGAGCCGGTCGTTGAAACTTGCCGGATCGTAGACACCGTCCTCGTCGAGGATCAGGGTGTCGGCAAGTGCGCAGATCTCGAGCAGCCGCTGCCAGTCGGCATTGTTGCGCGCCAGACGGGAGACCTCCAGGCCCATGACGATCCCGGCATGCCCCATGCCGACATCGCTGACCAGCCGCTGAAACCCCTCACGCCAGACCGCCGATGCGCCGGATTCGCCCTGATCGTTATCGATGACGATAATCTGCTCCTCGCGCCAACCCAGGGCGATAGCGCGCCCGCGAAGCGCATATTGGCGCATGGCGCTCTCGGTATTGTCGATGACTTGCCGCATCGAAGATTGGCGGATGTAGAGGTAGGCGCTGCGTTCACGGTGATGAGACTGGACTTTGAGATGTACATTCATGGTGCTCTCCGTTGGTGGATGCTCATGGCGATGGTCGCCAGGACATGAACGACGGCGCTGAGTTCGCCGTGCGCCGGTCGGGTGGCCGATGACAGGTAAAACTGGTCTTGATCAGGACTTGCTGCTGCAGGCAGTGCGCGGGCCCATCCCCACATGCCGCGACGCAGAAAGAGCATGAGGCCGCTACGAGCCTTGAGCGGCAGAACTTCGCCGAGAGCTGCGCGGCGCAGCACTTCGTACTGGTCTGTGATGGCCGGCGATGAACATGCCGATGCCGTGGTAACGTCTAGCGGATCGTTTTTTTTAACAGCCGCTCGATCGTTCTGGGATGAAGCGCCACATCGAGTTCGATGCGGACCAGCTTGGCGAGTTCGCGCGCACGAACGGGTTCGCCCGCAACCAGCCGCGCCTGCAAAAATGCCAGCACTTCGTCGTCGACCTTGTGGGGTCCGCGGGGACCCGGCTTTGCCGGCACCAGTCCGGCAATCCCCCTCGTGTCGAAGTTTGCCTTGGCCTGGTAGTAGGTCGGTCTGGAAACGCCATACTCGTCGGAAGCGTCCGTTACGGAGACGTTGTCGACAGAGACTCGCCGCAACATCTCGTATTTGACCTGGACGGCGTCGTGCGGATCGAAGAACTCGCTGCCGCGGAACTTTGGGTCGCGCACCTTCTCGGAATTTGGATTGAAGGTGCCTTCGTCGATGAGGGCATCCATCTTTGATCGCTTGCCGCCGTACTTCGCAGGCATTGCGGGCTCCGAGTATGAGATCGGGTCTTAATGTAATGATAATTATACCGCATATCTCATTTACATCAAGGACACTTCCTGAGCTAAATAAAGCAATATGCCGCAAAAATTGAGGTATACCGTTCATTGCGAGTCCTCTTGCGGCATAATCTCGTTTACATCAGCGGCATAATTATCCTTACACTCCGCTCTCGATCGCGCTGCCAACCTGTCACAAAGGTGCTCCACCATGCTGGCTAGTTCCATCAAGTTCGAAACGAGCAAGAGCGCCCGCCCGTTGCTCGCGACAACTTCTGGATCAATGCTCGCAAGATCAGTCCATTGAGGGGGAAGCGGCCATATGGCGCCATCGTCGGTCTGCAACAGCAAACGTTCGCCCTGCAAGTTACTTCGCTTACCAACGCAGGGCAGCTGCCGTCCGAAAAGGGGATGAAACTGATGTGTAACCAGCACTAGCTGCTGATCTGCGCGGGTCGAGGCTGCATTCTCAGGTAAGGTACAAGGTCCTGGAGAAGGGCCGCTTTCCCTGGCCGTCCGCAACCGACGGCACGGCCCGGCTGACGGCAGCGCAGTTGTCGATGCTATGGGAAGGTATTGACTGGCGGCGACCCGCCTGGACCTCTGCGCCGACACGGGTTGCGTAAGGCAGATGCCAATCTTTACAGATAGATAAGTGGCAATCTGACACAAAATCGGTTACTGTTTTGGCATGGAGGCGAGCCATTCGGACCTGCCTGACGATGTCGATGCGTTGCGAGCCATCATCGCTGCGCAGGCCGATCAACTGACGGAACAGGCCCGGAAGCTTCAATCCCGCGACACCCTGATCGACAAATTGAAGGCGCAGCTTGCGGCTCTCAAACGGGCTCGGTTTGGCTCTTCCTCCGAGAAGATTGACCGCGCCATTGAACAGCTCGAACTGGCGCTGGAAGATATCGAGGCGGCCGAGGCGGAAGCCGTCATCTCGGCATCACCATCAATTGCCGGTGCGGCCAAAGCCAAACCGAGCCGCCAGCCATTGCCCGATCATCTGCCACGCCATGACGTGACGCATCAGGCAACTTGTGCATGCCCGGTCTGTGGCGGTTCCGACTTCATCCGTGCAGGCGAGAGCGTCAGCGAGGTTCTCGACTATGTCCCGGCCTCGTTCCGTATCGTGCGCCATATCCAGCCCCCCTTCACCTGCAAGGGCTGCGATACGCAGGTTAAGGCCGAGATGCCGTCGCTGCCCATCGAACGCGGCAAGCCGGGACCGGGTCTGGTCGCCCACGTGCTGATCGCCAAATATTGCGATCACCTGCCTCTCTATCGCCAATCCGAGATTTGCGCGCGGGAAGGCGTCGATCTTTCCCGCTCGACCATGGCCGACTGGATCGGCTAGGCCAGCACATTGCTGGAGCCGCTGCTGGTGAAGCTTCGGGACCATGTGTTCGCTGGCCATCGACTTCATGGTGACGACACGCCCGTTCCGGTTCTGGAGCCAGGCAAGGGTAAGACCAGGACCGGGCGGTTGTGGACTTATGTTCGCGACGGCCGTCCCTGGGGTGACACGATCCCACCTGCAGTCTGCTACTTCTTCAGTCCGGATCGTAGGGGACTGCATCCCAAGCAGCATCTGGCCACCTTCTCCGGCGTGCTGCATGCCGACGGCTATGCAGGCTTCCGTGACCTCTACGAACCACACAAGCCAGGTGGCCCACAGACCATCTTGGAGGCCTCCTGCTGGGCGCATGCAAGACGCAAGTTCTTCGATCTGACAACTTCAGGAAAAGCACCGATTGCGGAAGAAGCGCTGCGTCGGATTGGCGAACTCTACGACATCGAAAAGGCCATTCGTGGTGAGCCGCCAGATGTGCGGAAAGCTGTGCGGCAACATAGCAGCACTCCCAAGGTCGAAGCCTTGTGGCTATGGCTGGATGACAATCTCAAACGCCTGCCGCAAAAATCCGGGACAGCGGAAGCGATCCGATACGCGCTTTCCCGCCGGAAATCGCTTTGCCGCTTCCTTGAAGACGGCCATCGAGATCGACAACAACGCGGCTGAACGGGCAATCCGGCCGATTGCGCTCGGCCGCAAGAACTGGCTGTTTGCGGGATCAGACAAGGGCGGCGAACGCGCCACTGCAATCCTGTCGTTGATCGAGACCGCAAAGCTCAACGGCCTCGATCCGGAAGCCTACCTGCGGGAGGTACTCACCCGCATCGCCGATCATCCCATCAACCGGATCGACGAACTCCTGCCGTGGAACCTGCAAGTTCCGTCAGAAATGGCCTGACCGGACGCTTACCGAATTGCTAGCCTTGGATATATCGATTCTGCTTTTATCTAGTTCAACTTCCAGATGACAAGCCAGCTGATTTTCGTCTATTGAATCCTCGCGCCGGTATATTTGGCAGCCCCTGAGAGGACATGATGGCAAGCGGTAGTGAATCCGAAAATGAAGCGATAGGCGAGATTCCGGCAGAATTCGCCGTCGATCAAGCTTACTATCTCAATCGCTATCAGGATGTCGCTGCAGCTATAGAGGCAAAAACGTTCCAGTCTGCGGAGGAGCACTTCCGGCTGTATGGCCTTAAAGAAGGGCGCATCCCGAACAAGATGTATGGTGACCAGTTTCTTCGTTGGCTGCGTGCTAGATCAGGCACTGTCACTACTTCCGCTCACCGAGAAGAGCCGAAGGCTCAAGTCGAAGAACTCGCATCTCTGCAGGGCATTGAATTCTTTCAATCGCTGGATTCAAAACATCGCTACTGGCGCGCTCGCAACAAAACAGAGGAGCGGGAAGTCTTCATTAAAGAGCTTGTACACGTTGCTCCAAGCCTCGGCGAACGTGAGCGGATCTTCGTATTTAACTGGCTGTTGGCGAACCATGAACACTCTCAGGTTGATGTACTGCTCCACACCGTGCAGAACATAGATGACGAGCGGATCCTACCATCGCTTGCAAAGGCGGTTGACGTTTACTGCATTGGCACTGGGCGGTTGGGTGTCCTGCGCGACAAGCTTCTGAGAAAGATTATTGAATCTCCTCTTTATGACGCGGCGCTTGGCGAGCAGATAGAAGCCTTTACAGATGGCCTCGTTCGGTCTCATGCCTGCGAAATTCACGCCCGCTATAACGTCGTCTCTGATTTTGCCTTGCCTCGAACTACGAAACAATTTCCTGTAGCGTCTAAGAAACACATTTTTGTGGGCTTTTTTGGACAACTCAGGTTTCCGCAGGAGACCCTACCACGCTTAGCGGATCTTTTCCGAACTTCTTTCCCACGCACAAGTATTTCGTTCGGCTTGGCTACTTGGGACAAGCAGGGGGTTCGGGTGCTGGCGGACGACCATCCAGTCAATTTCGCCTGCGAACAGTTGCCTGCCGACTTCGAAGCCTATTGTCTTACAAATGGTATCCATTCAGTTCGACGTTTTTCGAAGGCTTTCCCTGCCATAGCAATGTTCCTCAAGCGGCGAGCTGAAGAAGGCCAAAGAGTCGATGCTGACCTTATCCGCGGTCTGGTCAGTTCTGAAACGTATTCCGCTATTGACCCAGATAGCTATTATATGTCTGGAGCAGGGGCGGTCGTTTCTTCGTCGTTTCCAAACCAGCCCTACATGTTGAACCAAGGCCGTATGTGGAACCGCATCGCTCGGCTTGGGGAAATGCTCACGCAGGCTGAGAAAGATCGCGGGGCCGTGACGGATGTTTTCCTTCTTCGGACCGACCTACGCACTTCAGGCGATCTCGTCGAGCACGTTAAGACCCTGGTTGATTCAGACGCGTCAGACAGGCGCGTCCTGGTCGATTATGACGCACATGCTATCCATTTAACTGGCGTGGGAGATCGCTTCTTCTTCGCCAAGCGGGAGGCGGCCGCGCGCATTATGGACGCTGAGCGGGTCATGCAGGAGACTTTACAGCATGGAGGATTCATAAAGAGCGCCTACTACTGGCTGATGCAGCCGCACTCATATCCTCAAACGCTGCTTTATCAGCACGGCCTCAATGTCATAAATATTTTTCCTTCCGACTTTGGTGTGCAGATCTACCGCGGAAAAATGGATCTTTCTAGCATCAGAGAATGGGTGGAAATGGACCTCGAGGAAACCACTGACAGCAATGCAAGGGCATTCCTCGTTTCGCTTCTAACTTGATTTCTGGCCATTTTGTCACGGCGCTATAATCGGACGCAATTATATACTTTGTGTTTACGGAGAATAGGATGTCTTCAATCAAAAGTCGCATACTGGCTCATAGAGGCCACTGGACAACGGCGACCGAAAAGAATTCTGCCATTGCGCTAAGGCGGGCTCTCGACGGTGGTTTTGGTATCGAAACCGACATCCGGGATTTTGACGGTGATTTGGTGATTTCACACGACCCGCCCACAAGCGGTTCGGCTCCGCAGAGCTTTTCTTCATTCCTCGATCTCTACAGGTCAATGGGCGCCACCGGATGGCTGGCTTTGAACATCAAGGCCGATGGCTTGGCTTCGAAAGTTAGGGCGGAGCTAGCAGCCTTTGATGTCGTCAAAGCCTTCGTTTTCGATATGTCTGTACCTGATATGCGTGGCTATCTGTCAGAAAATCTCGTTACGTTTACCCGCATGAGCGACATCGAGCCATCTCCAGCGTATTATGAAACGAGCAAGGGCGTCTGGCTCGACTGTTTCGAAATCCCTTATAGCCCCTTAAGCTGGGTGCAGAAGGCAACATCGGACGGTAAATATGCGGCTCTCGTGTCTCCGGAGCTCCATCGAAGAGAATTCCAGGATGCCTGGTCCGAATGGCGCAATGGTTTCAACTTCAACCGCGAGCGCCTTGTAATGATCTGCACAGACGAGCCGCTAAGGGCGGCAGAGTTTTTTGGAGACGACACGTGATCAAGGCGGTCCTTTTCGATATGGACGGCGTCTTGATAGATGCCAAAGACTGGCACTATGAGGCGCTCAACGATGCTCTCAGGCTATTTGGAATGGAAATTAGCCGGAGTGAGCATCTCTCTACATATGACGGTCTGCCAACGAAGCGCAAACTGGAGATGCTCTCAACCACCCGAGGGTTGCCGCGTGCGCTTCACGGCTTTCTAAACGAGATTAAGCAGCGCCGCACCTACGAATTGACAGTCGAGCGTTGCCGGCCGATGTTTCACCACCAATACGCACTATCGCGCCTGAAGCGCGAAGGGATGATGATCGGGGTGTGCTCTAATTCGATCAGGGCCACGATTGATACGATGATGAAGAGTTCGGAGCTAGCCCAATACCTGGATTTCTTCATTAGCAATGAGGACGTGCAAAACGCTAAGCCTCATCCAGAGATGTATCTCACGGCGATCGAGCGCTGCGGCGTGCAGCCGCACGAGGCAATTATCGTAGAAGACAATGACCATGGTATTCAAGCGGCCCGTGCCTCGGGCGGCCACGTGCTGGAAGTTCAGACCGTTTTCGATGTGACCTATGAGCGCATCCGCAATATGATTGATACGATTGAGGCCGCAAAGTGAGATATCTAGTCCCGATGGCGGCAGACGCCGATCTTTTCCCGCGCGCTGAATTTCACTTCCCAAAACCTCTCGTAGAAATCGAGGGGCGACCGATGATAGAACACGTCATCAGCAACCTTCGAGACCGCGATGTTGATGCAGAATTCATCTTCGTGGTTCGTAAATCTGACTGTGACGAATTTAGCCTGGATGAGGCCCTTCGATTGGCGACAGACGGGAAATGTAAAATCGTTCGCTTGACAAAGCCGACGATGGGTTCTGCATGCACCGCCCTGATGGCCATCGATCATTTTAACGATGAATCTCCGCTTGTTATCTGCAACTCAGATCAGGTCATCGAAGCAAATTTGTCGTCCATAAATCGAAGCTTCCTCAACGCGGGTTATGATGCGGCGGTTATAACGTTTCCTTCGGTTCATCCCCGCTGGTCGTTTGTTAAGCTGGACAGAGTTGGATTGGTTGGTGAGGCGGCTGAGAAAAGGGTACTTAGTCGCCGAGCAATCGCCGGATATTATTTTTTCCGCACCGGAGCGTCATTTGTCCACGCGGCCCAAGAAACCATCAAGAACGGCGCGAGCGTTGGCGGGAATTTCTTCCTTTCGCCTACACTCAATGCGGTAATCTTGGGTGGAGGAAAAGTGGGCTATCACGACATCAGCGATTCCCACTACCACAGCCTTTACTCCCCGCAGAGGGTTGATGTTTATGAGCGTCGCCTTGAGGCTAAAGATCTGGCTTCGACCGAAGCTCAGAATAGCTTGCAGATTGTTATTCCGATGGCAGGGCTCGGCAGTCGTTTTAGTATGGCGGGATACAAAAAACCGAAGCCGTTTATCGATGTGCTCGGCAAAACGATGATTGAGAGGGTTCTCGACAACTTGAAAGTTGAGGGCGCGAAGTTCTTTCTCCTCGCCCGAAAGGAGCATCTTCAAGCGGAACCTGAGCTGGCAGATGAACTGGAAGCTAGAGGAGATGTTACCTTCATTTCTGTTGACCAGGTGACCGAAGGTGCGGCTTGTACAATCTCGCTTTCTCGCTCAAAACTTGATCCAAGCAGGCCAATTCTGATTGCGAACTGCGATCAAATTGTCGATTTTGACTGCGATATGTTTATCCGGGACGCGGAGAGGCAACGCCTCGATGGTTCCATACTCGTTTTCAAGGATGTTCTTCGCGACCCGAAATGGTCTTTTGCCAGGTTGGGCGAAAATGGGCTGGTGTCTGAGGTCCGTGAAAAGGTTGCGATTTCCGACCTGGCTACCGTCGGCATATATTACTTTAAGACTGCGCAAACCTTCTTTAATGCCGCTTTGGATATGATCGCGCTGAACGACCGTGTAAACAACGAGTTTTACGTCTGCCCAGTGTACAATTACATGATAGCAGAAAAGAAGAGCGTCGGAGTTTTCGAGGTCAACGCGAACGCTATGCACGGCATAGGCACCCCTGACGATCTAAACGCCTACATTTCGCGCAGCTCACAATGAAATGTATCGTCCCGCTAGCCGGACCAGATCTTTGGTCTGAACGATTTGGGCTCCGTCCACTGTATCCAGTGGACGGAGTTCCCTTGCTTTCCAAAGCAATTAACAGCCGTTCGTGGCGCGGTAAGCTGGCATCATCTGATTACATTTTTGTAGTTAGGGATATCCCTGAATCCACACAACTGTATTCCTACCTAAGTGCGGAATGGCCGGGATGCTTGATAGTCAAAATACCAGCACTGACCAAAGGAGCGATGCTATCTGTGCTTTGTGGAGTGGCCTATACCACAGATAGCGGTGCCTGCATCGTTGACCTTGCAGACATTCTTTTTGAACAGCCCGTGGTGATCGATGAATTCGCGAATAACATTGGAATGATAGTTCCAGTGTTCCAGTCTACAAGCCAAGATTACAGCTATCTCTCGATTAAGGACGGCGTAGTTACCGCAGCAGCCGAGAAAAAGGTCATAAGCACGAATGCCTCGGCAGGAGTTTATTCGTTTAAGGACTGCAATACCTATCTTTTAGCCGCTGTTCATTCTATCGAGAACTACGAAAAACTATCGTTTAAGGGAAATCTATTTATTTGCCCAATGGTCAACGGCATTCTGTCCGCCGGGCATTCGGTGATCGCTCCGGAAGTGTCGGATGCCACGCCGATCGGCAAGATCTTTCATAATAATATCCGATAAGTGCAGATTTCTGGCACTTTTTGCCTAAGCGCGATTCTCGCTGCATGTTGACGCCAAGCCGATGATCGGCATCGGCTCAATGTTTGGAGCCTTATTGTGTCAGGCGGCGTCGGTTCTGGCGAAGTTGAACGGCAGCAGGTCGACGATGTCGGCCCTTTCGCCCCGCTGGGGCAACTCAGAGAGGACGTGGCACAGCCAAGAGGTAAGCGTATAAAGCTTCTCGGCATCTGCGTGGGGGGACTGTTTGTTGTGTTCGGGATTTCTGTCGGATCGCTAATCGTTTGGGCGAGCGATAAGGCTTTATCTATTGTTCAGCATCGACTGAAGCTTTAAGAATACCGCGGATGCTTTGCAAAAGGTTGTGGCAGTTGTCGATTTTCTAATTAATCTTTTGATTTAAGGACGTTAATAACTTTTGTACATAACTTCGCTTCTTCTTCATCTACGGCTCATGAAGGTCTGCTAGTCGCCATTTTTTATTGAATGGTGAAGTATTTCAAACCTTGTGGGCAGCAGATGTCATTCTATGATTTGGGTGAAGCCGATCGGATCGAGTTAACCGAAAAGGCTATAGAGGAAGGACGCACGCTAAAATCGCGGTGGGAAAATTTAGCCTCTCCTGAAGCTGATCCTTGGAACGAACGTGCGGCAATAGCTGGTTCTTATTTGGCTGGTCAGCCTGCCGTGGCTGATTTTGGCTGCGGTACAATGATTCTACGGAACTATCTTGCCGACGAAACAAAATATATTCCGGTGGACGTAACCGGACGCGGGCCGGATACAATCGTCTGTGATTTCAACAATGAGGCCCCGCCAAAAACAGACGCCGATGCCGCCGCCTGCCTCGGTGTGCTTGAGTACCTCTTTGACCCGGCTGCGTTCATGTCAGAGTTGGCAAAAAACTATTCCACATGCGTTGTCTCTTATTGCATCACGGATGCGCCTGAGACGGCCGCTAACAGGCGCACGCACGCATGGGTAAATGATTATTCTAGAGCCGATATCTTGAAGTTGTTCGATGGAGCAAGTTGGGTCGTCGAAAGCTCCCAGCCTTTAGGGACGTTCCAGGAAATCTGGAAACTTCGAAGCGCGAAGCGGTCGCAAAAGAATTTCGTGCGGTGGATCAAAAGTTGCCTGCTTAAATAAAAGATGCGGGTCGGTTCATTGTCGCGTTATTTCAAGATGCCGGTCGTCAGGCCATGATATTTGATAATCAGTACGCGTCTGAGGTGGGCCGCCTTGTAGAGATTGTCTGACTTGGCACTGACTGTCCTTATTGACGTCAATAAGGACAGTGGTAAGCCTACGGTGAAGGCCGTCTTGCGATAGAGGGCTGCTGACTGCCAGTCCTAGTGGTAACACTAGGAGTAGTCATATGACGAAGCATCCAATTGAGGTTATCACGTCCGTAGAGCGCCGTCGTCGCTGGTCACGCGAAGACAAAGAGCGCCTCGTCGCGGCGTGCTTTGAGACGGACGCGGTTATCTCTGAGATTACTCGCGCGGCCGGTATCCATGTCAGCCAGTTGTTCCGTTGGCGCAAGGAGCTGTGCCGGATCGAGGAGCCGAAGACCGAGACGGCAACCACGTTGGTGCCGGTGATCGTGTCCGAGACCGCGCCAGCAGTCTCTCCGGTTCAACCGGAACCGCCCACCACATCCCATGCTCGTCGGAAGCGTAGCGATGTAACGATTGAGCTTGGTCGGGGCAGACGCGTACGCGTGGATAGTGATATCGACACGGAAGCGCTTGGCCGCATTCTTGATTGTGTGCTGGGTCGTCGATGATCCCGGTCCCTGCTGGTGTAAAGGTCTGGCTGGCGACAGGCCATACGGACATGCGAAAGGGTTTTCCGGATCTGTCGTTGATGGTGCAGGAGGCGCTGAAGCGTGACCCGATGTGTGGGCACCTGTTCGTATTCCGCGGCCGCTGTCAGTACCGGAGCAATACTCCCCAATAGCGGGCTCTTCCGCAATTTCGGTGCAACTCAGGTGCCGATGATACGTGAACGCAGGAGATCCATCCCAGCTCTTCCATACATGGATCGCTTGATGAGCTTTAGCTTGTTGATCTTGCCTTCAACTGGCCCGGTACTCCATGGCAACGTCAATGCAGCTTGCACCGCCTCGACGTCGCGACGAATCCCCCGCGCGAACGAAGACATCGGCCCGGTTGCGGCATCATGTAGCCACGGCTTGAGCGCGGCGGTTTCCCGATTGCAGATCATGGACTGGAAGCGCCGTGCCAGGTCGGCAGCAGTGGCAACGTCAGGTGAGGCCGAGGAAATGGCATTCACAAAGGCCCGCTCGTTCCGCGGGAGAGTATCGGCTTCGGCTGTCAGAAGACGAACGGTTTGCCGGGACGAAGGCGTGCGCCATGAAGATTTGCGCGAGGCCCGAGACAATACAGGTGCGGGGACGCCGTCGCGCAGCCTCACTTTTACCCACTGGCGAAAGGTCTTTACGCTCTCACGATAACCGCGATCGCAGACCTCCCTATAAAGTCGTGTCGCGTTGCGGCAGCCTTCAAGCCAGCGCCTGCGGACGTAGTCTGCATGGGTATCGGCCGGATTCTCCGTGAAGACCGTGCGCTCCCATGTCCCAGGTTGATTGTCCTTCAGCCATTTCCGTATGGTTTTGAGGTCGATGCCAAGCTCGCGCTTGATCGCCAGTTGGCTCCATCCCATGCCGCTCAGGCGGGTGACCTCCTCAAAAAGAGCGCGCCGATCTTGATGCCGATTGTTCTGTTGTCGTGCTGCTCGTCTTTGAAGCAGCTCTTCTTTCCCGCGCTCGCGGCGCGTTTGATCATCCGTATCGATCTGCGCCATAAGCGCCTTTCCGATATCCCGAATAACGCGGTATCGTCGCTCCACGACATTCTGCAAGGCATCGGAACAGTTACGCAGGAGATGCCAACGATCGGCGACCTGCTGCGCTTTCGGTGCTCCCTCCCGGGCGCCACGCGCATAAGCACCGGCCCTGTCCCGAGCGATGACTTCAACGCCGGGATGGTCCGCAAGCCATCCAGAGAGCGTCTCCTTCTCGCGGTCGGGCAGCAGATCAACGACATTGTTCGTTTCCAGATCGACCAGGATCGTTCCATAGCGCTGTCCGCGACGCCAGGCCCAATCGTCAACGCCCAGGATACGCGGTACTCCGCAATTCTCAGAGGGCTGTGTCCGCGCAATCCGCAAAATGGTGTCGGCGCTCACAGGCATGCCAAGGCGGGTGACCAATCTCATGCCCGCCTCTCCTCCCAACGCCATGCCAATACTGCGATGCACGTCTCCCAGGCGTCTTGTGCGCCGGCAATAGCGCCAAGTCACATCACCAACGTTCCGGCAAATATGCGCCTGCGGCATCTCTTGTTGCTGCAACGCAGGCGCCGGACATGCAAGGTTATCGTGACCGCACGCCCTTGCCACGGCAGGTCTGCAAGGTGTCGTTCGTAGCGACTATGAACACGATGCGAGGCCTTGCGGCAATCCGGGCATTTGCCTCCTGTCGATCGGAATCGACAATCGATCGATATCGCCTCTCTCGACTGCTGAACGTGATCGACGACCAAAGACGGCGGGATCAACGGTAGAATACGCTTCGCCATTTCCATGCTCCTGCTGATTCGTGTGTCGAATCAACAGGATTCAGAAAGTTGCACCGAAATTGCGGAAGAGCCCACTTCTGGGGAAAATTCACGCGGCATTGACAGCCGCGGTGGCGGCCTGATCAAGGTGATCTGGCATGACGGCCAGGGAGCCTGTTTGTTTACGAACGATCTGCATTCATACTGCATCTCTCTTTCGCATTCAGTTGAAGGTTTTGGGGTGTCTGGCATTTTCCTTATGGGCGGCGACGCGATCGACGAGCTGGTTCCATCGACTGCATTGCTTTTGCGGTAGATCTGCCTCGGGGATCTCATAGAGGTAATAGTGTCCGTTGTAGGAATGGCTGGTGACGAGGCCATGTTCAGCCCATCTGGCGAGGGTATGCTCATGGATATTGAGGCGTGCAGCCGCCTCTTTCTTTGTCAACATCCCACGATCCCGGAGCCGGTCATAGCGTGATCTCAGCTTGTATTCGCGAACGAGGTAGGTGACGCGTTTGGTTGTGAAGCGGGCGTTGCGCTGGTCACGGCGCGTCACCGAGCCCGGACGGTATCCCTGATTGTTGAGCATCTCTGCGATCTCGGAAAAAATATGATCGTCGAGGAGTTTATCGATCAGCACGATGATGTCGGGGTTCGTCTTGACCTGCTGGCTGGGAGATTTGGGGCTCATGGTGACGAGCGTCTGGGTTTTGCCGCCCTTGAAGCGAATATGAGCCTTGGTTGTGCCTCTCTTCGGTAGTTTGAGGAGGGTGACGTCCTCAATGATGTGGGCAAGCAGGCGCTTTCGTTCGCGGTTCGGGGTCTCTGGATTGGTCCAGAGCTTTTTGAAGTCCGCCGTCATTGCGACCAACCGCTCGTGGACGGCCTTATCGAGGATGAACTGATCGTGCTCCCGGGCGCGCTCGCGCTCTTCGCGGGCATTAGCCAAGATGCGGAGCTTCTCGTTCCATTCGCCTTCGAGCGTGTCGGCGACGAGGCGGTTATTGGGATCGACGAGCATGAAACGGCGCTGGGCGAGATCGGCTTCCGTTTGGGCACGCTCGATCGCGCGACAGCGCAGCCGATCCGCCTCTTCATGCCGCGCTTGGATCTCTTTGCGGACTTCGATCGCCAGTTCGACGGCCGCCGGCGTCATCTGCTCTGCGATCAGCATACCGATGGCTTCATCGACGGGAGGTGCGGCGATCGCCTGGCACAAGGGTTCGCCGCGATTGGTACGGGCGCGATCACAAACGTACCAGGCTTCCTGCCGGCCACGCCGAGCAGCATAGCGCATGTGGAAATGCCTGCCGCATTGCCCACACACGGCGCGCCCCTGCAGCAGCGCCGGGCCTTCGCGCGGAGGTGATGCGACCGCCGCGTTCCATTTATGGCAGATGTTCGACTTTAGAATCCTCAGGTTCTCCTGATGCTGCTCCCAGCTGATGTAACCGGGATGGGCATCTGGAATGCATGCTGTCCAATCGTCACTACCTTGTTTGCGCACGAGCTTTTTGCCATCGATGGTTCGTCTATAGCGACGGCGTCCATAGGCATAGGCTCCGGCGTAACGTGGATTGTGCAGCACGCGCATCGCCGTCGAAGGCGTCAGTGGCCGGAAAACCGTCTGGCTGTCGTGCAAGCGGGATGGAAAGAGAATGCCTTCCTGACGAAAGGCCTTGACGGTCTGGGAGGCGGATCCGACGCGAGAGAATGTCTCGAAGAAATGGGCGATCGTCTCTCTGACTTGCAGGTCTGGATCAAGCGTCACATTGCCGGACGGATCATAGACGAGCCCGGTCGGCAGCGGACAACGGAACTCGCCACGCCGGGCCTTGTTGAGGATGCCGCCGCGCAGCCGTGCCTTGATCACATGCAGTTCGGCCTCACTCATTGTTCCCTTGAGGCCGAGCAGGAGCCGGTCGTTGAAACTTGCCGGATCGTAGACACCGTCCTCGTCGAGGATCAGGGTGTCGGCAAGTGCGCAGATCTCGAGCAGCCGCTGCCAGTCGGCATTGTTGCGCGCCAGACGGGAGACCTCCAGGCCCATGACGATCCCGGCATGCCCCATGCCGACATCGCTGACCAGCCGCTGAAACCCCTCACGCCAGACCGCCGATGCGCCGGATTCGCCCTGATCGTTATCGATGACGATAATCTGCTCCTCGCGCCAACCCAGGGCGATAGCGCGCCCGCGAAGCGCATATTGGCGCATGGCGCTCTCGGTATTGTCGATGACTTGCCGCATCGAAGATTGGCGGATGTAGAGGTAGGCGCTGCGTTCACGGTGATGAGACTGGACTTTGAGATGTACATTCATGGTGCTCTCCGTTGGTGGATGCTCATGGCGATGGTCGCCAGGACATGAACGACGGCGCTGAGTTCGCCGTGCGCCGGTCGGGTGGCCGATGACAGGTAAAACTGGTCTTGATCAGGACTTGCTGCTGCAGGCAGTGCGCGGGCCCATCCCCACATGCCGCGACGCAGAAAGAGCATGAGGCCGCTACGAGCCTTGAGCGGCAGAACTTCGCCGAGAGCTGCGCGGCGCAGCACTTCGTACTGGTCTGTGATGGCCGGCGATGAACATGCCGATGCCGTGGTAACGTCTAGCGGATCGTTTTTTTTAACAGCCGCTCGATCGTTCTGGGATGAAGCGCCACATCGAGTTCGATGCGGACCAGCTTGGCGAGTTCGCGCGCACGAACGGGTTCGCCCGCAACCAGCCGCGCCTGCAAAAATGCCAGCACTTCGTCGTCGACCTTGTGGGGTCCGCGGGGACCCGGCTTTGCCGGCACCAGTCCGGCAATCCCCCTCGTGTCGAAGTTTGCCTTGGCCTGGTAGTAGGTCGGTCTGGAAACGCCATACTCGTCGGAAGCGTCCGTTACGGAGACGTTGTCGACAGAGACTCGCCGCAACATCTCGTATTTGACCTGGACGGCGTCGTGCGGATCGAAGAACTCGCTGCCGCGGAACTTTGGGTCGCGCACCTTCTCGGAATTTGGATTGAAGGTGCCTTCGTCGATGAGGGCATCCATCTTTGATCGCTTGCCGCCGTACTTCGCAGGCATTGCGGGCTCCGAGTATGAGATCGGGTCTTAATGTAATGATAATTATACCGCATATCTCATTTACATCAAGGACACTTCCTGAGCTAAATAAAGCAATATGCCGCAAAAATTGAGGTATACCGTTCATTGCGAGTCCTCTTGCGGCATAATCTCGTTTACATCAGCGGCATAATTATCCTTACACTCCGCTCTCGATCGCGCTGCCAACCTGTCACAAAGGTGCTCCACCATGCTGGCTAGTTCCATCAAGTTCGAAACGAGCAAGAGCGCCCGCCCGTTGCTCGCGACAACTTCTGGATCAATGCTCGCAAGATCAGTCCATTGAGGGGGAAGCGGCCATATGGCGCCATCGTCGGTCTGCAACAGCAAACGTTCGCCCTGCAAGTTACTTCGCTTACCAACGCAGGGCAGCTGCCGTCCGAAAAGGGGATGAAACTGATGTGTAACCAGCACTAGCTGCTGATCTGCGCGGGTCGAGGCTGCATTCTCAGGTAAGGTACAAGAAGCTGGAGCGCGGACGCTTCATCTGGCCATCAGCAGCCGATGGCACGGTGGTGATCACGCCTGCGCAGCTCGGTTACCTGCTGGAGGGTATCGACTGGCGGATGCCGCAAAGGACCTGGCGGCCAACATCTGCCGGATGAGCAAAAACACTGGAATGACAGGGTCGAATATGATTCCATCCTGTCATGAGCAATGCGACCGAAGCGCTTCCGGACGACCTTACCAGTGCGCTTGCACTGCTGGCCCAGGAACGCGCTCGACGTGTTGCCGCTGAAGCAGAGGCAGCGACCGCCAAGGCTGACGCCGCCAGTGCAAAGGCCCTCGTATCGCATTCCGAGGCGCTGATCGCACGGCTGAAGCTGGAAATCGACAAGGTTCGCCGTGAACTCTACGGCAGCCGGTCCGAGCGTAAGGCGCGGCTCCTTGAGCAGATGGAGCTGCAGCTCGAGGAGCTAGAAGCAAACGCCGGTGAAGATGAACTGGCCGCGGAGATCGCAGCCACAATCTCAGCCGTCAAAGCCTTCGAGCGCAAGCGTCCTTCACGCAAGCCCTTTCCCGAACACCTGCCCCGTGAGCGCGTCATCATCGCTGCCCCCACGAATTGCGCCTGCTGCGGATCGACCAAACTGTCGAAGCTTGGTCAGGACATCACCGAGACCCTGGAGGTCGTCCCGCGTCAGTGGAAAGTCATCCAGACGGTGCGGGAGAAGTTCACCTGCCGTGAGTGTGAGAAGATTACGCAGCCACCTGCACCCTTCCATATGACGCCCCGCGGTTTTGTAGGGCCGAACCTGCTGGCGATGATCCTGTTTGAGAAGTTCGCCCAGCACCAGCCGCTCAATCGCCAAAGCGAACGCTATGCCCGCGAGGGCGTCGACCTCAGCTTATCGACATTGGCCGACCAGGTCGGAGCATGCGCCGCGGCGTTGAAGCTATCCATTCACTGATCGAAGCGCACGTTCTGGCCGCCGAGCGACTTCATGGCGACAACACGACAGTGCCGATCCTGGCGAGGGGAAAGACCGATACGGGCCGCATCTGGACCTATGTTCGGGATGACCGACCATTCGGCGGGCTCTCACCGCCGGCCGCTCTGTATTACGCATCGCGGGACCGGCGACAGGAGCATCCGGAACGCCATCTGAAGACCTTCACCGGCATTCTGCAGGCGGATGCCTATGGCGGCTATAATCCGCTGTTCAAGGTTGATCGCGATCCAAATCCGCTAAGGCAGGCGTTTTGCTGGTCACATTCGAAACGTAAGTTCTTCGTGCTCGCCGACATCGCGGCGAATGCCAAGCGTGGAAAGAACGCTGGGCCGATCTCGCCCATGGCGCTGGAAGCCGTCAAACGGATCGACGCCCTGTTCGATATCGAGCGGGATATAAACGGGCTTGCCGCCGGTCAACGCCTGGAGCGACGCCGTAGAGACAGCCTGCCGCTCGTCGACGATCTGCAGGCTTGGCTTCAAACCGAGCGTGCAAAACTGTCGCGCAGTTCTCCGGTCGCAGAGGCGATCGACTACATGCTCAAGCGTTGGGATGGCTTCACGTCATTCCTGGACGACGGCAGGATTTGCCTGACCAACAATGCCGCCGAGCGAGCGCTGCGAGGCTTCGCACTGGGCAGGAAATCATGGCTATTCGCCGGATCGGATCGTGGCGCTGACCGTGCCGCCTTCATGGCTACGCTGATCATGACGGCAAAGCTCAACGACATCGATCCGCAGGCGTGGCTTGTCGACATCCTCGCCCGCATAGCCGACACTCCGATCATCAGGTTGGAGCAATTGCTTCCATGGAACTGGACACCGCCGACCATCGACGCTCAAGCGGCATGACCAGCGGCCTTCACCGTATGCTTACGGACAGTGCGGCTATGGATCGAGTTGAGATTGTCGATACGGGTCGACGTCGTCGTTTTAGCAAAGAGATGAAGCTGCGGATTGTCGCGGAGAGCTATTCGGAACCTGCTTGTCCGCGACTTAGCGAAATGCTTGTCCGCGACTTGCCGAAATCGCTGTCCCGATTCATCGAAATCCGCAAAACGCTCGAACGGGTGTGCCGCTAGGCAGCTTATCGCTCAACTTCTCGCGACCAGCAAACCGCTTGAACTGCTATCTTCTGTTTCCGGCATCTAAGTCAAAGTCAGGCAGAAATTCCACGTATACCGGCTCTTCAGTTTTTCCGAGCCAGCTCTGAGGCACGGATCTTTTTCCGCAGCCAAAAGCCATTTTTCCGCTTTTTGTGTACATTAGCCTCTACAATTCGGCCGAAGCTCGACTAAGATTTCTAGTTTTTTGATATTGGTCGGCCTATAGAACGACGACGACTTGGTACTATCGAACTCCAGCGTGAAGGGGTGAAAACGATGATTTCCAACAAGATTGCGGGTCGGGTTGGTTATGTGGGTGCATTTGGAGTGGGCAATCGCGGCGATGACTATCTCATTCAGGCGTTCGCAGCTGAACGAATGCCCGATCTTTTAATTGGATTTTCTCCGCTTCCTTTCATGTCAGAGATCCCATTTATGCTTTTGGAGGACGCTGCCGGACTTAGTGATATTGCGGCAGATGACATCATCATATGTGGAGGAAACTTCATCTGGTCCGTTGATCAGCTCAATAAAATGCTAGCCATTGCCCATAAAATCAAAGCTGCCGGTGGGCAGTTCAATATTCGATGTGTTCATGTAGCAAGCGAAACGGTTTGGGCAGCCCCCTCAACTTTTATAGAACTTGCCAATATTGCCGACCAATTTAGCGTGAGGGATCACGCATCTATAGAACTATGCGCCGATTTTGGAATCTCTGTCGAATTTGAGCAAGATGCGCTCGCTAAATATGTTGCGGCAAACTTCAATCATTTTCCCCAGGATCGTTCGGTTCGCAGGGTCGGGTTTAATTTCCACAATTGGGGGCCCGAAAGCATAAATTGGTATTTTGAGTTTCTCGGTACACTTAACCATCTAGCGCCACACCCCTTGAAATTGACATATATTCTTCAGTGTCGGCATTTGACGCATCCGCCTTCCAACGAAGCAGCTTTAGCTGAGTATTTATTCTCGCGATTTGCGGGGAAAATTGAGATAACGCGTAATGATCGCTCTTTAGACGAACTGATTAATCATTATTGCGCGCAAGACTTGGTCATTTCCAACCGAACTCATGGGGTGTTTATTGGCGAAGCTCTCGGTATCCACACGGTACCGGGCGGCATCGGTGACCAGAAGACCTTGGCGGTTGCCAGAGATCTCAAGCTTCCAGTTTTCACGTTGAAGGAAAATCCCATCGAGGCAGGGAGAAGACTAGCTTCCCGAATATGGTAAAAACCGTTGCGAACAATGCAGGAGAACTATTGGCAAAAGGCGACCTATATCGTTGGCAAACGAATCGCCGGGCTAAGTCGACATTTGACCTTCGCGCTAGCTACAATCGATGGCATCAACAGACGAGGGTATCTCTTCATTGCCTCCTTTCAGCTATCGCCTCATCGAACACTTTCATTAAATCTCGAGTGCTGTTGTCCCAGTTAAACCGGCTGGCGTTTAGCGTAGCATTGCGCGAGAGTTGAGCATGCAAATTGTCATCAACAGCAAGGGAATTGAGCGCATCTGATATGCTAGCAACATCCAGCGGGTTCACCAGTAATGCAGCGTTTCCAGCAACCTCGGGCATTGAGGAGCAATTGGAGGTAATCACAGGAACGCCCCTTGCATGCGCCTCGATTATTGGAAATCCAAAGCCCTCATAAATTGAAGGCATAACGAGCAATCTGGCATTTCTATAAAGGGTAGAAAGATTTTCGTCCGAAACATACCCGGTTAAATGAACGCAATCATCGATTTTCAAATGTGTAATGTACGACCGAAGACCTTCCATGTGCCAACCTGTCCCGCCGGCAATGACAAGGATCATCTTTTGCTTAGTCACATCCGGCAATCGCGCATAGGCCTCTAACAAACGCAATAAATTCTTACGAGGCTCCCGTGTTCCAATAAATAAGGCGAAAGGACGACTAATTCGATTTTGCTCGAGAAACGCATCCGAGCCATCCCAGGGCAAGGATGTAAGCCCAGGGTAAACGACTCGCAGCTTTTTCTGCGCTCTTGGAAACATCGAGCTTACGGAACTAGCCGTGGCTTGTGAGACCGCAACAACCCGATCTGCAGCACTTATTGCCGGGCTCATCAAGTACCGATCCCCGAACCATCCTTGCAGACGCATAGTCGATGCCGCATGATGCCATACCAGATCATGTATCGTCACCACACGCGGAATCCGATTGTTGAGAAAAGATGGTAAGCGGTGTGCGGGTCCCCAAAATACGTCAATGCTATCGCGTTTGGCTAAATGGGGCAGAACAGTTTGTCCCCATATCATCCGCTTTGTCCCACCACGATAATTCGCTATTCTTGTGACTGCGCCCTGGATTTCGGGAATATCTGTCTTAGGCTTCTCAGGAAGATAAAGAACTATTTCATGTCCGAAAACCGATAGGACACGACAAGTTTCGAGAAGATAACGAGAGATTCCGGTAACGTTATGAACAAGGTTACGCGCGTCTACTCCAATTCTCATCCTATACGATGTCCTTATCGCGTGAAAGAATGAAGGTAGCTACGCTTAGGGAGTCCCGCATAAAGTCCATCTTGCACAAGCCGAATTTCGGTGAAATTGCCGCGTCTTAGGTTCATATCGACGTTATGATGCGTCGCTATTAATACGCGCAAGAAAATCAGCATAAGCTAACGCAATCCCCTCGCGAAGAGAGATATTGGCTTGCCAGCCGAGTTCCTTCATCCGGTCCACATTCAATAATTTTCTAGGTGTTCCATCTGGCTTCGACTGATCGAAGACAATTGTGCCATCGAAGCCAACGACCTCCATGACGGTCTTCGCGAGTTCACGGATTGTAACATCGACGCCTGTCCCGATATTAAACAAGCCATTTTCGACATCGGTTTCCATCAGGAAAACGCAAGCGTCTGCCATATCGTCGACGTAAAGGAACTCGCGCATTGGCTTACCCGATCCCCAAACCACCAACTCAGAATCGCCGCGTTTTTTCGCCTCATGGGCCTTACGAATGAGCGCCGGCAAAACGTGGCTATTGTTCAAATCGTAGTTATCATTCGGTCCGTAGAGATTGGTGGGCATGGCGGAAACATACTTGGTCCCATATTGAGTATTGTATGTTTCGCATAATTTAACGCCGGCAATCTTAGCAATTGCGTACGGCTCATTTGTTTGCTCCAGAGGGCCAGTTAAGAGATATTCCTCCCTGATTGGCTGGGGACAATCGCGCGGATAGATACAACTGGAACCGAGAAATAGCATATGTTGAACGCCGGCGTTCCATGCTGCTTGCACCATGTTGGCCTCGATCATGAGGTTTTGATACAAGAAATCAGCACGGTAAACATTATTGGCATGGATACCGCCAACCTTCGCTGCCGCCATGAATACGTAGTAAGGCTTTTCCATGTCGAGAAATGCAGACACGGCGGCCTGATCGGTCAGATCAAGCTGCGAATGCGTGCGAGTCACAATATTTTGGTAGCCAGCAGCGTGAAGGCGACGGACGATGGCCGACCCGACCATACCCCGATGCCCAGCAACATAGATTTTGCTGTTCTTTTCCATTGGCCTACTCGTGGAAGTCATAGGCCGGATAACCGTGGCTCTTGACAAGCTCATCTCGCTCAGCAGCCTTCAGATCCTCTCGCATCATCTCGGCAACTAGTTGGTTAAATGTTATCTTGGGCTTCCAGCCAAATCGCTCCATCGCCTTCGATGGATCGCCGAGAAGCGTCTCCACCTCGGTCGGGCGGAAATATCGGGGGTCAACCGAAATGATGCAGTTGCCGTTTGTATCAAAACCCTTTTCATGAACACCCTCACCGCTCCAGGTGATGGTGATTCCGACCTCTGCCGCCGCCGCTTCAACAAATTCGCGGACACTGTATTGAACACCAGTTGCAATAACGAAATCTTCTGCCGTCTCCTGCTGAAGCATCAGCCATTGCATTTCAACGTAATCTCTCGCGTGCCCCCAATCCCGTTTGGCGTCCAAATTGCCAAGGTATAAGCAGCTTTGGAGACCCAGTTTGATGCGCGCAATAGCACGGGTAATTTTTCGCGTTACGAAAGTTTCACCTCGCACCGGACTTTCGTGATTAAAGAGGATGCCGTTACATGCATAAATGCCATAAGCCTCCCGATAATTGACCGTAATCCAGTACGCATAGAGCTTGGCCACCGCGTATGGTGAACGAGGATAGAACGGCGTTGTTTCTCTTTGCGGAATCTCCTGAACCAAGCCGTAGAGTTCCGAAGTCGAGGCTTGGTAGAAACGTGTTTTCTTTTCAAGACCAAGGATGCGGATCGCCTCGAGGATTCGCAATGCGCCAAGCGCGTCAGAATTTGCAGTATATTCCGGTTCCTCAAACGAGACAGCAACATGGGATTGAGCTGCTAGATTATAAATTTCGTCCGGCTGAACCTGCTGAATGATTCGGATGAGACTCGATGAATCCGTCATGTCACCATAATGAAGGATAAATCGTGGCTTCTCCTCGTGTGGATCTTGGTAAAGATGATCAATTCGGTTCGTATTGAAAAGCGAGGCACGGCGCTTGATTCCGTGAACTTCGTAGCCCTTCTGCAGCAACAGTTCAGCAAGGTATGATCCATCCTGCCCTGTAACCCCCGTGATGAGTGCAACTTTCCGCACATCCTTCATATTCTGATTTCCCATCGTTGTATCGGGACTTCCTACATCTAAAACAATCGCATTTGCAACATATAGCTCAACGATGGGGCCTTTTCCTCGGCAAACTGTTGTTTGAAGTATGGTTTTAAACGCTGACGAAATAACCTGGAAACGGAACTTTGGACCATGGCCTGCGCCTGACGATCGGCCTTAAGGCGATGAAAATGACACCAGGACGTCCGGACTTATATCGCGCCGGTAGCCGCCGGCCTTCAATTTTCAAATCTCCGCGAAACTAGATCTTCACGGCAGATACCTCGGCACGTTTAAATTTCCGTTCAGCCATTAATTTGCCAAAAGCAATCCCCGGCCGCTCAATGAACTCGAACGATAAATATGCCACTGGGAGCGCCAACAACACCGCCAGAATTTGTACGAAGAACATTGCAGGTCGGCTCATCTCGAAGAGTGAGACGGCCGCAAAACCCAATACGACCTGCATTGGGCGGTGCAATAGGTAAAGCGAATAAGATATCGTTCCCAAGAATCTAGGGTAATCCGACGAAAAAACGGAGTTAAACAATTTGGACAGCCCGCTTTCGTGCGTAAGAAATGTCATTAGCGAATAGAACACGAACCACACCACGAGCGGCTCTGGAGCCGATGATGTAACGGCTAGAACGACCATAACCGCGATGGCAACGAGCTTTATTGGATTGCGCGCCTGACGCAATTTCTCAAAATTCAAACGTGAAGCGATACCGACGATAAAGTAAAAGATGGCCGCCGGGAGAAAAGCGTTAAGCTGATAACTTCCAAGATAGCCCCTCGACGTCGCCCAGTATCCAATCCCGAAAACAAGAATACTTGCGGACATCGCATAAAAATTACGTGTGGCATGAATCAACAGCGGAGCGACTAAATAAAACTGCCATTCAAGCGATATGCTCCAAGCAGCCGGCAAAAATGTTGCTGCGGCCAACGGCAATATCTCATAAGGTATCGCACTATGGAGCATCGTGGCGTGAGCGATTAGGTGCGGCAATGTATTATGGTAGGTCTGGTTAGTTATCGAGCGAACATAACCATTGTACCAATCCCAGCCCACGGCAGTCCTCCATGGAGCGGCCGCAGTGGTCTCAGACCACATTCCCATGACAAAATATCCGATGACGGAAGCAAAAACGAACGCAGGATAGAGGCGAAAAAACCGTCTTGTGATGTAATAGCCGTATCGCTCCTTACGCGTCGAAAGCAAATGCGTGATCACAAAACCGCTGACGATCATAAATACAGCTACCGGAGCCCATCCGTCCAACAACATACTGAATGGCGGGGGTAGACTTAAGTATCCGGACAACTGCAAGCCATGCCCAATAGCGACCCAAAACGCCAAATAAGCGCGCAGTCCCTCAATCGGCTTGAAGTTTTCACTTTCCATTCGCGCAATTAGGGCGCGGAAATGTCGACAGTCAAGATAAGCTGAATTTTTTCGAGCACTATCGTCAGATAGCTGGACCTCTTAGCGCTCCTTTGGTGGATTACGTTTCCATTGGCGATGATGAGGGACACTTCAACGGATGCGCGAGATGGCGGAGTAGGATGTTATACTTGCTCATTGGCTTAAGCCGTTCGTCGCGAAGCTTGGTCACAAGAAGCGGCAGCAGATATGGCCGGTGTATATTTCGGGTCTTATTGACCCCCGGCGATCGCAAGAGCATCGAGCAGATGCCGGAACGGCTTGCACCTCATCACTATGATCTCTGCATCATTTCATCTCGGATGGGATTTGGGATGCCGGTCCTCTTAAGGTGGAATTGGCGGCGCGGCCTGCAGAATTGTCTGAGTTTCAGGTTCGTTTCTGGTCATCGACGGCACAGGTCTGCCAAAGAAGGGCGATCATTCTGTCGGGCTCGCACCGCAGTGTGCGTCGAAGCTCGGCAAGAGCGCAATTGCCAGACGTTGATATCGTTGACGCCGGCCACGACGAGGTGCAATCTGATGCACGGTCATCACGGCACCTTTACCCTCGCCAGCCGCGGAACGATGTCCATACTGCTGAACTCGCCTCCGTATGCCAAAAACCATTTACGAACGTAGTCGTAGGCGCTGAAATCGCTGGGAATCGCTTTTCAAAGCACTTTTAGCGCATCAAAAATTGTCACCCATTTACTAAAACGGCTGTTTGCGATAGACCCCCGTCAAATTTTGGCTCCCGGCCGGTGAAAGCGTAAAAATGGGTTTCGTCGATGTTGACCACTCACGACCGTATGATTGAAGCCGTAGCGGATATTACTGAAGCACTCCGAAAATATCACCTAGCTGCGGTATTTGGGTGGCAAGATATTGCTCAACGATATCGTAGGTCGAAGGTCGGGGCCTTTTGGCTTTCCATTAATATGGCTGTGCTAATCGCGGCTATCGGTGTAATTTTCGGTACATTGTTCCGAAGCCCAATGCAGGATTTTCTGCCGTATCTATGTGCAGGCCTAATCATCTGGGGCTTTATATCCACGACGCTCGCTGAGAGCTGTGTTGGCCTGATCTCGGCAGAAGGTATTATTCTACAGGTAAGGATGCCGATCTTTACGCATATCATGAGGTTGGTATGGAGGAACGCAATTATGTTCGCCCATAATATTGTCGTTTTTCCTTTTGTGTTACTTGTCTTCCTTCATGCGCCCAATTGGATCGTGCTACTTGCGCCAGTTGGATTTATTCTTGTTACATTGAACTTGTTGTGGATTGCATTGATTTTAAGTGTAATTTGCACGCGCTACCGTGACATGACCCAAGTGGTACAAAACGCGCTTCAGGTTGTTTTTTATGCGACCCCCGTCATATGGAAGCAGGAAACCTTGCCGCCAGGTATTGTTCAGGATCTGTTGATGCTTAATCCCTTCTACCATTTTGTTAACGTCGTGAGATCGCCCTTGCTAGGCGTCTATCCCTCAACGCTGAACTGGGTGGTATGTGTATTATTAATGTTTTTAGGTTGGGCCGTCGCAATTTTATTTTTTGGCAACTACCGCAAACGCATTGCATATTGGCTGTAGCGCGGAAAATTTTATGACCTCAATCTCGCTTCAAAATGTTTCTGTTGAATTCCCCGTATTTAACGCCCGTGCGCGGTCTCTTAAAAACCGCGTGCTGGATATAGCAACAGGTGGAATAATCGGCCAGCGTTCAGATGGCCATGTCGTCGTGAAAAGCTTAGAAGATATCAACCTTACGCTCGCCGAGGGGGACCGCCTTGGCTTGGTCGGACACAATGGAGCCGGCAAGACGACGTTGCTGCGCGTTTTAGCAGGAATTTATAGCCCGACACGAGGAGCCGCATTGATCAATGGGGAATGCGTGTCGCTGATTAATATCTCCTTGGGGATAGATCCAGAGGCCACAGGCCGAGAGAACATACGACTTCGCGCCGCGATGATGGGAATGGCGCCTGCTGTCTTGAAGCGAGAATTTGACCAGGTAGCCGAATTTTCGGGACTGGGCGATTTCCTCGACATGCCGTTCCGCACCTATTCATCAGGCATGCAATTGAGGCTAGCATTTTCGATATCGACCGCCGTACGACCGGAAATTTTGATTATGGACGAGTGGCTCTCTACTGGCGACGAGGAGTTTCAAACAAAAGCCAATGAGCGCCTGCATCAAGTAGTTAACGCGACAAAAATTCTCATATTGGCAAGCCATTCAAAGGATTTGCTGCTGAATAATTGCGATCGAATCATTTGGCTCGAGCACGGTCGTATAAAAATGGATGGGCCAAGTCGCGACGTCGCGGCTGCCTATTTCCGATAGGAGAATGCTACCTTTAGATCGGGCGATAGCAATGTGTGCGGAAATGGCGAATGGAAAATAATGTTGCGTCACAATCGAGCAGGGTGCTGCTCGTTGATCATATGTGCGTTCTGCCGTATGGCCATAATTTAAATGGTTTGGTTCTCTTTGAGCAGGCGCTGCGGCCTTTTTTTGACTCATCAATGTGTCTCGCAACTCGTAAGTTGCCGGATGAGGCCGAGCAAGCGTCTTTAGTCGATCGAGTGTTGAGCTACCCATATGATGGTTTGATTGAGGCGCCCGCAACACGCATCTCAAAGAATCAGCGGAATACTGTTGCAAAGGAAGTTTCTTACGTTCCTCTGCTCAAATTATTAGCGCGCCGCGCATTCTACACCGGCCTCAGTATCTTTCTTCGATATGATTACGTTCGAGCAAGGACCCGGCGTGACTGGCGGGACGTGTTTAAGCGGTACAAAGTCGGTCCGGATGATGTAATTTTCTTTCCAAGTGCCGAATATTACGGCTGCCTTTCTTTGCTTGATATAATTCGAAAACTTCCTTTGGCACAGAGACCGAAGGTTCATTTTCGTATGATCGGCGTCATGGAGAGCGCGAATTATACCTTGGAATCGGGACGCCCGCAGTTTGTATCTGAAATTCGTCGGGCGTTGGCCGACAAAATTCATTTGTCCGTTTCGGCTGAGACGCCGCCATACTGCGAGTTGCTGGAACGACTAATTGGATGTCCAGTGACCTATATGCCCTATCCTCTGGCAAGCAAGCAAGAGGTGATTACGTGGGATAGCGTTAAGGTTGTGACCTCTCCCGGCCAAGGAAGAATCGATAAAGGATTCATGCGCCTCTATGCGATTATCTGTGGACTGCAAAGTAAGGGTGCTCTGGATAGATTTTACTTTGATATTCAGGACATGAGGCGCACCGATAATCAGTTTCGTGCGAGATATCAGAGCATACTTAAACATGTTCCGAATCTAATCTTGCGACCGGCGAGATTGAAACAAGCGGAGATCGACGAGATCTACAGAAAGTCGGACATTCTAATTCTCCCGTATGATGCAGAAACCTATGCTCTACGAGGATCCGCCGTCTATCAAGAAGGGCTGGCGGTAGGTAGGCCAGTCGTTTGTAGTACTGGATTGGGATTTTCCGAACTTGTTAGGAAGTATGGAAATGGGTTGGTGGCGACAAGCGATTTCGAGTTTAGCGATAAGATACTCGAACTAGCTGAATGGTCAAAGGAAGACGTCGAGCAACGCGTATCGGCTGCCAGAGCTTTGTATCAGTCGGATTTTGAACTCGGTCTTAAGGCTATTCTTGAAAGTTTTAACAATGACCATGCCTAAAATTGCCTTCATCGACCATCCTTTCCATCGAAAGACGCGGTCAAGTAATTTCTTCGTTGAGATTCTTTCGGAGAGCTTTGTTGTTCACGTGTTTTACCTGGACCCCGATCCGCGGTCCACGATGCGAGAAATTGCTGATTCTGATTATGACTTGGTGGTATGTTGGCAGACGGAGTTTTGCGCGCCATATTTCCTAACGCGTGGCAAGAGAGTCGTCTGCGTGCCAATGTTTGATGGTGTCGAGACAGCTCCGGACTGGTACTGGCTGTCAATGAGACAGGCTCGGTTCATTAACTTCAGCGAAAAGCTGCACCTGCTCCACAAGTCGCTGGGAATTGAAAGCATCTACGCGAAATATTTCGGCGTGGCAAAAATGGACTTGCCGCAAGCCAAGTTTGGAATATTGCGCGGCTTCTTTTGGCAACGCCGACCTGAAGACGGGCTTCACTATAAATTCGCTAGGTCTGTTCTCGGCAGCGCGGTTGCGTCGCTCCATATCCATAATGCGCCCGACACACAATCTGCAGAGGATTGGAAGCCCGATTGGGGGTGCACTGTCACTCATTTCGGCGAGGATGCCTCTGAATATCGGAAAGCGCTCGAAGCTTCGAATGTATTCTTGAGCCCTCGTCGCACCGAGGGCATAGGACACCCTCTAATCGAAGCGATGGCAAGGGGTATGTGCGTAATAGCTCATGATAAACCCACGGCAAATGAGTACATAATTGACGGTGTGAACGGTATACTCATTGATTATGACTCCCCTGCTTCTTTTGAGAAGATAAAGCCCTCTGGAAATAACGGTGGCCTTACCTTAGCTCGCGCTGAATTGCTGGGAAAAGCGGCAAGGGCTTTTTATCTCAAAGGGTGCGAAGAGTGGGAGGAGACTTCGAAACTTCTTCCATATTTTGTGCAAACGACGCCCTTTCCCGATCTTACTGAACATGACGTTAAGTTTGCAGATCAATATCTTTCCATAACAAGATTCGCACATCGGGACTTTTATCGCTTCCTGCATAAGCTCCTGAGATTGCAGCGAAAAGGATTTGTTGGCGCAGAAGCATCGGCGATGCGTCATCGCGAGCGCATTAAATGGACAATCAAAAGTCTGCCCGGAGCGGTCTTGCTGTGGCGAGTATTGCGACGAGTGTTGCGGCCTTTTAAATAAGTGTAGTGTCAGGCATCCCGATCATTTGGCGCGCATAGATCTTTCTGTTCCGAGTTCCGTTAGTAATTCATCATAGACGGTAGCATATTTATGGCCCATTTGTTCTGCCGTGAAGAATTCCTTGTATCTCAGGCGAGCGGCCGCACCCAAAGACGCAATCGATTCACCATCGTCTACAAGACGTTCCATTGCTTTTGCAAGAGCTGATGGATCGTCTGGTTGCACGACGTAGCCTGTTTTACAATCTTGATTGACGAAGCTCGTGCCCGTTCCTATTTCGCAGGAGATCATCGGTTTAGCGAACATCGCAGCTTCGACAAGCGAAAGGCCGAATGCCTCAGAACGAAGATTAGAAGGAAATACAACACCACTGCATAATTCGAGAAGCGCGGTCTTGTCCACATCGGGTAGCGCTCCTAGAAAAAACACGTTGTGTAGATCATGCTGTTTCATGAAGCTCTTCAACGAAGCTTCCATTGGACCTTGGCCGACGATGACAACGTTCGTATTCGTCCGTCTCGCGGCCTCAAGAAGGATGTGAATGCCTTTATAGTAACGCAATACCCCGACAAAAAGGAAGAACGGTTTAGGAAGCCGTGCGCGCCAACGTGCTTTATCCTGATCGCTCGCTTTGGGATAATCCGCTTCATCCAGCCCAAGTGGAATGACAGTTGTTTTATCTTTGTAACGCTGCAGTACCTCGCTCGTCGCCAGGTAATTAGGGGATGTGGCTACAATCCTATCAACACTCGTGAGAAAGCGATGCATAACAGGCTCGTAGAGCTTCAGCAGGAGCTTTTGCTTAACGATGTCGGAATGGTAGGTTACGATGGCTGGCTTGCCGGCATGGGTGACAAGATGGACGATGTCCATCAATGGCCACGGAAAGTGATAGTGAATTATGTCGGCCTTTCGGCTCAATTCTCGAAAACGTCCAAATACCTCGCATGAAAAACCGGTCGACGCGAATTCGAAATTGAGCTTGGCCTTGTGCGCCATATGACCATCGAGTTCGACGCTGTTTTCCAACGGCTTCTTGCTCAGTGAGAGAACATCGGACTCCACGCCATACTTAGCAGTGCCGTTGACAATCGCATGGATCGTCCGCTCAACGCCGCCGAATGTGTCGGGCCAATATGTTTTGAAAAAATGTAGAACGCGCATTTCATTCCTGTAACGAAAACCGACCGCTACGTCACTAGTGCATCGCTGACCTCTGAAAACGTCTTCAACCTCGAAGCCTTCTGAGCAATGACCCGCAGTAGCGGCGGTTGTATCAATATTGACTGCATCGTCGCGCAAGGGGCTTGATCTGCCCTCGCAGCTGAATTAATCCCGCCCTGAATTCCCCGTCGTGCGGTGGCGATCGACGCTTTTACAACGGAAATTTCATGAAGTCCGGAAGTCTTTATAAGGTTGGCGACAACGATCAACGCCCTTGGGGCACATGGCATGTGCTCGATATCGGTGATAGCCACGTCGTAAAACGCATTGTCGTGAACCCCGGTGAGCGCCTGTCGCTGCAGTATCACAACCACCGCTCCGAACGTTGGACCGCCGTCTCAGGAGAGGGCATTGCGGAGATTGACGGAACGGAACACGCTCTGCAGCTCGGGCATACAGTCGATATTCCGCTCAACGCGAAACATCGTGTTTCGTGCACCGGAGATAAGCCCTTGGTTTTTATCGAAATTCAATACGGCGAATTACTCGACGAAAACGATATCATTAGGCTCAGCGACGATTACAATCGGGTCTGATGGCGAAGCCGATATCAATCGAATAGTTCGGCATCCGCCAACAAGGGTTGCCGCTGATCCTTGGAGGAGAGCGTGAGCGCTTCCGTCACCTTCCAATCGATAGCGATCTTCGGATCGTTCCAACGGATGCCGCGATCGCTCTCCGGCGCGTAATAGTTGGTGGTTTTGTAGAGAAACTCCACGTCATCGCTCAACGTCAGGAAGCCATGGGCGAACCCTTCCGGGATCCAGAGCTGGCGCTTGTTTTCCGCAGACAGAAGAACGCCGACCCATTGACCGAATGTCGGTGAAGATTTCCTGATGTCGACGGCAACATCATAGACTTCGCCAACTACAACTCGCACCAGCTTCGCCTGCGCATGCGGCGGCAGCTGATAGTGGAGGCCGCGTAGAACGCCCCTGCCCGACCGGCTGTGATTGTCCTGCACGAAATCGGCACTTCGGCCGATCGCTGCTTCGAACTTCGCCTGATTGAAGCTTTCGAAGAAGAAGCCGCGATCGTCTGCAAACACCGTCGGCTCGATAATCTTGACATCGGGAATAGTGGTATCGATGGCTTTCATTCGTCGTCCTGTTCGGATTGTTTGCAAGGGAAGATGCGCCGGCATAAAGCGCGCCTTAGCGGTTAGAATATCTGCTCGCGCAAGATCCCAAGAAGATATTGCCCATAGGCATTCTTCTTCAGCGGGCTCGCCAGCGCCTCGACATCAGACGCGCTGATCCAGCCGCTGCGATAGGCAATCTCTTCGGGGCAGGCCACCTTCAGGCCTTGTCGGTTTTCAATGGTCGCAATGTAATGGCTGGCCTCCAGCATCGACTCATGCGTTCCGGTGTCGAGCCAGGCATAGCCGCGACCCATGGTCTGGACGTCAAGCCGCCCGGCCTGCAGATAGTGAACATTGACATCGGTGATCTCCAGCTCGCCACGCGGCGACGGACGGATGGATTTAGCGACGTCGACGACGGTTTCGTCATAGAAGTAGAGGCCGGTGACCGCATAATTGCTCTTCGGCATCCTCGGCTTTTCCTCCAGGCTGATCGCCCGGCCGCTCTGATCGAACTCGACCACGCCATAGCGATGCGGGTCCTGCACGTGATAGGCAAAGACCGTCGCACCCGTCTCCTTGGTGCTCGCCTCGTGCAGCAATCGGGTAAAATCATGCCCGTAAAAAATGTTGTCTCCCAGAACCAGGGCGGAAGGCGCGCCATCCAGAAACGCTTCGCCGATCAGGAAGGCCTGGGCAAGACCGTCGGGGCTGGGCTGAACGGCATAGTCAAGCTCTATGCCCCATTGGCTGCCATCGCCGAGCAATTGCTCGAAGCGAGACGTATCTTGCGGCGTCGAGATGATGAGGATCTCGCGGATACCCGCCAACATCAAAGTCGTCAGCGGATAGTAGATCATTGGCTTGTCGTAGATCGGCAGGAGCTGCTTGCTGACCGCAAGCGTCAGCGGATAGAGCCGTGTTCCCGATCCGCCGGCGAGTATGATTCCTTTACGTGCCTTCGTCATGATCCTGCGTCTCGTCCTTGGTGCATTTGCCTCTGTCTCACCGGCGGGAGGACATGGCCGGAAATCATCGGCAAAATTACGGTTTTCAATTCCGGGCAGCTATCAATCTCGCCAGGACGTCGTCGACGCCCTTCTGCCAGAGAGGAAGCGCAATATCGAAACGATCCATCAGCTTTCGACAATCCAGTCGCGAATTGGCCGGGCGCTTCGCAGGGGTCGGGTATTCAGCTGTCGATATCGGTTTCAGCGCATCGAGAGACAGCGCAAGCCCAACGTTTGCTGCCAATGCCTCACGAACGATATGCGCCGCATAACCATACCAGGAGGTGCTGCCTTGTGCCGTAAGATGATAGGTCCCAGAGAAGTCACCTGGAGCTCGCGAAGCCATGATGCGCGCGATCACCCTGCGTGTAACATCGGCAATCAAGGCCGCCGACGTCGGCGCACCAACCTGGTCGGCAACGATGTTCAGTGCGCTTCTTTCACCCGCCAGCCGAAGAATAGTCTTCAGGAAGTTGCTGCCGTGATGACCATAGACCCAGCTGGTGCGCAAAATGGCGTGATGCGCGCCGGAGGCGCGCAGCTCCTCTTCGCCTCGCCATTTGCTTTCGCCATAGACGGACTGCGGATTGACCGCATCGTCTTCCTGATAGGGATCAGCTTTCGTGCCGTCGAAGACATAGTCTGTGGAGTAATGGATGAGCCAGGCACCATTGTCCGCCGCCCAGCGCGCCAGTATCCCCGGAGCTGCGGCATTGACTGCCATCGCCAGCTCTTTATCGCTCTCGGCCCGATCCACCGCCGTATAGGCGGCCGGATTGACGATGACGCCGGGCTTATGTTCGTCAAGAGCGGCAAGGATGCTGGCTTCGTTGGCCAGATCCATGCCTCCGCGCGTCAGAGCAACGACATTCCCCAGGGTGCCGAGCGAATGCTGCAGCTCGAAACCGACTTGGCCGTTGGCGCCAGTGACCAGAATGGTACTCACAACTGGGCCTCGTACTGCTTGCCGACCCATTCACGATAGGCACCACTGGTGACGTTACGGACCCAGTCCTGGTTTTCGAGGTACCATGTGATTGTCTTGCGAATGCCAGTCTCGAACGTCTCCTCAGGCCTCCAGCCGAGTTCACGCTCGAGCTTGCGGGCATCGATCGCATAACGACGATCGTGACCGGGCCGATCCCTAACGAAGGTAATCTGATCACTGTAGCGGCCGCCATCGGCCTTCGGCCTCAACTCATCGAGGATGGCGCAGATCGTATGCACGACATCGAGATTCGGTTTCTCGTTCCACCCGCCAACATTATAGGTCTCACCGAGCTTGCCGGCTTCCAAGACGCGGCGAATGGCGCTGCAATGATCCCGGACGTAAAGCCAGTCGCGGATCTGCTGCCCGTCGCCATAGATCGGCAGGCTCTTTCCCGAAAGCGCGTTCAGGATCACCAGCGGGATCAGCTTTTCCGGAAAATGGTAAGGCCCGTAATTGTTGCTGCAGTTCGTCGTTAGGACAGGCAGGCCATAAGTATGCTGCCATGCCCGCACAAGATGATCGGAGGCCGCCTTGCTGGCCGAATAGGGGCTGTTCGGCTCATAACGATTGAGTTCGTTGAACGGCGCATCATCCTTCGACAGTGTGCCATAGACCTCGTCCGTGGAGACATGCAAAAAGCGGAAGCCTTGCTTCTCCCCATCCGGCAAGTCATCCCAATAGCCGCGCACAGCTTCCAGCAGATTGAAGGTACCGACAATATTCGTCTGGATGAAATCGCCGGGGCCATGGATGGAGCGGTCGACATGGCTTTCGGCTGCGAAATTGATGACCGCACGCGGCCGGTGCATCGCCAGCAAATCGCTTACCAGCTCGCGATCGCCAATATCGCCATGCACGAACACATGGCGATCATCACCCTTCAATCCCTTCAGCGTATCTAGATTGCCGGCGTAGGTCAGCTTGTCCAGATTGACGACCGTCTCGTCGTGTCGCTCAAGCCAGTCCAAGACAAAGTTCCCGCCGATAAACCCGGCTCCACCCGAAACCAATATCGTCATCTAAAATCCATTTTAGGCACGCAGCTAAATTGTCGACACAATCCAAGACAAATCAAATCTCATGACAAGGAGCAGTTTTCTCCTTCAAAAAGATTTCAATCATAGGAAGACGGATATCCGCCTCAAGCACCAGAGGCAAACCAAAAATGTTTATTCAAATCGGGAAGCTTGAAATTGGCTGGGGAACCTGGACTCGAACCAAGATTAACGGAGTCAGAGTCCGTCGTTCTACCATTGAACTATTCCCCAACGACCGCCAGGCGATAAAACCCTTCGCGGTGAAGGCTGGGCCTCTATAATAGAATTCGTCGCAGATGCAAATAGTTTAACGCAGGCAAATGCATTTTTTTGGTGGAGCACCGTCGATGCTCAAGATGATGGCCCCTGGTGGAAGTTTAGGATTGGTTATTTCACCAGCGCAACAGGCGCCTGCCGAGGACATATCCGACTGCCGTCACCATGGCGATCGCGATCGGGTACCAGAGCAGGACGAAAAGTGGGCTGTCGTCCGTGCAGTTGGAGGCATAGAAGGTTGCGGCGATGCCGCTAGCGGCAAGGCCGGCGACGGCGCCGGCCGCACCCGGCTTTTCCGGCGCGCCCTGGCGCAGGGCGAAAATGAAGCAGGCGAGCGGGCCGATCGACAAAAGCGGGATGAGCGTCAGGCAGAAGCGGGCGTTGTGGCCGATCATCCGCGCACTCCAGCTGTCGGCCGGCATGACGGCCATTTCGATGGCCGCGGCGGCAAGCAGCAGGATGGGCGCCAAGAGCAGCGTCCAGCCCCATAGACGCAGCGATGCGCCCGGCCGCCCGATGCGGAAGACGACAGCGCAGGCCGTTGCGGCAAGCGCGATGGTCACGACGAATTTGAACAGGAAACGGACAGTCTCCATGGCTGTATCGATATCGGCTCGAAAGCCGATCATGGCGAAGAAGACACCGCCGCTGATCAGGATGCCTGCGACGACCGCCAGGGTCAGGACCTTGCCGATCCGCATGCGGACCGGCGCGTCCTGCGCCAGAAGATTGATGAGGTCATCGGTTTTCACTGGTCTCACTCCGATACAAAGCCGCAAGCGCCTTTAGCGCGCGGTGCAGCGCCACGCGCACCGCCCCTTCCGTCATCTTCAGTCGGTCCGCCGTATCCCGTACGCTGGCTCCGTCAACGGAAATCGAGCGCACGATCGTCTTCCCCGGATCCTTCAACTGTTCCAGCATACGATCGACATCGAGCCGGTCCAAGGCGTCGGTATGCTCTTCCGCCTCCAGGAAATCGATCACATCGTCGATCGGTACGCTCATATGCCGCCCGCGCCGTCTCAGGCTGTCGATCAGCTTGTTGCGCACGATCGTCGACAGCCAGGGGCCGATCGGACGCGATGAATCCCATGTGCCGCGCTTCAGATGGACGGCCAGCAGCACTTCCTGAACTACATCCTCGGCCTCACTTACCGGTGCGCCCAGCTGATCGCAGCGTCTTTTCGCCATGGCACGCAGACGCGGCGTCACTGCGATGAGGAAACGGTGATAGGCCTGCGCATCGCCGCCGATGGCCGCGCGCATCCAGACTGCCCATTCCTCTTCGCGCGCCGAATGATTCATCCGACATCTCCTCTACGCGGGACCGCAAGCTTTCGTTACCGGCAACGGCAACTATTTTTCAAGCCCTTTCGTCTCCGCGACAGATTCTCCGCCGGATGCGTCTGCTATCCATGCACATGCCAGCCTCACCGCCACACCTGCTCGGCTATTGCCCGCCGCAGCAGATAGCCGGCACAATATAAATGACGCCATCTCGAAAAAAATTCCAATGCGGCTGTAACATCCGCTCCAGACGCTCCGTAGACCTCGATGCAAGCCAATGACGGCTCGCATCCATCTAGGAGACAGATCCATGAAGAACAGCATCCTCACCCTGGCCATCGCCGGCTCGATCGCCTCGGCACTCGCATCCGTCGCCGCCCCGGCCTCGGCTGCCGATACCAAGGAAAAATGCTACGGCGTCGCCCTGAAGGGTCAGAACGACTGCGCCGCCGGCAAGCACGATTGCGCCGGCAAGTCGACCATGAGCTACGACAAGATGTCCTTCAAGCTTGTTCCGACGGGCACCTGCACCTCGATGAAAACCCCGAAGGGTCATGGCTCACTGACCCCGGCCTGATCCGAAACCGGATCGATTGTCAACCATCGCTCGTAAGGAGTTTGCCATGAACAAAATGTCCGCACTCGCCCTGGCCGCCTCGGTCGCAGCCGCAGCGACGCTGGTTGCCGGCGCAACGACCGCCTCGGCCGCCGATGCCAAGGAAAAATGCTACGGCGTTGCCCTCAAGGGCCAGAACGATTGCGCCGCCGGCCCCGGCACGACCTGTGCCGGCACGTCGAAAGTCGACTACCAGCGGAACTCGTGGAAGCTGGTTCCCGCCGGGACCTGCGAGACGATCAAGACGCCGAGCGGTCACGGTACCCTGGCACAGGGTCCAGCCCCGGTCTGACAAGGCAGCGCAAACGCGTGGGCGGCGCAGCCTTTTACGAGCGCCGCCCGCCTTCCGAACGCAAACCGCTTCAACTTTGCTGGAATTGCCCGAACCCGGAGGCCCGCAATGAAACCGTCAGAACTTCCCCGCCGTGCCGGCGTCGGCTTCAAGCCGGAACATTTTGCCGCGATCAATGGCGCCGCGCAGCCGATCGGCTTCTTCGAAGTCCATGCCGAAAACTATATGGGCGACGGCGGTCCGCCACATGCGCAGCTCGGCAGGCTTCGTCAAGATTATGCGCTATCCATCCACGGCGTCGGCCTTTCCATCGGCTCGATGCAGGCACTGGACAAAGAGCATCTTGCTCGCCTGAAGATTGTCTGCGATCGCTACGAGCCGGAGAGTTTTTCGGAGCACCTCGCCTGGTCGACGCACGATACGACCTTTCTCAACGATCTCCTGCCCCTGCCCTATACCGAAGTGACGCTCTCGCAGGTCTGCGCCCATATCGATCAGGTGCAGACAATACTCGGTCGCCAAATGCTGCTCGAGAATCCGGCTACCTACCTGCTCTTCGAAGAGAGCACGATCGAGGAAACCGAATTTCTGGCCGAAGTCGCCAAACGCACCGGCTGCGGTCTGCTGCTCGACGTCAACAATGTCTTCGTCGCCGCCACCAATCATCACATGGATGCGCGAGCCTATCTCAAGCGCTTTCCGGTGCAATGGGTGCGCGAAATCCATTTAAGCGGACATTCGGAGACCATCGACGATGCCGGTGCGCCGCTTTTGATCGATAGCCACGATACGCCGGTCAAGGACCCCGTTTGGGAACTTTACGAGGAGCTGATCGGCCGCACCGGGCCAATCGCCAGCCTGGTCGAATGGGATAACGACGTGCCGGAATGGCCGGTTTTGCGGGCAGAGGCTGAAGCTGCCGACGCTATTTTGAAACGCGCCGCCGCACGTTGGGCAGCCTGAGGAGGGATCCATGTCTCTCGCCACTCAAAGCGAATTCGCCGCAGCGCTCGTCGATCCCGACCGCGCCGTACCGAAGGGCCTGACAGCCTGGAACGGCCCACGGCCGGCGCGACGTTTCGGCGTCTACCGCAATAATGTCGCCATCGGCCTGATCGGCGCACTCGCCTCCCGCTTCCCGGCCGCGGAAAGAATCGTCGGTGAGGAATTCTTCGCTGCCATGGCGCATGAATTCATCCAGTTGCACCCGCCGCGATCGCCGCTGCTGCTTGCCTATGGCGATGATTTCCCCGATTTCGTCGAGAGTTTCGAACCGGCACGGGAAATCCCCTATCTGCGCGATGTCATGCGATTGGAAGCGCTGCGGGGACGGGCTTATCACGCGGCGGACGCCGTGCCGCTTGATGCGGTTCTCCTGACGACCATCGAGCCAGCAGGCCTGACGGAGCTGACTTTCGTGCCGCATCCTTCCGCCTCGGTGGCACGTTCCGCCCATCCGGCCATCACCATCTGGGCGATGAACACCGGCGAAATCGAGCTTGCCGATATCGCCGATTGGACGGGTGAGGATGCTCTCGTCATCCGCCCGAAGATGATCGTCGAGGTGCATCGCCTGCCGCCGGGTGGCGCAACCTTTCTGGAGCAGCTGTTTGCCGGCGCAGCACTTGGCGGGGCCTATGAAGCCGCTCTCGCCGAAGCCGCCAATTTCGATCTTTCCGCCAATCTTGCCGGTGCGTTCACGGCAGGCGCTTTCATGGCCATTCGCTGAACGCTGGAGCCGGATGATTTCAGGTCGAAACGACCTGAAATCTGAATCCGCCTAAAATCAAACAAATCGAGCATGAGGTCGTCCGAAATCCCCTCGCACTTCGGCATCATGCTCTCGGGAGAACCGACATGCAGAACCAGATGATGACGGCCGCTTCGGCCGAACGCGAAACCGTGCCCCAAAGGCTCTACGGCGCCCTGAAACTTCTCGACCGCATCCCGCACGATTTGATCGCTCTCATTGCGCGGCTGTCGATCGCCGCCGTCTTCTGGCAATCCGGGCAGACGAAAGTCGATAGCTGGCACGTGACCGACAATGCCGTCTATCTCTTCCAGACGGAATACAAGCTGCCGCTGGTCGATCCCTGGATCGCCGCGCATATTGCCGCCTTCAGCGAACACTTCTTCCCATTTCTGCTGGTCATCGGCTTCGCAAGCCGGCTCTCGGCGCTGGCGCTCCTCGGCATGACACTTGTTATCGAGATCTTCGTCTATCCCGATGCCTGGCCGACGCATGGCACATGGGCAACCTGCTTTCTGGTGATCATAGCGGGCGGCCCTGGCCGCATCGCGCTCGATCATCTGATTGCCAGGCGTTTCGCGCGCTCGGCCTGAGGTCGATCAGACGGGAGCGCCATTTACTATTGGCGCTCCGTGATGCCAGGCTGGATGCGCCTTTTATTTTGCGCATGTCGTTGTCGCAAACCGCTTTTACGCTTTTGCGCGACTTGCTTCAGCGCAGGACTGGTTCCCCATGGAAACGGCGCTGCGAAGGCTTCGAGACGCCGAAACCCACCTCCATCATCAGCCGCGGCTTCTGCGTTGGCACGGTGCCCATATGGAAGCCAAAGGGATCTTCAACGAAACCGGAGCCGGCCTTGCCGGTCAGCGTCAGCGCATTGGCCTGCCCGTAGTAGTCGAGCACTTCGTTGGCAGGATGCCCGACAAGCAAGGTCAGCTGATGCCGGACCCGGCGGCGCTTATGGCTTCCCTTGACGAAGACATGCGGGCCGGTGCCCTCATCTACATCGACAAGATTGAAGAAGAACTTGAGCATTCGCCAGTCGTCGAGATCGAAGTGATACTTGTCGAGCGAGGCGAGGCTCCTGTCGGCTTCGGACGCCTGGGTCGGAAAGCTCCACCAAATGCGTGTCGTGATGACCTTGGCCTGGCCGCCGAGATACTGGCGGGCAACGTCAATCAGCAGCGGATCGCGCTGAACCGCCATGACGGCCTCGCAATCGAGCGAACGCTCGAAGAAGTGCCCGCTCAGGATCGGCCGCCCGAATCGCGCCTCCGCCTGCGAATGCTCGCTTGCGACGAATTCCAGCTGCCTGTTGAAATTGCCGTAGCAGCCGGTCGCCAGCGCGAATTCGGCAATCTCACGATGGATGTGATCCGGCAGCGTCAGGCTGGGATAGATGCCATCTGTCCGCAAGGCGTTGACGACAGCGCTGCGCTCGACGCCTGCAAACATCGAGGCACCGGAAACCGGAAGCCTGACGGTCTGCTTGGTGGCAAACCAATGCATCCGCCGAAACGGCAGGGTTCGAGCCAACAGGAACATAGGCAACCAGGCCGGATTCTCTTTGAGATCGGTCAGATAAGTCGGTATCCTAACAGCCATACGCTTGAAGCGGCTACCCTGCCGGGCGACGGACTCCAAGTCTCTTGCCGGGGGATTGTGCATAGCTATCCTTTCCGCACATGTGCAAAACCCGTGGCAACAGGCCCAACTCCTGTTGATGCGATGTAATCCTTTGAAACTTTAATGTTTATTCGCACTGGCGAATATCTGCTGCATCGCGGCAAATAGGGGTCGGTCGCCCTTGGTCAAGAGGGCGAAAACTCAAAACCTGATTGAATCGGTAGAAATTTCCGCAGAAACACGCTACGCTTTTGAAAACGTTTGCGAAATCGCCCGGAACAGTTGTTTTTCGCATCTGATGGTCAAAATGGGCGAGGGGATTGCGGGGATCGTGGATTTCGTTTGCCGTTGCTTAGGATAATAAAGCTAAAAACTGGATAGGAGCAGATGGAAGCGTAAAGTTGCGGATAGGCGGCAGCGGTCTATACCGGCCGCAATTTTCACTGTCTTCTAACAGTCATATTCCTGTTCGCATTATTGGCTAAATGAGCGAGAAAACGTCAAAGAAAGCCCCTTAGATGACAGAAACGAAGACCTTTGAGCCGGCGGAAGGCATTGTCGATTTCGACGCGGGCGAGGGCGAGAGCCCAACCGTTGTGGAGATGGACGATTATACCAAAAGCCTCGCGCAGGCGAAGGCCAAGTCCGTCAAGCTGATCGATGCCATCACCGGTCAGGTGCTGAAGAAAAAAGATGCTGTGCATGTCGACGATCTCCGCCCCTCGCTGGCGGACTTCATGCGGCTGAAGCATCCCGAGCTTCGCGCCGACGACTATATCAGCCGCAAGGTCATGGACGATTATCGCGCCCAGTATATCGCCGAGCTTTTGACCGACGAGCGTGGCGAGCTGTCCAACCTCGAGGACGAGGTCGTCGAAAGCCTGAAGACGCATGATACGCTGGCCGAAAACATCGAAGAGGACTACGAGGACCACCGCTCGATCGGCGACCGGATGGCCGACGGGGTCGCGATATTCGGCGGCAGCTGGACCTTCATCATCTCCTTCTGTCTGTTCTTGACCGTATGGATGGGCATCAATGTCCTCATGGGCGACAACAAGGCTTTTGATGCCTATCCGTTCATTCTGCTGAACCTCATTCTCTCGACGATCGCCGCCCTGCAGGCGCCGATCATCATGATGAGCCAGCGCCGCCAGGAACAGAAGGATCGCCTGCGCGCCCTCAATGACTACAAAGTCAACCTGAAGGCCGAACTGGAAATCCGCCACCTGCATGAAAAGGTCGACCACCTCCTCAATCGCCAATGGGAGCGCCTGACCGAGATCCAGCAAATCCAGATCGAGATGATGCTGGAACAGGCCAAGGCTGCGACGCGCGCGATCAAGGCCAACAAGGCGACGAAAGCCAAGACCAGCGCACTGAAGAGCCTCTTCACCAAGGTCAAGGATCCCGATCCGGACGATTCCGTCAACTGATCATGAGAAAAGCCGCTACGGGCTTACGCGTGAAGTAACAAAGCCCTGTTTTTCACGGGTATAGTGCTCACTCAAGCAGAGGTATCCCGATCATTATTGATGGTGAGAATGGCCCCGTTGGCTCCCGCTGGGACGACGAAGAATAACATCCGTCCGAATGCGTTCCGCCCTGCGGGAATGATGTGGAAGTCGTCGTATCGAGGAATCCAAGATGGAGATCGAACTCAGAATTGCGAAGAATCTCATTACTTCCTCTCTTGGAGCAGCAAGATATCCCATGCATTGATAAAGCCGATACGTTCTTCGCGCTTTAGAATGCTTGCCCGCAACTCGTCAGCGATTTGGGCCAAACTCATCTAAAACTCCTGCTGTGTCAGGACTCTGGGCACTGCCATCGTGCGTGATCCCAAAGCAATCCATGAGCCCCTGATCAGGTCGACAGGGACATCAGGTTGCGGGTCAAGCCTTTCCTTCGGGGTACTCGAACTTGGCGTTAACTCTCCGTCCTTTTCTATCGACAAGGTGAAGGCGTGCCAGGCGACATAGCTCATCAATAATCCTCATGATGAACATAACCCGACCTACGCGGAAGTCATTCAGAAACAAGCGGACGTCAACGAGATCCTTCCCACGCTCGCCGCGATCGGTATCAACGTATTCCTGGGAGCCTACATCGCCTCACGCCAGCCTCCGCGCTATGATATGGATGAAGGCCACAAGTATGTGACTAACCGGACGCCGTTCGAACCTGCTGAAATCGTCTTGGTGGTCATCAGCGACACCACTACAAGCCATCTGGTGCGCCGGCTTGTTCATTTGTGTCGAGATTTCACCCAACTTTGCATTTCGTCGGGACCCAGCATGGATGTCGATATCGCGAAGTCGTCAACGGGCTCTCAGCCACTGAATGGATCGCCTCAAATGCAAATCAGGGTCAAAGCGGTGTGAAACTGAACAGCCCATTGCCTTTGCAGGCTTCCAACCGGCGTAGGATATTCGCCATCGCCATCAGCGCGGCATCTACATATTCTAATGTCTTCAACTATTGCGGGTACATTACGGTAAGTAACTTAGAATCTCTTGTCTGTCTCCTTCGTTAAATATGACACAGAACTCAATTCTTCCTTCCCTCTGCCAAAACGCGACAGCATCATTTAGAATGTCTGCATAGATGCCTGCATCCGCCGACGGAAGCTTTAATCTATATGGATGATTGAGAATAACAGCATCCTCCTCAACCCAATGAAAATCCTTTAAGCAATCATAGAGTGCATTCCAATTAAAACCAAAATAATCTGGCAACCTCAATTTATTTTTTAGATCTAACAGAAGATCGTCCGATGTGAGTATATCAGGGGCGACCTGCGCGTATAGAGCGCTATCGAATACTTTTGGGCATTTGCCAAAGAAAAACAAAGCCAACCTTCCCGCTATTTTACTTGAATGAACGTCTTGTAGTGATCAGGTGTGTACCACATATCGCCACCTTGGCCTACCACTACACGCTGCGGTCCCGGCCCACCGATCCCCTGAGTCGGGACTACGAATTCCGTGTAATATCCTTTAGGCTGCAAGGGTAAAGCCGACTGTCCCGTGACGCGATCAGGATAATTGTTATAAACCGTTCCATCATTTTTATGCGGAAAGCTTTGCCCATTAGCTATTCTGTTGAACGTCGGTTCGAGATCGACCGTACCCTCAAAAACTTGTCCAGTTTTCTTATCGACAACCTTAACGCCATCTATGAAGCGCGTAGGTGATGAACCGCAAGAGTTGTGGACCCATATAGGTTCAACACTGCTTCTTGCTTGTTTGACGAAGTACGTGTGGAAATCAGCGATCGTCAGGTTGTAAGCGTTAAGCCGCCTTTCTTCGACACGGACATCGATGACCGAGCTCCAGCTTCCATCAGCGTTGAACAGTTTGTCTCCTGACCGCAGCTCGCCCGCGGCAACCCAGGCTCCGTTCTTGATCGGCCCATGATAGACGCGGCCTTCCGGCAATGAAACAGGCACCTCTCGCGCTTCGGCCAAGGCAGCGAAAAACGGATGGTTCTTGGTGGTCGTGATTGTCTGTTTCTGCCCATTCTTACCGGATTTGACAGTCAGATAGGCGGTTTCCTTATGCTCCTCGCTAATCCTCGCAAGCGCAAGTTTATAGCCTTCATGCCCTTGTTCATCGCGCGACCAAACGAATGTCTTTCCGGGACGAATCTCCCGAATAGCAGTGAAGCCTTCGACCGTTTTGACGAGGGTTGAGCCATCAAACGAGCAACCTGTCGCACATTGGCCTCCAATGCAGCCTCCAACCGCGTCGAGTGTTTCGTCGAGAGCGTCGGCTGTTTTCGATCCGGGGCCTCTGCCAGATGGTCCATTCTGGCCGAGCGTTACGATGCCATAAAGGATTTCGCTGCGAAGCGCGGCGGATAATCCGCTCTTTGACGCCGTGAGTAGCGCCTTTGCTTCGTCACTCTTGAAATTTGCAGCGATACGATCCGCATCGGCGATTTGGCCTAGATCGCTGTCGTCAGCATAGTCATAAGCTTGCAAAAGCGCCCATTGCCTTTGTAGCCCACCGATCGGCGTAACGTAGTCGCCATCGCCTGTCAGAGCAGCGTCCACATATTGTGCCGCCGCAATGCGCAAATCGGTTCTGGCTTTGACACATTCGCTCGATGAGTTTCCGGCACAACTCTTTAGTTGGTCGTCACGCGCCTGAGAGAGATCGAGAAGCTCATCATGACGCTTGCAATCCTTGGCGCTGCCGCCCCGGCAGGCCAATTCGGCGAGTTCGAGCTCCTTAGCCTCCTTATGCGTCAGATAGTTATAGTTGACATTATCGAGCGCAGCGGCGGCGCCCGTACCTCCGCCGGCAGCAGCGCCGACTGCGGCTGCTACCCACTGGGTAATGGCGCTCTTCTGCGTGTCTGTAAGATTAGGATTGGTCTGCAGCACCTGTTGAAGCACACCATTGGCGACTTCACTCAGCGCACCACCGAGAGCACCGGCACCCACGTTGGTGCCGGCGACCTGTGACACGATAGCGCCGACGGCGGCATGCAAGGCAACCTTTTCGGGAGACCCCTCGTCAAAGCCGAGCCGATCTGAAAGCTCGCCGACGCCCATGTTAAGGAGCGTTGACAAGGCCGCAGCGCTCTGCTGCTGGGCTTTTAGCTTGTCGATGTCGAACGGATCGACGGTCTTGTTGGCCTTGGAGGCATCAGTGTTAAGGCCGGAAAGATCCTGGCTTTGACCCGTCAGATTCCAGTTGCCCGGCGTGATCGTCGCCAACGTTGCACCGTTGTCGCTCTGTTTGGCAGGTTGACCGACAATCGGGACCGGAATGCCGACGCCGATCAGGCCAAAACCGTAGCTACTGGAGGATGCCGACATCGAGTTGCCGATGTCGGAATAAAGGATCTGGTTGGCGTTCAGACTATTGTTGGCAGCAATCGCCGTCGAGCCGATGAAGCCGCCCTTCAGATTGATCGTGCCGTCCGTGTTGACATGATAACCGCCGGAACCGGCGAAGATGCCACTCTGCTGGGATACGTTCGCGTAGTCGCCGGTGATCGTGCCCTGGTTATAGCCGCCACTAATGCCGCCAGAACTGACGCCGAGTTGGGCGCTCTTCGACTTCTCATCATAGGATGCAGTGTCCTGACGGCTCTCGATGACGATGCCGTTGGCGGCAGTAGCGTTGACCGTCTTACCGGAAAGAACGCCACCGGCGAGCGTCAGTGTGTCACCCGCGACGACGGTCACCGTATTGGTGCCGCTGACATTCGAATTGACTTGCGTAACCGAGCTTGCCACCTGCTTGCCGGAACCGTAGGCGGCGTTTGCCGTCGGACCAGCGTTGAAGATATTGCCGCTGGCATCGATGCTTGCGGAAAGGCCGATGCTGGTACTGCCCGACTTGCTGCTGCTCTTGCTGTCGGATGTCGCCTGCACGCTTTCCAGGTCAACATTGCCCGCCGCGGAAATCAGCACGCTGCCATTATCTGGATCACTGGAGGGAGTTGACGCTTTGCCGTCCTTGCCCATGCCGGCGCTGATCTGCACGCCGCGGCCGACGACATCACCTGTCTGCGCGATGATGGTCACCGAGCTGCCGCGGATCTCGGGCGGAACGGGGATCGAGGTCGTCGACTGCTGCGAACTTTCGCTAAAACTATAGCCGGCCGTGAGGGAAATTCCGGCGACCGCAGGCTTGAGGCCGGTAACGGGATCGGGCACCGCATCGATGGCTTTCATGGTCGACGATATCGCCTGATAACCCTTGACGCCGGCCAGGACTGCCGGAGCTATCCCGTAGATGCCATTGTCCCCGGACAGCAGGCTACCCGCCTGCATCGCCTGCTGGCCCGCTGAGATCAGCGACGACTGGACTGTCAGGCTGACACCGGCAAAACTCTTCTTCTGCATCTCGGAGGCGTTGGTGACGTCATTGCTCGAGAGCATGTTGACGTTATCGCCCGCGATCAGGCCGATCGGACCGGCGGCCAGGATTTTACCCGACTGGTCGTTGATGTTGCGATTGGCGGCAATGGTGATGCTGCCATCGGAATCCAGCGTACTGACAGCATTGATATTGGCGTCTTTCGAACGTTTCTCTTCCGACTTGGCGACGCCAATGCCGATCGACAGGCTGCCGTCGCCGGAGGAGAAGTTGATGCCGAAGCCCGAGCGCTTGGTCTGGCTGGACGACGACTGCTCTTCGGCACCCGGCGCGATGTTGACGTCCCGCGCCGAGGAGATGACCGTGCCATCGCCGGAATGGGAGGAAGAGCCGAAGATATTGACGTCCCCCTGGGTGGAGGTGATCGTCGTCGTGCCGCCCGAGCTCAGTGTCGAACCAATATTGTCGGTCGAGCTCTGGCTGTTCTTCGAGTCCTTCGATCCATAGATGGAAATAAACCCACCCCCGGAGCCGACGCCGATGCCGGATTTTTTGACCTGCTTATCGCTCTCGTGGCTCTCCTCGGCACCCATGACGGTGACGGTCGAACCTGAGAGGCTGAGATTGCCGCCCGCAGCCACCTCTGAACCAGAAATGACGGCCTCACCGCCAGCAGTAGCGTTGATGTTGCCCGAAGCCGAGATGGAGGAACCGACAGTGTCTTCGTCGTACGTATGGGTATGGGTCTTCGACGAACTGAGGAAGCCGTTCTTCTTGCTGTCGGACGTGGTCTCGTCTGTGTCCTTGCCGGAAGCGATGACGATATTGCCGGCAGCCTGGATATTGGTGTCGGCTGTGTGAGCTGCATCGCCGGCGGTGACATCGGAGGCCGAGATCGTGACATTGCCTTTGCTAGAGCCAATATTGACTCCGGTCTGGCCGGAAACTGACGATCCTTCTGCCGTGGTCGTTGTCTCGCTGCTCTTGGTCTTGCCGCTGCGGTTGGACGAGGATGCACTGTCGGTTGCCTCACCAATAGTGATGTCGCCCTTGGCGATCAGGTTGGCAGCTCCACCCTTGGCATCGAGGTCGGAACCGATGACGCTGATCGCTCCGCCATCGGCCTGAACGGTCACGCTGCCGTTTTGCGAGGTAATTGAGGACGCATTGCTGGTGACGGCGGTCGCGGATGACTGGCCGCTCTTGTAGCCATTGGCAGCACCGGCAATCGTCTTCGATTGGCTCGTCGTCTGGTCCTGCGAGGCGGTGATTGTGATGTTGCCATTCGTCGAAACGATGCCAAGATTGCCGCCGGCCATAAGCGACGAGCCGCCGATCAGCACGCCCTGATTGCCCGATACCAGCATGGCGCCACCGGCGATGAGCGACGAGCCCTGCTGGATCTGGCTAGTCGTGGTCGTGATGGTGCCGCCCTGCGATAGATTCAGGCGGTCCTTGCTGAGGACGGTATTGTCGACACCGGCCGAGATAATGCTGATTGAACCGTTTGAAGAAGCGATCGACAGGTCGCCGCCGACCTTGGCGGAGCTGGCGATGATGTTGACGCCGCTGGTGCCGGCAATGCTCAGATTACCGCCTGATGTCACCGTGGTCCCGACAAGCGTCTGGACACCACCATTGTCCTGCTTGACGGCTCCGATCGTGACGGTCTGGCCGGAGAGCTGCGCGCTGCCGCCGGCGGCTACCTTCGTCCCGCTCAGTGTTAGGCTACCCGCCCCGGCATCCATCTTAAGGTTTCCGCCGGCCGTGACGCCGCCATTGGCGGCAACCACGGTCTGTCCGCCGATGTTCATGGTCTGGGCGGCGAGCGTGATGCCGTTTTCGGCATTGAGATTCATATTGCCGCCGGCGAGGAAAGCGCCGCCATTGGCCTTGATGCTTCCCGCATTGATGGTCATGCCGTCTGCCGCGGCAATCGCGCCGGAATTGTCGACTGAGCTGGCATCGATGCTGACCGTGTTGCCGGCGATCATGGCAGCCGACGTGGTTTTGGCGCGATCGGCGGCCGAAAGATAGACGACCGGCACCAGCACCGGCGCTCCATCGACGATCTCAGTCTGGTAGATCACCATCGATTGCGTCAGCGACGCCGCCTGCTGTGGCGTCAACGCCTGCCCGAGGCCAAGCCCGTTCGCCTCGGCATAGGCGACACCGTTGTCGAGCAACGACTTCATCTGGTCGGTGGCGTTATCGCCTGGAACGAAGGATCCCGCGCCAAGACCATTGCCGACCAGTTGCCGCATCTGCTCGTCGATGAGCTGATTGTCGAAATAGGCATCGCCCAGGAAGGGAACCTTCGTCTCGGGCGTGTAGCCAACCCGATCTATGAAATAGGCCGAACCGTAGAACTTGGAGACGTCAAGGAAGGCCGCCCGCGTCTCGAACAGGAAGACCTGGCCTGGAACCGTGCCGCCGACCCCGCCGGACTGCGGCTTGGCGAGAGCTGCGAGCTGCGTGCCGTTTGTCTGCAAGATCTGGGTGAGATTACCGCTATTGCCGATCGCGGCGGTAAGCTTGCCCATCAGGCTGTTCGGACTGACCGAAGCGCCAGCAGCCGTCAGGGTGTTGCCGCTGATTGCGAGTCCTGCCGCTGCGGTCAAGCCAGTATTGCCTATCGATGTACTAGCCGTCGTTGTCACGGCAGTGCTGCTGACCGCAACACCGTTGGCCACGGCCATGTTGCCGCCGCTGACCAAAGGACCGTCGGTGGCGGTCACGCGACGGTTGCTCACCGCAACGTCGCTATTTGCCGTCAAAGTGCCGTTGTTGATCGAAGTGCCGCCGCTTGCTCGCAGATTGCCGCTCCCGATCGCGGGTCCCGAACCGATCGTCGGACCGCTGCCTGTCAGCGATGGACCACTGCCCGCGTTGGCGCCGCCATTGGCTGCTACGTTTGAAAGCGCCGCGCTGACGTTGAACAATGCGCCGCCGGCGGTCATGCTGTTGAGGGCGCCGAGCGGATTGTTCGCGGTCGCCGGAACGTCGATCGCAACCTGACCGGCGATCGAGCCATTGGAGGCGACATTGTTGACGGCGCCGCCGCCATTGATGGCAAGGGCGCCGCGTGCCTGGATCACACCGGAAATAGCGCCGATTACCTGCACGCCGACAGTGGTGCCGGGATTCAGATCACGCGACGGATCGCGCGTGCCATTGGGATTCGGCGAATAGGTGAGTGCCGGGTCATTGCCGCCGATGCAGGGGCGATTGGGGCCGCTGCAATCCAACCCGCCTTGCGTCGGGTCAGAGGAGACGACGTCTGGGTAATATTGGCATGGAGTGCTGCTGTCGCAGATCGTCTGGGTGACACGGTTCAGCGTCGCGCCATCGTTGGTGAGCGTGCCCGCCACGGTAAGAAGCATGTTGCCGTCGGACTTGATCGAGCTGTAGCCATTCCAGAGATTGATCGCATTGACAGTCAGATCTCCACCAGCGCGGATCTGTGCGGAGGCGCCGGCGCCGCTGATCAACTGATCCTGCGAAACGATCTGGCTGACCAGATGATCGACTGCTTGTACCCAAGTATACGTCGGAGGGTCATGATCGCCCGAGCCGTTGCAGCGGGTCGCGCAGCGGTAAGTCCTGGTGATCACGTCGTAGGCGCTGAGAATGGCGTTGGAAATCTGCACATTGCGCTGGATCGCCGGTGCCGAGGTCGTGACGTTGGTCAGGCCATTGGTCAGGATCGACATGGAGCCGCCGGACTGAATGAGACCGGCAGAGTTGACGACGGCGCCGTTACGCTGACCGCCGCCAGGCCCTGCTATGGCAAGGCCGTTGCCGGACAGGATAGCGCCCTGGTCGTTGGTGAGCGTGCCGCCGACGAAGAGGTTGGCATTATTGCCGGCAAAGACGAGACCGGACGGGCTATTGTAGAAATCGCCTGATACGTTGAAGGTCAAATTGTTGCCAGCGGCCAGTTGGCCGGTATTGCCGAGCGATGGCAGGTTCAGCGTCAGGTCATGCGCAGCAAGCAGAGAGGTACCGGCAGTGGTGGCAAGGCCTGCAGCGGAGATGGTGATGTCGCCAGAACCGCCAGCATTAGTAACGGTGCTGACTTGCGCATTGGAAAGATCAGCGCCGCCGGAGAGATTGAGGCTCAGGCCGCCGAAGACGAGATTGCTTCCCGAGAGATTGGCGGATGCAGCATTGACGATCAGCGTGCCGCCCCCGGCAATCCGGCTGCCTCTGCTGCCCGAGAGATCCAGTGCGCCGGTATTGAGCGTCAGATTGCCACCGACGCGAGTGGTGCTGGTATAGGCGATAGCGCCGGGGCTGGTGAGCGCGGCGTTCCCCAGGCTTTGCAGGCTATTGTAGCTGATATTTTGCGTCGCCGTGGCGGAAAGGTTGCCGCCCGACAGCAGGGAATTGGCGCTAATGCTGCCGTTTGAGGCGGCAAGCGCCATCGTACCGGCGCGACGCAGCATCAGGCTTCGGTTGCCTGATGCATTGGTGGCGGCAAAATCGACGCCGGAAACCAGCGTATCGATGGAGATCGACCGGGCGCTGAGATTAATATTGCCGGTCCCTAGCGATTGGCCTGTCAGCGTGACCGCATTACCCGCTGTGAGCGACAAATCGCCATGGGCAACGGCATTGGCGCTGATATTGTTGACAGCGTTGGCCGTAATCGTCCCGGCAGCGAGCAGGCTGTTGAAAGAGATGTCGCCTGCCGTGGCTGCAAGCGTAAGATTGCCGCCCTGGCCCAGAATGACATTGCCGGCTCCCGATTGGTCCATCGCCGCGAAATCGACACCGGCCGCGATGACGTTGCCACTGACGGCGGATCCGGTCATCGAGACGTTGCTGGCACCCAGGAGTTGGCCGTTGATCCTGATCGCGCCGGGACTGGTGGATGAGCCGATCGCGACCGCGCCGTGGCCCGTGATATTGCCGCCCGTAAAGGCGCTCGCCGCCACATTGAGGTTGCCTGCGACGATTAGCATGCTGGCTGATGCACTTCCGGCGTTAATGGTCAGATCGCCGCTTGGTCCGAGAGCGATGGCGCCATTTGACGATCGCGAAGTGGCGGCGAAATCAACGCCGGTCACTGCCTGACCGAGTTGGACGGTCGAACCAGAGAGCAAGACGTCGCCGGCGCCGAGGAGCTGGCCCGAGACATTGATGCTGTTGCTGGCGGTGAGGGTGACATCGCCATGCCCGGTCACAGCATTGGCCGTAATCGCCGTGCCACTGGCGGCGATTGCACCGGCCGATAGCATGGTCTGCGCAGTGATACCGGCAGAGGAAGTTAGGCTCATATCGCCGGCGGTTCCGAGCACTATACCGCCGCCGCGCGCGTTGGTGGCAGCAAAGTCGATGCCGGAGATCAGCGTCGGCGCGTTGATGTAACCGCCGCTGACCGTGAGAGTGCCGGCAGCAATGATCTGGTTGCTGATATCGACATTGCCGACAATGCCTGCGTTGCCATGAGCGGTGATGCTGTCGGCGATGAGATCAGCCGCTTTCGCCGTGAAGTCACCGGCAGAAAGGGTCGTGCCAGCCGTGATATTGCGGGAGGCTGTCAGATTCATGGCTCCTGACGACGCCAGTACGATGTTGCCGCCCGCGCGGTTGGTAGCATCAAAGTCGATTCCCGAGATCAAGGTCGGTGCGCTGATGCTGCCGCCATTAATCGTGAGATCGCCGCCGGCAAGAATCTGGCTAGCAATGTCAACGTTGCCGGTGATGCCGACCTTACCTCGGCTGGTGATGCTGCTTGCCTGAAGGTTTGCCGCTTTCGCGGTAACGTCGCCGGCCGACAGGATCGTGCCGGCCGTGGCGTTGCCGGCGACGGTGAGGTCCGTCTTACCGGCCCCTCCAAGCACGATGCTTCCGCCGTTGGCTGCGGTCGCCGCAAAATCCACGCCGGAGACCAGAAGTCCGGCGTTGAGGCTGGCGCCATCGATCGAGAGATTGCCGGCCGATAGTACCTGGCCACTGACGTCGACACGACCGCTGGCCGCCAGATCGGTCGTGCCATGGCTTGTGATGCTGCTCGCGCTCAGATCGCTCACTTGCGCGGTCAAATTGCCTGCCGACAACAGCGTGCCGATCGTGAGATTACCGCTCGAAGTCAGGGACATATCGCCACTTGATGTCTGGACGATATTGCCGTTGGCGGCCGCAGTGCCAGTGAAGTCGACACCGGAGACGATCGCGCCTGCGGCGATGCTCTGGCCTGAGATGCTGATGTTTCCGCCACCAAGGATTTGGCCATGGACGGTCGTCGCACCGGCAAGCGCGATATCCTGGTGCCCGGTGACGGTATCGGCCGTCACGGCAGCGGCATTGACGTTGATGGTGCCAGCGGCCTGCATCGTCGATGCAGAGAGCCCACTACTGAGTCGAGCGGTCAGATCGCCGGCTTGACTAAGGACGATATTGCCGCCTGCCCTGCTGGTCGCGTCGAAGTCAATACCGGCGACGATAGATTGGGCCGACAGGCTCTGGCCAGTGATCAGGATGTTGCCGGCGCCGAGAACCTGGCCAGCAACGCTGGTGGCGCCATTAAGCGTGATGTCGCCATGCGCTGTGACGGCATCTGCAGTCACAGTCGCGCCACCGGCGGAAAAATTACCGGCCGACAGCAATGTACCGGTCTTGATAGAACCGGTCGAAGCAAGCGTCAGGTTGCCGCTTGTCGTCTGGACGATATTCCCATTGGCGGCTGCCGTCGCGGCGAAATCGACGCCCGAAACGATAGCGCCGACTTTGATGCTCGAGCCGGAGGCGCCCACGTTACCGCCAGCGAGCAGTTGATTGGCAACGGTCACGCTCCCGACGGCTGTTCCGGAAAGCGTTACATCCTTGTGGCCAGTGATCGAAGCCGCTGCGACGGACGTGCCGCTGAGATCAATGGCGCCCGCTGCCTGTATGGTCGACGCGGCAACGGCGCCGTTGACATTCACGGTCAGATCACCGCGTTGACCAAGGACGATATTGCCGCCGGCAGCATTAGTGGCGTCGAAGTCGATGCCGGAAACGATCGTTTGGGCGGACAGGCTTTGGCCCGTAATCGAAACGTTGCCGGATCCGAGGATCTGGTTTGTGACGCTGACCGCGCCATTGAGCGTCACAGCGCCATGCGCCGTCACGCTATCGGCGCCGACGGTCGAGCCGGAGGCATTGAGATTGCCGGCCGATAGCAGTGTTCCACCACTGATGTTGCCCGACGACGTCATGGAAATGTCGCCACTCGTCGTTTGGACGATGTTTCCGCCGTTGGCAGAAGTAGCAGCGAAGTCGACACCCGAGACGACGGTCCCAGCCCGGACGCTCGAGCCGGAGATGCCGACGTTACCGCCGCCAAGCACCTGATTGGTAACGTTCACACCGCCGACGGCCGTTCCCGAAAGAGTGACATCCTTATGACCGGTGATTGAAGCTGCAGTGACGGATGCACCACTGATGTCGATGCTGCCCGCAGCTTGTATGGTCGGCGCCGTAACGGCTCCGTTAACATTCACAGTCAAATCGCCGCTTTGGCCCAGGACGATGTTACCGCCTATCCTATTGGTCGCACCGAAATCGATACCTGCAATGACAGTCTGTGCCGACAGACTCTGGCCTGAGATCAACACGTTGCCGGAGCCAAGGATCTGGCCAGCAATGTTCACACCGGCGCCCGTGGCCGTCGTACCGGTCCCCTTGAGGGTAATATCGCCATGCGCCGTGACTGCATCGGCGGTTACTGTGATGCCGTTGGCCGAGAATGCACCGGCCGACAGCAATGTGCCGGCATTGATCGAGCCGGTCGACCCAAGGGTCAGGTCGCCGCTTGCCGTCTGAACGATGTTGCCGTTGGCAGCTGCAGTTCTGGCGAAATCGACACCGGAAACCACAGTGCCGACTTTGATGCCTGGACCGGAGATGGCGATGTTACCACCGCCAAGGAGTTGACTGGTGACGGTAGTTGAGCCGGACAAGGTGATGTTGCCATGGCTGGTGACGGCATTGGCATTGATGGTCGCCCCGCCGGCATTGATGCTGCCGGCGGCCTGCATGGTCGGCGCGGCCACGGTTCCGCCGACCGAAATCGCGAGATTGCCAGACTGGCCAAGAACAATATTGCCTCCCGCCCTGTTGGTCGCATCGAAGTCGATACCAGCCACGATGGTTGGGGCGGAAAGGCTCTGGCCGGTGATCGATACGTTGCCGGAACCCAGGATCTGGTCTGTCACGCTGATCGCGCCGCCGAGCGTCACGTCGCCATGTGCCGTGATGCCGTCAGCGGTGACCGTCGAACCGGAGGCATTCAGATTGCCAGCCGAGAGCAGTGTGCCAACACTGATGGCGCCCGGCGACGTCAATGAAATGTCGCCGCTCGCCGTTTGGACGATATGTCCATTGGCGGCAGCCGTCCTTGTGAAATCGATGCCGGAGACAATGCCGCTGGCCTTGATGGCAGAACCCGCGAGACTGATGTTGCCGCCACCCAGTACCTGGTTGGTCACGTTAACGGGACCGCTCACAGCCGAAATAGTGATGTCCTTATGACCGGTAATCGCGTCGCTGGTGACCGTTGCGGCGTGAATATCGATGGTGCCAGCAGCTTGGACCATCGGCACTGTCACAAAGCCACTTGCTGCGACCTTCAGATCGCCGGTTTGACCGAGAACGATATTGCCGCCGTCGGCATTGGTGACATCGAAATCCAGGCCGGCAACGAGACTCTGGGCGGACAGACTCGGGCCGTTGATCGATACGTTACCGGCGCCCAGGATCTGGCCACTGACGCTGATCATGCCGCCAAGCGTCATGTCGTGATGGGCGGAGATATTGCCGGCCCTTATCGTTGCGCCGTTCGCAATGAGATCGCTCGCCGACAGTAATGTTCCGGCCTCGATTGCGCCGTTTGAGCCAAGGGTCAGATCGCCGCTTGCGGTTTGAACGATATGCCCATTGGCGGCGGCCGTAGCGGCAAAGTCGACCCCGGAGATAATGGCACCGGCCTTGATGCTCGAACCGGAGATACCGACATTGCCACCGCCGAGGACCTGGTTCGACACGGTGGTGGCGCCGGAAAGCGTGATGTTCTTGTGGCCCGTGATTCCATCGGCAGCAATGGAGGTGCCACTAACATCGATCACGCCCGCGGCTTGCATGGTTGGTGCCGTAATGGCGCCATTGACCGTGACCTCTAGATCGCCGTCCTGGCCAAGCACGATATTGCCACCGGCGGTGTCGGTAGCGCCAAAGTCGATGCCAGCCACCACAGTCTGCGTCGACAAGCTCTGGCCGCTGATCAGCACATTCCCGGATCCAAGAACCTGCTGCGTTACGTTGATTGCGCCACCGAGCGTCATATCGCCATGGGCGGTCACGCTGTTCGCCGTGAGGCTCGAAGCGGTCGCGCCGAGACTGCCGGCCGACAACAGCGAGCCTGCGTTGAGTGCACCCGAGCTTGAAAGCGTCAGGTCGCCAATGCTGGCGAGCATGATGTTGCCATTGGCGGCGGCCGTCCTGGCAAAGTCGACACCGGAAACGACGCTACCGACCTTGATGCTCGAGCCGGAGATGCCAACGTTACCCCCACCAAGCACCTGGGTGGCGATATCAACGCGACCGCTTGCGGTCGTCGTGGCGACACCTCCAACTGCCGTACCGGAAAGGCTGATATCCTTATGACCGGTGATCGAATCTGCTGCGACGGACGCGCCGCTGACATCAATGACGCCCGCGGCTTGGATCGTGGGTGCCGTGACGGCGCCATTGACCGATACCTTTAGATCACCACTTGGGCCAAGGGTGATTTTCCCATTGGCTGCGTCGGTTGCATTGAAGTCCAGGCCGGCAACGAGGTTCTGGGCGGACAGGGCCGAACCGGTGATTGATACGTTGCCGGCGCCGAGAATCTGGCCACTGACGCTGATCACACCGCCAAGCGTCATGTCGTGGTGCGCGGAGATATTGCCGGCGGTGATCGATCCGCCGTTCGCGTCGAGATCGCCCGCTGACAACAGCGTTCCAACGCTGATCGCGCCTGCGCTCGTCAATGTCAGATTGCCAGTTCCCGTGACCGTCGGGCCGAGAATAATGCGCCCGCCCGCCGCATTGGTGGCGGCGATATCGACGCCTGAGACAATGGCATCGGCCGCGATGCTGGAACCGGTTATGCCGACATTGCCGCCGCCAAGCACCTGGCCACTGATCTTCACGCTGCCGCTTCCGGCGGTCGGACTGGTGGCGCCGGTCAGTATGATGTTCTTGCTGCCGGTGATCGCGTCAGCAGTGATGGTCTGACCGGTGGCGTTGATCGCGCCTGCCGCCAGCACGGTTCCTGCCTGGATGGCGCCAGCGCTGTCGTTGATCGTCAGATCACCGCTACCTGCCAGCACGATATTGCCGCCGGCGGCCTTAGTCGCGGCAAAATTGACCCCAGACGCAAGCAGACCAGCGCTGACACCATTGGCGTTGCCAATGATGGTGATATCGCTGGCTCCGAGCAATTGGTTGGTAACGCGCATGCCGCCGTCGATACTGACGTTGCCGTGACTGGTGAGGTTGTTAGACTGCAGCAAGGAAGCCTGGGCCGTCAGGTTGCCGGCCGACAGCAACGTGCCGACCGTGATGGTGCCGGCGGCAGCTGTCAGATCGAGTGCGCCGGCCGAACTTAGGACGATGTTGCCACCAGCGTCGTTGGTCGAGGCAAAGTCGACGCCGGACGCGATAGCGCTCGCCTGAATGCCAGCCCCCGAGATCAGGATATCGCCCGCTCCAAGAATCTGACCGCTCGCGTTCATCGCAGCGTTAGCGGTGAGCCCACCATGCGAGGTAACATTGGCGGCCGTGATCGAGGTCGCGGTCACGGTAAGATTGCCGGCTGATTGAATATTCCCCGCCGTGATATTGCCAGTCGCACTGGTGTTGAGGCTTCCAGCCGACTGCAGGTTGCCAGTGGCTATCGTGCCGCCGGTTGCCGTTAGGCTCAAGTTGCCTGCCGAGCCCGCGACAATCGCAGGCGATTGCGCTGATAGAACGACATTCCCGCCAGGATCGGCACTGGTGGCAGCAATATTGATGCCGGAAACAACCATGCCGGTGGAGATTGACTGCGCGGTGGCGCTGACATTGCCCTGCGCCAGGACATTGCCGGAAACCGCAAGTCTATTACCAGCGGTAACAGCGAGATTGTTGTAGCTCAACAGCGAGGCGGCCGAGATCGAACCGGCCGTAGCGGTCAGGTTAAGGTCGCCTGTGCTATTGACGGCCGCTGCGATCGCGATATCACCCGAGGCGGCGACAAGTGTTGTTGCGCCGTTGCCAGTCGTCACGCTGCCGGCGGCAATGCCACTACCAGAAGTCATCTGCACGGCCGTGCCGCTGTTGACGTCGCCGGAGACGCTGATGAGGCCGGTTCCGCTGGCAAACACGATATCACTGTCGGCGGCGATCGACTGCAGGGTGATGCCCTGATCGGCCTGGACCGCAACCTTCTGCCTTGAGGTCACCTTGGCAGCGGTGACCTTCTGTTTCGAGGTGATCGTGACGCCATCGCGACCAGACGCATTGCCGATCGAGATTTTGCCGTCAGCCGATAGCGACAACTCGCCGGCATTGGCGGCCATGTCGCCGCTCATCTTGACGCCGGCACCCTTTTCGGTGACGACGACCTTGATACGATCGGCCTGCATGGCGCCGAGCGCCGAACCGTCGATGGCGTATTCGGGCGTGCCGGACGTGGCCGTCAGCGCCGTCGCCTCGCCGGTGGCATAATCATATTTGCTGGCGCCGCCCGTCAGCCGGATGGTCTTGCCATAAAGGGGCGCATTGACATGGATATTGCGGGCAACGACGTCGAACAGATCGACCGCCCCCGGCGCAGCGGCAAAATTGCCGCCTGCCCCCTCAAAGGTGACGTCGCCGCCATTGACCGTAAAGCCGGTGAGACGTCCGTCCGATCCGATATCGGGAACACCGGTCGTCAGGGTCGCGCGCGGCGTATTGATGAAGCCGCAGCCCGAGCAAGTTATCCCGTTTGGGTTAGCTATTACCACGTCGGCCCTGCCACCGAATACTTCGGTCGGGCCGTTCAGGGCCGAGCGATTGCCTGAGGTGACTTCATTGAGGATGACCGAGGCCGGACCCGATGTCTTGAGATTGGAATTCCCAGGTGTGGCGCCACCCAGGTTCGAAGTGCCGACTTCTCCATTGAAGTTGTTGAGGATGAGACCCGGCGTGCCGACGTTGAAGTTGTCGTATTTGTTGTGTGACAGGCCCGTGCTGTTGGGCGTGACGATATCGATCAGCGGTACGCCGTTGGGTGCTGCTCCAACGCCCGGCTGATTGGCCGTGGGCGCCGATCCAGCGGCCGATACCGACTGTGCATTGGCCAGCATCGGCTGGAAAATAAGCAGGGCGCTCAGAAGCGTCGCAGACAGTTGACGCATGGCGCTGCCCAGGCGTCTGATACTCACCTTGCCATTTTCGCCACTTGAAATACGTGCTGACGTCATGGTCATCGCCCTGCCCTGTTAAACGTTTTTTGCTCGCCGTGGATTTTCGATCGACTACTTCCGTGGCGTTAGCCACGTCTTCACCTGCTTCATGAACGTCTCGGCCAGTTGGGTCGCCACGGCGGTCTGATTGGGGGTGACGGCTGCATTGATGACCATCGCGGGAATGAGCGCTAACCCATCCCCGCGGACCGTCATGTCATTGGCACGGATCTCCTGAGCCTGCGCGATCAGTTTTCCTGTGCGCATGTCCTCGAGGCGAACGGTTCCATCGATAAAGCTGTTGTTACCTGCAATAATTCTGCCGGGAGCCGACGCCACATCCAGATCATGAAGGGTGACAATCAACCGCGCGGGAATATTCCCCCCTGGATAGCCCTTCAGATCTTTTGCAAGTCTTTGCTGCAGGACACGCGACACAAGTGCTACCTGAGATTCCCGCGTATCACCGTTCAATAGAGGTGACCCCATCCTCAGATCAGGCGCCGATTCTATGCGGACATCGGCGATACTGGCTGTGCTAAGTGCCGCGGTGAGGCGTGGATCTTGTGTGGTGCATCCGGCCACGACAATCGAACCCACAAGCGCAGCGGCAAGCAGAGCTCTGGTCACGCCGCGATGCAATTTTTTGCAATTTTCCTTCATCTGCTCACCCATTTCACCACCTCACTGACGTGCTGACAAACAAGAGCCCGGAGTCACGGCGATCGACCGTGCCGCCGAGAACGTCCGAATAGCCCATATCGAAATTGACATTGCCGCCGGCGAGCTTGGCGCCGACCGTCCAGCCAAGCATGTCGCCGCCTGCGATCTGGTAGCGGGCCTGGCGTGCGATCCGCCCGTAGTCGAGACCGATATACGGCCTGAATTCTCCAAGCATCTTCGCCAGCCCGGCATTGTCGGCGAAGGGCTGCGTACGCCAGACGAGATCGTTGCGGATGAAGAAGCCGTTATTGCCGAAGAGCATCGTCTCGCGCGTGCCGCGCACCGAGGAATAGCCGCCGGCCGAGATCTGCTCCGCCCCGAACAGATTGTCGGGGGAATATTGACCGGTGACGATCGAATTGATCTCGAAATGCTGCTCCGCGATTTGGAACGGCTTCGTGACCGTGATCGTGCCTGACAATTTCGAGAAGCGAGGATCGGCATCCCCCGCCCCGGCATCGCCTGGCGCAACTGCGTCAAAGAGATTGAGCCCCTGGCTATAGGAGAGATCGAAGACCCAGAGGCCACCGAGCATGCGGCGCGAATGCGAGAGGCCGAGATCGCCGACCGTGTATTTGCGGCTGCCGACCTCGATCCGGTTGCCGAGCAGGAAGTTGTTGGTTTCCTTGTAGGTCAGCCCACTGTTGAAGGTGGTGATCGAATCCTTGTCGCGGAAGATCACCCGGTCGGCGCCGATACCGGCCTGCTTGCTATCGCCCGACGTCCGCAGCGTGCCGAAATTGCCTGGCACGGAGCTGTCATATTCATACCAGGAGCCATTGGTGGAAAAGGTCCAGTAGCCGTAGGGCACGCTGACATTGCCGGAATAGCTGTTGCTCTTGCCCAGACCGTCATTGCGCCATGGATAATCTGGGCCAGTATGCTCGTAAGCGAAATTCCACTGGTCGTTGATGCCGAAGAGGCTGTCATAGCCGATCGAGGCTGAGCTTTTGGAATATCCCGTCTGTTCCTGGCCGAGATTGCTGTTCCCGAACGAAAGGTGCCAGGGATGGCTGGGCTTGTTCTCGATATTGAGGATAGAGGTGCCGTCGGTCTTGCCGGGCAGCATCGCCGTCTTGGCATTATTGGAGGTAAGGCGGTTGATCTGGTCGAGACCTTGCTCGATATCACGAAGATTGGTGATATCGCCCTTCATACCGGGAAAGGCGGTAGCGATCACGCCGGAACCGGGCGACGGCTTGCCGTTGATGTAGATGTCGGAGAGTGTCCCTTCGACGGCGACGAGGCGCAGCAGCTTGGTCTTGGCGATATCCTGCGCCGGCACATAGACACGGGAACTGACAAGACCCTTGTCGAGATAAAGACGCGTCAAGTCGCGCAGCAGAGCATTAATCTCGCCGACGCCGACGCAGCGGTTCGCGTAAGGAGCGGTGACCTTGTCGATCGCGCCGGCCGAAAACCGCGTGACGCCTTCAACCTCTATATGGGTGATGGCAAAACACCGGCCGGATTTGCCGCCACCGGCCTTCTCCGGCTGCAGGACTTCGACCGGAGAAGGTCTCGGCGTCATCTCACCAAGCGTCTTGAGGCGCTGCTGTTCGGCTTCCTGCGCCTGACGGCGCGCGAAGTCGTCATTCGGCGATTGCTGCGCGGCAGCCTGAGCCGAAACCAGGATCACCGACAGCAACGCGGTGGCAAACGGCACAATGAATGACGACTTCGAAAAGCCCCGGCCGCTCCGCGCAGGAGGCGCCCCTAAAGCCAGTGTCATGAGCTATTCCCGCCGTCCGCTTACTTCGAGGCGGGCTTTTGCAGCGCGTCCAGAGCCGGCGACAGGCCCTTGAGGGAGAATTTGATGTTGACCTTCTGGCCATTCATCATCTGGACATGACCGGTGCCATCCGTCGCCTTGGCAAGGGCTGCAACCATCTTTGCGTCCAGTTTCTGCTGCGCCCAGCAGCCCGCCTGATTGCAGTTGCGGTAGGCCAACTGCACGACGGGCTTGTCGTTTGCATCGATGCTGATGCCGGCAGGCAGATACATATTGAGTGGCACGAGCGTCGTCAGAACCAGTTCACTGGCTGGCTGCTTGGCCGTCTTCTTGTCCGTTGCGACGGGAGCAGGCACCTTGGCAACCGCCAGCGTCAATATGTTCACATCCTGGTCGCCCTGCTTGACCGTTGCGATCTGCGCAACTTCGCAGCTCTCCGCTGCAGCGCCATCCGCTGCCTTGCCGTCGATGCAGCGATAGTACCAGTCGTCGAACTTCTGAACGCGGGCCTGAGGCGCGGGCTGCTGTTCGCTTGCCTGCGGAGCTGTAGCCTGAGCGGCTCCGCTGCTCGTAGTCGTGTTTGCGGTCGGAGCGGGCTGCTCCTGCGCCGCCACAGAAAATGCAAGCAACGCCGAAGAAAGAAAAAACGCTGAAGTGAGGGTCTTGAAGGAAAAGGTCTTGTTGGCGGGGGACATACAAATACCCAAAGTCAAAGCCATTCGCTTGCGCAAGGCGTACCTTGCTCAATCGGCATGTCGGTCAAAAATCAGGAAGATTCACCACTGGGTGGCGTAGCCGATCATGGGCCTGATCAGCTCAATAGCAGATTTCTAAAAAAGTACAGCAAAAAGTAGCAATAGCACGGGTGACTCACACGCTCGTTTTCAGATATGCGTGTAAAATCTGCAACACCGACGTTCAGAAATTGAATAAAATTGTCTCGCACTCGGCGGGATTAGAACTCCGCCCCACCCAATTAAAGCCGCAGGATACGCCTGTTTAGACCACGCCAGATAGGCTGATACACATCACGGCCACGCCTTAATGTCTCTGACACAACGATGCTTATTCGTCCGCTCAGCGAGGCCTAAACTGAATCGCCGACCCAGTCTTCATGTCCATAGCGTATTCGGATCACGAAAATTGCTCCGCCCTCTTCAATCCGATAGACAATAAGATGGGCTTTGAAAGGATGAATTCTGACCGGCGGCGAAATCTCTTCCCGCTCACGAGCTATTCGCGGGTTGGCAGCGATTAGATCAAGCACAGCAAACAGGTCATTATGGTAACGTCTAGCCTGAGCGGTTCCAAACATGCGTACGCCTTGTTCGGCAATCGCAATAATGTCCTCTTCCGCTTCAACTGAAAGGCTGAAACGCATTACCTGTCGCCGCGCGTTGTTTCTCCGCGCTCGACGGCCGCAGCAAAGAGTTCATTCTTCGATCGACTGCCGACGCCGCTTTTAAGACCGTCATCAACAAAACGCTGCATGGCGGCAATCTTATCGCTACGGGCTTGGTCCCTACGAATCAAGTCGCGGACATAATCACTAGCATTCGAATATCGCCCAGTCTTTGCTTGCGCCTCGACCCAATCTTTCATCGGGTCGGGAAGAGATACATTCATCGTCGCCATTCGAGCCTCCATAGCGCCAGCAGGTTACGTGATGTTGGCAAAGTTTGTCAAACCGACAGCTGCTAATCGGCAGCCAATTCGGTTGCACTTCAGCCGCCGGAGGTTGACCACCCGCTTCGGCCGGCCAGGGAACCGGGCACTCCTGGTGGAAATGTTTTTGTTCCAAAAGAGCTCAGCCGAGAGTGGTTCGAAAGAGCATTTCCAGCGCGGAAGGGCGCATGTACGCAATGACCCGCGCGCCAAACACAACGATGATACAGATATTGTTTTTCGCATACAAAAGTATCGACTTCTTATGAGGTGGCCTGCGCACGACAAGTAAACACTCCCCAACATCATCCCGAGCGACGCACCTATAGCCAGGGCGTCCTTGGTGCTGCTTTGCACGCTAAGCGACACTGTTATTCGACTTGCGGCGCAGTGGATTTCTGAACCGTTATTTTTCGAAGCGAGAAAGATGTGACGGGCACAGAAAAGCTTGCGCAACTCCTCATGACGAAACTCCTGCTGATTTTCGCTGGATTGACTGCGTTCGCAGCAGTCGCTCTTTCGTCAATCAACTGAGAGTCAAAGAAGCATTTTTAGCGGGAAATTGGATCGCTCATTGCCTATGCAAGGCATCGATCTTCGTTGACGATCCCCCATTCGCTGAAGGTTTGAGGCCGTCACCGGTCAGCGTCTTCGGCGCTTTGAGGAAAATTGCGCTCGCGGGCTGTGACGGGACGCTCAGAAGGCGGCCCACGACTCGCAAACGCTGGCTGAATTTCAGACGTTGCGTGCGTAAAAATATAGGACGCTGTGTACACGCACGCTCTGTGAGGCGCGGACCGAACGACATGAATGACTCGCGCGGTTGCAGACAGCTTCAAGCGCGATCTGCAATGTCTCATATAGGCGTCATCTGAAATTGAATACATCATCTCTCGGCTTTGAAAGTGCGGCCGAGATCCGGCCCGGTGCCGAAATAATGTCGAAACACGTAAAACAGCGGGCTCCACGTGCTGGTATCGATATGGTTGGTGCCAGCGACAACGATATCCTCGTGCGCGTGGACGCGGAGGACCTTCGCTTCGACGATGGAGAAGCTTTCGGGACGCTCCGGAGGCCATTCCGCACCGGGAGGATGCGCCGCCACCACCTCCGCCTCGAACTGGATCGGACATTCTGCGATGCGCAGAGGCCGAACGAGATCGGCTACCTGCGGCGTGAAGCCGGCCACATCGAATTTATCGGCCTCGAAACGATAGCCGATCTTTTCCTTGTGGGGCGGAACGGGATCGCGGCCCGTGGTTGGCGCGATCGCCTCGACGTTTGGCCACAGCTCCGGCGACGGGAAATTCAGCACGAGCTGGCGCTCGCGCAACAGATTTTCCCGCCCCTTAGTGGTCGATGTCAGGCCGAGAACGACACGGTCATATAACGCCCAAACCGAGGACATCGGCGAGATATTCGTCGTGCCGTCAGGATTAAGGCTCGTAATCAGCACGACGGGAGTGCCGATATAAAGCACGCTGGGCTTGATTTCGATATGCTCGCGATCGCTTTCGGCTGCGTTCGTCAACATGGCAAACTCTCCTTTGAGAGTTTCAGTGTAGCCCACATGAGCCTGCAATAGTTCGACCGTGACCGAACCGTTGCTTGAAAGCGGGCGCGCCGGCTTCATCCCCCAGGCAATCCTCGAACGGCGCTGATCCCTCTTCTCTTCCTTGTGCGCAAGCGTGATCCGGCCACCTGGTAAGCTCCGATGAAGGACTTGCGAGATTTTCGCCGGCTGATTTATTCGCGCTCGTCCGCGGGTGCCGGCACCACGATCACGGTATCCTCGGCCATAAGCATCCGCCCATCCTGTGCTCGCAATTCCAGCCGCCGCACCGGCAGCTTTGTTGCTCTGTCGACCAGCGTCACATGCGGCTCATTGGGCTCGAAGAAGAAATCCTCGCCCCATTGGCGAAGCGCGACCAGCAGCGGAAACAGGCCCTGCCCCTTCTGCGTAAGCACATATTCCTGATAGGGACCGCCATCGGAGGCTGGCACGGTATCCATGATGCCGTGGGCGACGAGATTGCGCAGCCGGGCCGAGAGGATGTTCTTGGCGAGGCCGAGGCTTTTCTGAAATTCGCCGAACCGGCGCAGCCCGTCGAAGGCATCGCGGACGATCAACAGCGACCACCAATCGCCAATCGCATCCAGCGGCCGCGCCACTCCGCACATGGAATCCTTGTGGCTTACTCTCTTGGCCATACCGCCGTGCCCTCCCTTGCTCACCTGTCATCATTCGCGCCGCAGCAACATGCGGCTCCAGCGCCTTTCGGAATATATCGGTTGCAAAGTAAAACCACAAGAGATACGCAATCGTGGTTTCAAATTAAAACCTCGATAGGAGAACAACCGTGATTCCTGCCAATGAAACATTCGCCGGCACATTCCCCTTCGCTCCGCATTTTACCGATGCACTGGGTCTCCGGATGCATTACGTGGACGAGGGACCACGTGATGGCGAGATCATCCTCTGCCTGCATGGGGAGCCAACCTGGGGTTATCTCTTTCGCCATCTCATCTCGACGCTGAGCCGTACCTACCGCGTCGTCGCTCCCGACCATATGGGCTTCGGCAAGAGCGAAACGCCTGAAAGACGCAGCTATTGGCTGAAGGATCACATTGCCAATCTGGAGGCCTTCGTGCTCGCACTCGGCCTCACCGATATCACGCTCGTGATGCATGATTTCGGCGGCCCCGTGGGCATGGGACTTGCCGCCCGTCATCCTGAGCGTATCCGCCGCATCATCTCGGCAAATGGGCCAACGCCCTTCGGTCAGCCCGACAGTATGGAGCGAAGTGTGGCAAATGCCGCCGTGTCCCCATGGTTTCAATGGGTCCTCAAGGCCGAAGCCGACGGAACGCTGGAGCCGGTACTCAACAATCTCGGCTACAATATTCTCAGCACGCTCAAGCTCAACGGCTTCGAAAACAACGCCATCATCGACGACGTATGGCTCGATGCATATGGCGCCCCTTTTGCCACCGCCGCCGAGTGCCTCGGCGCGCTCGGTTGGGCCAAGGGCTTTGCCACTAGCGCCCATCAATTCGAAATGCCCGATGCTGCGGCCGAGCGCGTCATCCGCGACAAACCGGCGCTTGCCATATGGGGCGAGGCGGACAGGACGCTGCATGCCGAGCATTTTCTGCCGCTCTTTTCCGCCCTGTTCCCATCAGCCCCGGTTGAGCGCCTCCCAGGCGTCGGCCATTATTGCTTCGAAGATGCGCCGGAAACCATCTCGGGCCTGATCGCAGATTTTCTGCGACGCAGCTAGGCTGCACGATCTCAAAAATCGAAACAAAGGAGCGCAGCGCCGCCCGCTCCGGCGGCCGGCGATGCCGTACCGGCACAGCCTCTTTCACCATAGCGGATCTCGCTAACCACAAGCCGGCAGACACGGAACTTGGCAGCTGGCCGATTGACATTCGTTATCGTTGTGACACCGTTGCACATGGTTGCCGACCCACCGTCCCGAGGCAAAATGACAAAGCGATCGCAAGCCGTTATCACTACAGCCGAAGAGCACCCGCGCGACGGATGGAGCGACCCCGTCCACGGCTTCATCTCCTGGCACACGCTGCTGAGCAACGACATCACCCCCACTGACAGCATGAGCGCCGGCATCGCTGAACTTGCGCCCGGCGGCGAGCTGAAACCGCATCGCCACGACCCCTCGGAAATCTACTTCATCTTCGAAGGAACCGGCATCGTCCGGATCGACGGCGAGGAAACCACGGTCAAGGCCGGCACGACAGTCTTCATCCCCGGCAACGCCGAACACGGCATCCGCAACGAATCGCCAGCCAATTTGAGATTTTTCTATGTGTTTCCGACGGGATCGTTTGCTGACGTGGTCTATCGGTTTCGGGAGGATTGATGTTTGTCGAGCCGGCTTTCAGCGAATCTGCTTGCTCGATAGTGGCCTGCAACAAAGGCCAAAATGGCGGAGAGGGTTCTCAAAGAATTCGATTACTTCCTCAGCGCGCAGCTTCTTGTTGAACGTCTTCCCGCCGCCGGCATCGGCTTCATGCACTTGAAATATGTCTTTGGCCAGATCGCGACCAACGACAACCGTGTGGTTCAAAATAAGCTCCATAGGATAAATGACAGAGCCCCATAACGTCGGCTGATTTAACATTAATGAGAACCGGCGGACTGCCAGGGCAAAGCCGACAAGAGTGTTTTCCGGACTCCGATCGTCAGGCCATAGGCGATCACCACCCTTTATCCGTTCTTGCTTTTCGGCTTGCGTTTCTTCGTAAGCTCACGCCCCATCGCGCGTGAAATTATTCGCCAGTCACGGCCGCCCATGCCGGGGATGCGCAGCAGTTCGGCAGAGCTGATTGAGCTCATATCTTCAGCCGTCTCATAGCCAGGTTGATTAAGTTCGGCGAGCAAGCTTGGGCGGAGTTTTAAGTCTTTGAGATTTATCGTCATGAACAGCAAGGTCGCAGACCACCGCGTAGCTTCAATACGGTGAAATCATACAAGCTTGGTTGCGCTTAACGTAGAGATTGTTTCTCTTGCAAGGCAAAGTCTTGCTTGCGCCACATATGGTTATGTGGGTTCTCCTAGCAAGATGACGGTGACATCCAGCCCGCTCATCGCTGAATTAGCGTCGCGCTGGTCGTGGGCAGGCACATAGATGATCTCACCCGAGCGATCGTTTCTGAGCGCTGTGCCTGGCATCTAGCGAAAACCATCCGTACGCCGTTTGAGAAGCTGAAATATACCGACGATGGTCGCATTCGTCATCAGGCCCTCGGTCTGCCGAAGCTTGTCAAAGCCGAATTTGAGGGCATCTCGATACGGAGCGACTTCTTTTGCCGCAGGAGACTCCAACCCCTCTGGAAATAGGTCCGCCAGAAACAACCCATCCTAGGTGGTGACTTTTCGAGCTCCGAGCTCGCTTTTGCCTCTTGCGACAGGCGTGTCGATCAGAATTCCCGGATTGGGTATGCGGCCGCTCGCCCCTTCGACTTAGCAAGTTAGCAAGCGATCTGTTCGCGGGAGTGAATTCCTTGAAACCTCGATGGGTTCCTAAGCCATTAGCGATGTCAGATCGGGAAGCTGATGGACGGATTTAATATGTACGGCTCGATAAGTTAAAAGAACTCGATTTCTTTAACATGTCCGTCGCAACGTGTTAAATCCGCGTCCATGGTTATCAGTGCGAGGCAACTACCACGCGCGATACCCAGATTTCAAAGACCTTATTTTTGACGAACTGAGAAGATGAAGAACTTCCCGATCGGGGTGATTTTGACGCCGTCACCACCGCACTTCCCGATCGGTAAGAATTGCATTATTTTGGGAAAAACTTCCTGTACGGTAAGCCGATTCAGGAGATGTTCGATGTACAGGTCTGCACGGGATTTCGGCGCCGCCGTTCGAGAGAAACGCAAAGCCCGGGGCTGGACCCAGACCGAGCTTGCCGCTCGCTCCGGCACGGCCGAACGCTTCATCGTAGAACTCGAATCCGGCAAGCCAAGCTGCCAGCTCGAAAAATCCCTGGTCGTGGCACGCGCCGTGGGGATCGAGATCGGTGACCTCAAGACGGTCCGATCTGTTCCGGCATCATCGGATGATGGCCTCGACTTCCTTCCGACCTTCGGGGATGGTCGATGACGACGATCTTCTAATAGAGCCTGCCTGTCGCCCACCTGACGAAGGCAAATGGCGTCTTGACTATGATCCTAGCTGGGAAGAGCGCTGCTCAGCGTTCCCAGCGTCGCTGATCACATGCCATTGCGCTCAGGACCCGTTGCTGCCGACAGGCTGCTGCCTTGGCTCGCCAATCTGCTTCCGGAAACGCATCTTACCGAGATCGGTCAGCGGCAGAAAGTGTCATCCCAGGACATCGTTGGTCTGCTGAGCCACATCGGGCGTGACACAGCGGGCGCGTGATCGATTGGCGAACCCCGGAAACCGCGTACGGCTTCACCTCACTCCCAATCATCCATGCGCTCCAGCTCGCCGCGGGCAACCAACGCATATCGAATGGCGCGGCCCGCCACGCGACAAGAATGGCTTCCATGCCGTCCACCTGATTTGCCGAAAGCCGCCCGCCGAACAACGACGGGCGTACCGCCGCGAAGAACTTCGCGTGATCCATAACTTCTCTCCATATTTTGGGGTAAAATTTACACCAACTATCTTTACATGGTGCATAATATGCCCTATGTTTTACCTCCTCGAAGTGAGGGGCACATGGGCAAACTGGTTCAAATCGGGAACATCATCATTCGGGTTTACGCGAACGATCATCTGCCCCCGCACTTCCACATTCTCACCCCGGATGGGGATGCATTGGTGGAAATCGCGACACTGGAAATCCTGCGTGGTAAGCTCGCACGCAAGGCGCAAGACACCGCCCTCGAATGGGCAGCAAAGAACAAGGCAGCTATTGCCGCCGAGTGGAATCGGACCAATCCCCGCTTTCCAATCGCTTGAGGAAGGGAAACAGCCATGGATATGCCGCGAATTGAAAGCGTAACGCCAACATCAAACATGACGCTGGCAATCAAGTGGAAGGGTGGCGCTGAATCTTCCGTAAACCTCGTCGGGTGGATTGCGACCGGCGGCGATTTGCTCGCCTCCCTCAAGTCTCCTGATATCTGGAAAACCGCCGCAGTCACCGACTATGGAGCAACGGTCGAATGGGCAGGCGAGGATTTGGCGATCGATGCCTATCACCTCTTCCAGATCGCCGAAGACCAGCGTGATTTTAACGCCGAGGATCTGCGGAAATGGCAGGAAGATATAGGGCTTTCGAATAACGAGGCTGCGGATTTCCTTGGCGTTACCTTGCGCACATGGAAGAACTATCGTGCCGGCGCTCCCGTCAGCCATGCCGTCAAGATGCTGTTACGTGCGAGCCAGCGCGACCCGCTCTTGATGCATGCGCATTACCGGCCACGTCAGAACGGCAGGCCGAAAGCCGCATAGCCGACGCCAGAGATTTGTCATATAGAGCCCATCGGGGACCTTAATGCAGCTAGAGAAAGAACTGGACATTGCTGAAATAAGCGCGGCCCTCCATCCCAAACGCCGAATAGTCGTCTTACAGAGAGAAGATGGCCTTTATACCTATGCAGAGCAGTACCATTATGTTTCGCACTATGAGGGCAAGATCATAGCCGAAGGCTGGGCAACGCTTCCCAGTGACGATATATTCTCAACTTCCGAAATAGCCGAGACCGAGGGGCGAGCAGCGTTTTCACGGCGCTACGGCGTAGCTTATTGATCGAAACAATAGAACCATTTTTGGCTCGGTTTGTCAGCCGACACAACTTCCGGAATGCCGAGCATGAACGACTTCAGTCCATCCCAAGACTTCGCTGGTTTTTTCTTTCTTGCCATCGACCACGGATTCACGAGCATTGAAGATGGTGGAGGCCCCGCTTGTTCCGTTCACAATGACTGTGGACTCAGCGGGACAAAAAAGCTCACTCGGTTTGCAATGGAGAAGCTCGAAGACGGCGTGGAAGCCGCCAAGAATAGTGTCGCATCGACCGGAGCGATAGCGATGTATGCGATAGCTTGGGACGGTTTCGTCACACTCGAAGGGCGAAAATGGGATGCAATTTGCGTTGAAGCCGGCGAGGCCCAAGCCGAATTCGGCGCGCTGTTCTGTCAGCGATACACCACGGAAAAGAAGGGATTACTACGAAGGACCCGCTCAGTACGCGTTGGCAACCCGGCGCTTATCGGGAGACCTCGGTCTCGTTTATGGGTGGGAAGTGAACTGTAGCGGAAGGCTGATACGCGCAAGCCGGCGCGACCCGCTGAAGCAACCAAGCTTGTCCACCAAAAAATGCGATTTTTGGAAATCTACCGCTCTTGGCTCTCACCGATAACAGTCAAAAGACATTGAATTCCAAAAATCGGTTTTTTTGAAAGTCAACGCGATTTAAGTGCCACGGAGGAGATACAAACAGCTTTCTCTTCCATTTTTGCTCAATTCCGGAATTCAACTGACGAAAAGTCCCATGGTTTTGGCAACTGCGCAGCTCTCCACCACAGCGGTTACACGAATCTCCGCGCAGCGAACTGCCAATCGGTTCGGCCCACGATCCTACAAAATACCGCTGGTTAGCATGATGAATCACAATAAGCGAACGTACCGCGGTTGCCGGCTCAACGATCATTTATCCCGGTAGATACGCGACTTGGACGCATACGCCATAATGAGAAAGCTTGGAGGAGTTGGTATCAAGGCCCAAAATGGCGGAGAGGGTGGGATTTGAACCCACGATGCCCTTGCAGGCATGCCGCATTTCGAGTGCGGTGCATTCGACCACTCTGCCACCTCTCCGGTTATGCTGGTCGGCGCTGTTCGGCGCGGAGGGCTACATAGCGAGAGACGGAGAGGATAGCAAGGGCGAATATGAAAGCTTTTCATCCTTTCGCCTTGACAGATCAGGGACGCTTATATATCCCGTGCGACGCAATAGGTGTGGACAAGTCCGCGCCTTGCCTGCCCTGCTTCGCGCAGGGCTTCACCGGCAGATCTTTTGGAAGGCCTCAGGCCTTTAGAATTCCTGCTAAATTTCGACTGATAAAAAGACGGCCCCTCGTCCTCATGGCGAGAGAGCCGGAACGAACATGAAAGGATAAAAAATGTTCGCAGTCATCAAGACCGGCGGTAAGCAGTACCGAGTGGCGGCAAACGACGTGCTGACCATCGAGAAGCTCGAAGTCACCGCCGGCGGCACCGTAGAATTCACCGAAGTCCTCGTTATCGGCGAAGGCGCCGACGCTGCGATTGGTGCTCCCTTCGTCAAGGGCGCTTCCGTCAAGGCCGAAGTGGTCGAGCACAACCGCGGCAAGAAGGTCATCGCCTTCAAGAAGCGCCGTCGTCAGAACTCGAAGCGTTCGCGCGGCCATCGCCAGCATCACACGGTTGTCCGCATCACGGACATCGTGGCTGCCAAGTAAGTAACGGGATCAAGGTTTAAAGGAGAACTCCAATGGCACACAAAAAAGCTGGCGGTTCCTCGCGCAACGGTCGCGATTCCGAATCCAAGCGCCTTGGCGTGAAGAAGTTCGGCGGCGAAGCCGTCATCGCAGGCAACATTATCGTGCGTCAGCGCGGCACGCAGTGGCACCCGGGTTCCAACGTTGGCCTCGGCAAGGATCACACGATTTTTGCGCTTACGGCGGGCAACGTGAACTACCGTACGAAGGCCAATGGCCGCGTGTACGTGTCTGTAATGCCGAAAGCGGAAGCAGCGGAATAAGCCGGTAGCGCTCTAAAACAGCCGGCGTCTCATCGACCCGGCTGACGCTACAAGGTTCAGTCAAGAAAAAAGGGGAGATGGGGCGCCATCTCCCCTTTTTCTTTACCCTCAACCAAGGAGGACTGAACCATGCAAGGCGAATTGTTAAGGGAAGACCAATCAAGGTCTCCCGAAGAACGGCTGAGGCCGGATAGGTTAAGGACCGATTGCCCCGTCTTACTGTCGGAAAGGCTCGTTCTGCGCGCGCCCCACGAAGAAGACATCGACGCCCTTGCCCATCTCGCCAACAACGCCAATGTCGCCACAATGGTATCGCGTATGCCGCACCCGTATACGATCGCCGATGCCGCCGATTTCGTGCGACGCACGAAGCTTGGCGAGATTGGCAAGTGCGTCTATGCCATTACCAAAGCCGACAACGGCGCCTTTCTCGGTTGCTGCGGGGTCGAACCCACGGGTGATCCGAACACTGTCGAGATCGGCTACTGGCTGGGCGAGCCGCACTGGAACCAGGGCTATACCACGGAAGCGGCCCATGCCCTCATCGACATGGTCTTTCGCACCCGCGAAAATGTCGCCCAGATCGACGCACGTTGCAGGGTCACAAACGTTGCCTCGAGAAGGGTCGTGCAGAAGTGCGGCTTCCAGTTCCAGGGCTCCGGCCTCGCCGCGTCGCTGGCGCTCGGCAGCACCGTACCGGTCGAATGGTACAGGCTCGACCGCAAGACCTGGATATCGTTGCGCAGCTGGGGAGGCATGAGATGAACGCTCTCGCCCTCACCCGCCGCGATGCCCGCATCCTGATGCCCGGGCCAACGCCCGTCATCCAGACGGGCCGATTGACGCTGCGCCCGCACCGGCTCAGCGACGCCGATATGATTGCGGAATCGCTTTCGGATTTCGCCGTCACCCGCATGCTGGCCCGCGTCCCCGCGCCCTATGACCGGCAGGATGCGCTCGACTGGCTGGTCGAGCACACCTCCGGCTTCGGCGCCGATTGGGAACTGGCCATCACCGAGCGGGATGATGCCCATATCGGCAACGTCGGTATCGAACTCCGCCACGGCCGCTGGCACCTCGGTTACTGGCTGAACCGCTTCTACTGGCGGCAAGGCATCATGACCGAAGCGGTCAAGGCTGCGCTCGAACGTTTTGCCCGCCGCATGCCCGAAGTCGCCGTTCATTCCGGCGCCTTCGCCGACAATCCGGCGTCCTTGAAGCTGCAGCAGAAGCTCGGCTTCGAGATCACCGGTTGCTCGGAGATCTACAGCTTTGCCCGAAACACCATGGTTCCGCATATCGAAACCGTGTTGAAGCCGGGCGCGCTGCGGCTCTCGCAGGCGGCCTAAGGCCCTTGAAAAGCGGTCATCGCCGTTCAAACCGGCGATGACCATCATGCCAGCCATGCAGTTCCGCCCCTTTATGGCACTGGAGCCGCACGATATTCTTTGACCTCAGCCCGAAGCGCCTATATCGAAGGCGACATGACGGGCAAATGGCCGTCCGATGCGTCCTTCCGGATGTAAAAGACGGCAGCAATTGAAAAGAGCGCATAGGCTTTGTGAATCCCATTCGATCCGAAGGGATATGCGCCGATACCGGGTGACGGACGTAGCAAGATGAAATTTCTCGATGAAGCAAAAGTCTTTATTCGCTCTGGCGATGGCGGCGCGGGCAGCGTCTCCTTCCGGCGCGAGAAATTCATCGAATTCGGCGGCCCGGATGGCGGCGATGGCGGTCGCGGCGGCGATGTCTGGGTCGAGGCCGTCAACGGCCTCAACACGCTGATCGACTTCCGCTACCAGCAGCACTTCAAGGCGACGATCGGCACGCACGGCATGGGCAAGAACCGCGCCGGCGCCAAAGGCGAAGACGTAACGCTGAAGGTGCCCGTCGGCACGCAGATCTTCGAAGAAGACGGCGAAACCCTGATCTGCGACATTACGCAGGAAGGCCAGCGTTTCCGCCTTGCCGCCGGCGGCAATGGCGGCTTCGGCAATGCCTATTTCAAATCCTCGGTCAATCAGGCGCCGGATTGGGCCAATCCGGGCCTTCCCGGCGAAGAAAAGACCATCTGGCTGCGGCTGAAGCTGATCGCCGATGCCGGCCTCGTCGGCCTGCCGAATGCGGGCAAATCGACCTTCCTTGCCGCCGTCAGCCGCGCCCGGCCGAAGATCGCCAACTATCCGTTCACGACGCTCCATCCCAATCTCGGCGTCGCCACCATCGACGGCCAGGAATTCATTCTCGCCGACATTCCCGGCCTGATCGAAGGCGCCCACGAGGGCGTCGGCATCGGCGACCGCTTCCTCGGCCATGTCGAGCGCACGCGCGTGCTGCTGCATCTGATCTCCGCCCAGGAAGAAAAGGTCGGCAAGGCCTACAAGACCGTGAAGCACGAGCTTGAAGCCTACGGCAACAGCATCCCGGACAAGCCCGAAATCGTTGCTCTCTCGCAAATCGACGTGGTGGACGAAGAAACGCTGAAGAAGAAGACGCGCGAGCTGGCGCGCGCCTGCGGCAGGACGCCGTTCCAGATTTCCGCCGTCACCGGCCGCGGCATGACTGAAGTGCTGCGCGCGCTACGCGACGTCATCGTCGAAGCCAATATGGGCGAAGCCGGCAGGCCGGCGAAGGCGCCGAAGGTACGCCATCGCGATCTGCAGACTTCCGACGACGCAGATGAAGATCACGAGGACGGGGACCAGCAGGGATGACCGCCCGCAAGCCGCTCGACCGCTACCGCCGCATCGTCATCAAGATCGGCTCTGCCCTTCTCGTCGATCGCAAGACCGGCTTGAAGAAATCCTGGCTCGACGGCATGTGCGCCGATATCGCCGCGCTGAAGGCCAAGGGCATCGATGTTCTGGTCGTCTCCTCGGGCGCAATCGCACTCGGACGCTCTGTTCTCGACCTGCCCTCCGGCGCGCTGAAGCTCGAAGAAAGCCAAGCGGCGGCGGCCGTTGGTCAGATCTCGCTGGCTCGCGCCTGGTCGGAAAGCCTGTCGCATGACGATATCGTCGCCGGCCAGATCCTTCTGACGCTCGGCGACACCGAAGAGCGCCGCCGTTACCTGAACGCCCGCGCCACCATCAACCAGCTTCTGAAGATCGGCGCCGTGCCGATCATCAACGAGAACGACACGGTCGCCACAAGCGAAATCCGCTATGGCGACAATGATCGCCTCGCCGCCCGCGTCGCCACTATGACCGGCGCCGACCTTCTGGTGCTGCTGTCCGACATCGACGGTCTCTATACCGCTCCGCCGCATCTCGATCCGCAGGCGAAATTTCTCGATACGATCGCGGACATCACGCCCGAGATCGAAGCCATGGCCGGCGGCGCTGCCTCGGAACTGTCGCGCGGCGGCATGCGCACCAAGATCGATGCCGGCAAGATTGCCACGGGTGCGGGCTGCGCCATGATCATCGCGTCAGGCAAGACCGACCGCCCGCTGAATGCGATCGAAAACGGCGCCCGCTCCTCCTGGTTCGCGCCATCGGGCACGCCCGTCACCGCCCGCAAGACCTGGATTGCCGGACAGCTGCAGCCGGCCGGCGAACTGCATGTCGACGATGGCGCGGTGACAGCGCTTGGCGCCGGCAAGAGCCTGCTGCCCGCCGGCGTGCGCCGCATCGTCGGCCATTTCGGCCGCGGCGACACGGTTGCCGTCATCGGACCCTCGGGCCGTGAAATCGCCCGCGGCCTTGTCGGCTACGATGCCGAAGAGGCGCGCCAGATCACCGGCCGCAAATCGGCCGAGATCGAGGCGATCCTCGGCTATGCCGGCCGCGCCGCCATGGTGCATCGCGACGACCTCGTCATGACCGCGTCCGTCAAGACGAAGGCCGAGACATTGAAGAAGGATGAAGCCCATGCTTGATACTGTCACACAAAGCCCCGACATCGATGCGCTGATGAACGATATCGGCCGCAAGGCCCGGGCTGCGTCGCGACCTCTGGCCTTCGCTTCGACGGAAAGCAAGAACAAGGCGTTGAGCGCCATGGCGGACGCCATTCTGGCCCGCAAGGATCATATCCTGGCCGAGAACGCCAGGGATCTGAAGGATGTCGAAGGCACGGACATGCTCGCCTCCTTCGTCGATCGCCTGACGCTGAACGACAAGCGTGTCGCCGAGATGGCCGAAGGCATCCGTGCGATTGCTGCCCTCGCCGATCCGGTCGGTGAAGTCATTGCTGCCTGGGATCGCCCGAACGGGTTGAAGATCGAGCGCACGCGCACGCCGCTCGGCGTGATCGGCGTCATTTTCGAAAGCCGACCCAACGTGACGGCCGATGCCGGCGCGCTGTGCCTGAAGGCAGGCAATGCCGTGATCCTGCGCTGCGGCAGCGATTCGCGCCGTTCCTCGCAGGCAATCCACGACTGCCTGGTCGAAGGCCTGAAGGCAGCCGGCCTGCCGGAACATTCAATCCAGCTCGTGCCTGTCAGCGATCGTGCTGCCGTCGGCGCCATGCTGCGTGGCCTTGAAGGCAATATCGACGTCATCGTGCCGCGCGGCGGCAAGAGCCTTGTCGGTCGCGTTCAGACCGAGGCGCGCGTGCCGGTCTTTGCCCATCTCGAAGGCCTTTGCCACATCTATATCGATGCCTCGGCCGATCTGGAGATGGCAAAATCCATCGTCGTCAACGCCAAGATGCGCCGCACCGGCATCTGCGGTGCTGCCGAAACGCTGCTGGTCGACAAGAAGGTCGCCTCCACCCATCTGAAGCCGCTACTCGACGGGCTTGCAGCGGCAGGCTGTGAAATCCGCGGTTCGGCCGAGGTGCTCAAGCTTGAGCCCGGTCTGAAGGCCGCAACCGAAGAGGATTGGACGACCGAATATCTGGCCGCGATCATCTCGGTCGCGCTGGTCGACGGCATTTCCGGCGCAATTGCCCATATCGGCAAATATTCGTCGAACCATACCGAAGCCGTCATTGCCGAAGATCCTGAAGTCGTCGAGCGCTTCTTTACCGAGATCGACTCGGCGATCCTGCTGCACAATGCCTCGACGCAATTTGCCGATGGCGGCGAATTCGGCATGGGCGCGGAAATCGGCATCGCCACCGGCAAGATGCACGCGCGCGGGCCTGTTGGCGTCGAACAGCTCACCTCCTTCAAATATCGCGTGCGCGGCAGCGGACAGATACGGCCCTGACGTGCTGAAGGAAGAGGTCGATCAACGCTATCTGCGCATGCCCCATGCCGAGCGCGGCATGGTGGTCGGTCTTTTCGGCGGCTCCTTCAACCCGCCGCATCGCGGCCATGCGCTGGTCGCCGAGATTGCTCTTCGCCGGCTCGGCCTCGACCAACTCTGGTGGATGGTGACGCCCGGCAACCCGCTGAAGAGCCGCAATCACCTTGCGCCACTTGCCGAGCGCATCGCGCTCAGCGAACAGCTCCTCCACGATCCCCGTATCAAGGTGACGGCCTTCGAGCAGACGCTGGGCATGAGCTACACGGCCAACACGCTGGCGCATGTGAAGGCGCGCAACCGCCAGGTTCATTTCATCTGGATCATGGGTGCCGACAGCTTGAATACATTCCATCGCTGGCAAAAGTGGGAAGAGATCGCCCGCACCTTCCCGATCGCCGTCATAGACCGGCCGGGATCGACGCTCTCCTATCTCTCGGCCAAGATGGCCAAGACCTTCCACTACGCCCGCGTCGACGAGGATGACGCCCGCGTGCTCTGGAAGAAGCGTGCACCGGCCTGGACTTTCATCCATGGGCCACGTTCGGCACTCAGCTCGACCGCCTTGCGCGCCGCACAGTAATTCCACCAATTTTTTCGGGAAAATCTGGAAAATAAAAAGCCCGACGCGGGAGGAGGATGCGTCGGGCTTTTGAACCTGATCAGCAACTGGGAGGAGGAGAGTTGCTGATCCATCTCGAACGGCATTGGGAGGAGGAGATCGCCGTTTCGATGATTATGTTTTAGCAGATTTTACCGATTGATAAATGATCGATTGCGCAATGCAGCAATGCATATAGCGCATGACTATGAAAATTTTCTGCCCAAAAAACGCTTCTTTTGCAGAATTGCGGCATTCGGATTTTCACTGCCGGAATCAAACAACCACAATAAAGGCCCACAATCGCACGGTTCGTAACGTTACGTCTTGCTTCGTGAGCGTTCGCCAAGCCGTTGGGCGAATCCAGTCATGCATTTTTGCAATGCCTGAAACCCTTCGTATGCACTACGCCACGGAAAATCCATAGAATTCGTAGGGTTACGTGACAATTTCGCGATATATTTTTGCAAATACATCCCTAGCCAAGCCTCTCCCGCCGTTATATCTGTCGAGACATGTCGACATCTTTGGGGAGAATTAAGATGACCACCAGCCGACGCCAATGGATCAAGCTTGCAACCGCCGCAGTATCAGCCGCATGGCTCGGCCTCTCGGTCATTCCGACGCCAGCGTTCGCCGCCGACAAGATCGTCGTCTTTGCCGCCGCCAGCATGAAGAACGCGCTCGACAATGCCGATGCCGCCTTCACCAAGGAAACCGGCAAGGAGGTCACCGTCTCCTATGCCGCGAGCGGACCGCTTGCCAAGCAGCTTGAAAACGGCGCACCCGCCGATGTCTTCATATCAGCCGATACCAACTGGATGGATTATGTCGCTGGCAAGAAGCTGATCAAGGACGACAGCCGGGTGAACCTCCTCGGCAACAAGCTCGTTCTCGTCGCCGCCAAGGACAAGGCGAAGCCAGTCGACATCAAGCACGGCTTTGACCTCGCAGCCCTTCTTGGCGACGGCCGTCTGGCGATCGGCCAACCGGAATCGGTGCCGGCAGGCAAATACGGCAAGAGCGCGCTGGAAAAGCTCGGCGTCTGGTCGTCAGTCGAAAAGAAGGTTGCCGGTGCCGAAAGCGTTCGTGCCGCACTCGCGCTCGTTTCGCGCGGCGAAGCGCCCTACGGCATCGTCTACCAGACCGACGTCTCGGCCGATCCGGGCGTTGCCGTCGTCGGGACCTTCCCGGCAGACAGCCACCCGCCGATCGTCTACCCCTTCGCCATCACCAGCAGCAGCAAGAACCCGGACGTTCAAGCCTATTTCGACTATCTGAAATCGGCTAAGGCTGTTCCCTTCTTCGAGCATGAGGGCTTCACCATCCTGAAGCAGTGAGCGTCATCACCGCAAGTCAGGCATGAGAGTTCAATCATCAGGCTCGCCGACCATGGCGGGCCTGAGATGTTTCAAGGGGCGGGATTTGGACGCATTGGGTTTGAGCAGCGATGAATGGACGGCGATAGAGCTGAGCCTGCGTGTCTCCATCGTCGCCATGCTGGTGAGCCTGCCCTTCGGCATCGGCGCGGCGCTTCTGCTCGCACGCGGTCGCTTCTGGGGCAAATCCATCCTCAATGGCCTCATCCATCTGCCCCTGATCCTGCCACCCGTCGTTACCGGCTTCATCCTGCTCATCCTCTTTGGCCGCAAGGGGCCGATCGGCGCTCTGTTCGAGCAATATCTCGGCCTCGTCTTCTCGTTTCGCTGGACGGGGGCCGCACTCGCCTGCGGCGTCATGGGTTTTCCGCTGATGGTGAGAAGCATCCGCCTGTCGATCGAGGCCGTCGACCGCAAGCTTGAAGAGGCAGCCGGCACGCTCGGCGCGAGCCCCATCTGGACCTTCGGGACCGTGACCCTGCCCCTGATCCTGCCAGGCATCATCGCCGGCATGATCCTCTCCTTCGCCAAGGCCATGGGCGAATTCGGCGCCACTGTCACCTTCGTCTCCAATATTCCCGGCGAGACACAGACCCTGTCTTCGGCCATCTACACCTTCACCCAGGTTCCGGGCGGCGATGCCGGCGCCATGCGGCTGACCATCGTCGCGATCATCATTTCCATGGCAGCGCTGCTCGCTTCGGAATTCCTTGCCTATCTCGCCGGCCGGAGGGTGGATTTCGAATGACGCTTTCGGTCGATATCCGCCATCGCCTCGGCGCCTTTTCGCTGGAGGCCGCATTCACCTCCGATGGCGGCGTAACCGCCTTATTCGGCCGCTCCGGTTCAGGCAAAACGTCGATCGTCCGCATCATTGCCGGCCTGATCCGGCCCGATCACGGCCGCGTCAGTCTCGACGACACGGTTCTCGCCGACGCCGGCAGGCAGATCTTCGTGCCGCGCCACCACCGCCGCTTCGGCTATGTTTTCCAGGAAGCACGCCTGTTTCCGCATCTTTCGGTGCGGCAGAACCTCAATTACGGCCGCTGGTTCGCTCCGCGAAACGAGCGCAGCGAGAGCTTCGACGGCGTCGTCGATCTCCTCGGCATCGGCGCGCTACTGGACCGCCGGCCGGCCAAGCTTTCCGGCGGCGAGAAGCAGCGCGTTGCGATCGGCCGCGCCCTGCTTTCCTCGCCGAGGCTCCTATTGATGGACGAGCCGCTCGCAGCACTCGACGAAGCCCGCAAGGCGGAAATCCTTCCCTATCTGGAGCGGCTGCGCGACGAGACGAAGATACCGATCATCTATGTCAGCCACTCGATCGCCGAAGTGGCTCGGCTGGCCAACCGCGTCGTCGTCATGCGTGACGGCAAGGTCGAGGCAATCGGTGCTGCCGTCGATATCTTCAGCCGGCTCTCCGGCCCGCTGGCGGCCGACCGCCGCGAAGCCGGCGTGCTGCTGGAAGGCCGTGTGGAATCGATGGACGACCGGCATCATCTGACCATTGTCGCCCTGAAGACGGCAAAACTGGTCGTGCCGGGTCAGGCGGCGGCCGTCGGCAAGACGGTACGCGTCCACATTCCTGCCCGCGATGTCATGCTGGCGACGGCGCGGCCAGAAGGCCTCAGTGCCCTCAATATCCTCGATGGCGAAGTGCTGGGGATCGGCACGGCAGCCGACGGAACCGCGGAGGTCAGGGTCGATTGCGGCGGCGATATCGTAGTCGCTCGCATCACGCAATTCTCAGCCGAGCGGCTGGGCTTGCGCATCGGCCTGCCAATCCATGCCGTCATCAAGACCGTGGCACTGGAACATTAATCAGGATTTCTCCGAAGAAGCCTCGGCCGGGTTGCGATTGACCTCCAGCCAGTTCAGATCGTCGGCTATGGCCGCGCGCAGCGTCGTTTCCATGCTGCGGAAGCGCCGTAGCAACTCCTCGCCGAACGGGGTGAGCGCCGCTCCGCCGCCCTTCTGGCCGCCACGCTGCGATTCCACCACCGGTTCGCGGAACATATGGTTCAATTCGCTGATGAGCAGCCAGGCCCGACGATACGACATATCCATGGCGCGGCCGGCGGCCGAGATCGAGCCGGTTTCCTGAATATGTTCGAGGAGCTCCATCTTGCCGCGCCCGAGCCGGTCCTGCCCCGAAAAGCTGATGCGGAGGATGGGCTTCAACGGTGGCTGCGGAGCATCTGTCATGGCATCTGTAACATTTGAGGTCTGATAGAGTGTATACGCGGCCTTCACCTGGCTGTACATGCCGGCGGAAAATGGACGAGCGGCAGCGCCGGCCTATCTGATCTTCCATGGAAGAGCACATTGGCGCGCCTAGCAAGGATCGCGCGAGCCGTGGGTTTTAGAGGAGGAGATCGATGCCAGCCTATATCATTTCCGACGTCACCGTCCGGGATGCCGACGCCTTCCAGACCTACCGGACCCGCGCGGCCGCCTCCATTGCCCACCATGGCGGGCACTATCTTGTCCGCGGCGGCGCGATCGAGCAGCTGGAAGGCGATTGGTCGCCGCGTGCGATCGTGATCGTGGAATTTCCGGATTTGGAACGGGCGAGGGCCTGGTATCGTTCGCCGGAATATGCACATGCTCTCGCGGTCCGCGATCAGGCTCTCAGCCGCAATCTCATTCTGGTCGACGGAGTAAGCCGGGAAGCCTGACTTCGGCCGCCGGCACGAATATTCACCCATATCTGGTGCGAAAGCGCCTTATTCGGACACAAATCCTTGTCTTCAATGCCTGAAGATGGCCTCCGGCGTCTTGAAACCTTAATGCTTTGATGCCTATCTTTATGGTGTGATCGACTCAGATCGCATATGTGCATGTTCTGTTACTCAAGGAAGGAAGAGCACTGACAACAGTACACGCCAAGGGAAGAACGCCTGTCGTTATCCCGAAGAGCTCGGAACGTGGCGCCGATGCCGCTGCCCGCGCCCTGCAAGCCGTCCTCGTTAGCCTCGAGGATTCCAAGGCCGAGAATATCGTCACCATCGACATTGCCGGCAAATCTGCGCTTGGAGACTACATGGTCGTTGTCTCCGGCCGGTCGAACCGCCATGTCCTGGCGATTGCCGACCATCTCATGACCGATCTCAAGGACGAGGGTTTTGGCAATGCCCGCGTCGAAGGTCTCGATGGCGGCGACTGGGTGTTGATCGACACCGGCGACATCATCGTTCATGTCTTCCGACCCGAGATTCGCGAGTTCTACAACATCGAAAAGATGTGGGCGGCACCCGATCTCGACGAAGGCACGCTGCACTAGCCGGGCGACCGCATTTCCAGGAAAAGTGCATAGCGGTTTTCCGTCCGGAATGCGGGATGTTCCAAGGAATTCTTCCCGGCCACGGTTCGCAGCTTTACATCGCCGGAGATGAGCTTCCGGCCAGGGTTTTGTTTTGTGCCGCCATGACGGCGGATATGCGTGGGAGCGGGGATGCGGATAGGTCTTTTTGCGGTGGGACGGCTGAAAGCCGGCCCTGAAAAGGATCTTGCGGCGCGCTATCTCGACCGTTTCGCCAAGGCCGGGCCGGCCATCGGCCTGGAAATGGCGCGCATGACCGAGGTTGCCGAAAGCCGTGCCTCCAATAGCGAGACCCGCAAGCGCGAAGAGGCGGGCCTCTTACAAAAGGCGCATCCCGAAGGCGGCGTCCTCATTCTTCTCGACGAGCGCGGCAAGGCGCTCGACAGCGAAGCCTTCGCCGCCATGCTCGGGACATACCGCGATCAGGGCAAGCGCGACCTGACGATCGCCATCGGCGGCGCCGACGGCCTGGATCCGGCACTTTACGACAAGGCCGACATGACCATTTGCCTCGGCAAATTGACCTGGCCGCATCAGCTCGTGCGCATTCTCATCGCCGAACAGCTCTACCGCGCCGTCACCATCCTCTCCGGTCACCCCTATCACCGGGTGTAATCACCTGTCCCATTTCGAAAACTGTTTGGCTTTCGGTTCTTTTGCGTTAACGAAACGCTCACACAGGCGTGTTTTGATTCCCGCCCTGAAAATGACGATGCTTCCTGGATGATCGCGGCAAATCAGCTTATTTTCGCGTGATCTGAAGGGACCAGGCCCGAATCGACTGGATGAGAAAAGCCCCGCCCATGCTTTCGCGTCTCGTGCTGCCAGTTTTGGCGGCATCTCTCGGCATGGGCGCTTATATGACAGGTCCTTTCTCCCGGGAGGACGTCGCCGTCGCGCAGGAAGCTGATGCCATCGCGCCGCAGGCGCCTGACGATCGCCCTTCCACGACGGCATCGGCGCTGCCTGGGCAGCAGGCGCCTGACCCGGCTGCAGACCTTGCCCGCAAGCGCGACGAGACCCGCACGCAGCTCGACGCACTTTCAAAGACGATTAGTCTTTCCTCCGACAAGACGAAGGAGCTGGAAGACAGCATCGCCTCGCTCGACAAGAGCACCGCCAGCCTGCGCCAGGCGCTGATCGATAGTGCCGCCCGCCGCAAGGACTTGGATCGAAAGATCCAGCGGAGCGAGAAGACGCTGACGGATCTTGCCGTCAAGGAAGACAAGATCCGCGCCTCCCTTCACGATCGCCGCGCCCTGCTGGCCGAGGTATTAGGCGCCTTGGAGCGTATGGGACGCAATCCGCCGCCCGCCCTGCTGGTGACGCCGGACGATGCGCTCGCCTCGGTGCGCAGCGCCATTCTTCTCGGTGCCGTCGTGCCCGGAATGCGCAAGGAGACGGACAAGCTCATTGCCGATCTCACCGACCTCAGCAAGCTGCAAACCGACGCTGCAACCGAAAAAGCAAGCTTCACCGCCACCATGACCAACAGTCTGGAGGAGGAGCGGCGCATGGATCTGCTGATTGCGGAGAACGACAAGCACAACAAGGAAAATGCCGCCCAGCTCGAGGGGGAGCGCAAACGCGCGGAAGAGCTGGCGGGCCAGGCAACCAGCCTGGAAGGTCTCGTCGCCTCGCTCGAAAGCCAGATAGGCTCCGTGCGTGACGCCGCCACCGCGGCCCGTGCGGAAGAAGCGCGCCGGGCTCAGATGACCGAACAGCAACGCGAGCAGGCCAAGGCCCTTGCCGAGAACGGCGTGCCCGATAAAAACCGCATTACGCCCGCATATCCATTCTCAGACCTGAAGAAAAAGTTGGAGCTGCCCGTGGCGGGCGATACTCTCCGCCAGTTCGGCGACGACGATGGCACGGGCCATACCGCGATGGGATTGACCGTCGCGACCGGCCCCGATGCGCTCGTCACGGCTCCCGCCGACGGCACGGTCGTCTATGCCGGCGCGTTTCGCAGCTACGGACAGATGATCATCCTGGATACGGGCGACGGCTATCACATGGTGCTGTCGGGCATGGACGCGATCAAGACGCGCCCTGGCAGATTCGTCTTCGCTGGCGAGCCGCTTGCCACGATGGGCCAAAAAAGAGTCGCGAGCGCGACCGCATTGGCGCTGGAAACGGATCGGCCAACGCTTTACATTGAATTCCGAAAAGATGGAAAACCGGTCGATTCTCGGCCCTGGTGGACCTCCAAAGACACTGGAAAGGCACGCAATGATACGTAGGGCTTCTCTTGTTCTCGTCGGCGCATTGATGGGTGCGACCGCGATGAGCGTTATCTACTCGGCGGTAGCGCCGGCGGAAGCCGCTGGCACTTCCACCTATAAGGAGTTGTCGATTTTCGGCGACGTCTTTGAGCGCGTCCGCGCGCAGTATGTGACGCCGCCGCAGGAAGACAAGCTTATCGAAGCCGCCATCAACGGCATGCTCTCTTCGCTGGACCCGCATTCGAGCTACATGAATGCCAAGGATGCGGAAGACATGCGCACCCAGACCAAGGGTGAGTTCGGCGGTCTCGGCATCGAAGTGACGATGGACAACGATCTCGTCAAGGTCATCACCCCGATCGACGATACGCCCGCCGCCAAGGCCGGTGTTCTTGCTGGCGACTATATCACCGCCATCGACGGCCAGTCCGTCCGCGGCCTGAAGCTGGAAGACGCCGTCGAGAAGATGCGCGGTCCGGTCAAGACGCCGATCAAGCTCACCTTGATGCGCAAGGGCGTCGACAAGCCGATCGAGCTCACAGTGATGCGTGACGTCATCGCCGTCGCCGCCGTCAAGTCGCGCGAGGAAGGCGGCGATGTCGGCTATATCCGTATTATTTCCTTCACCGAAAAGACCACGCCGGATCTCGAAGCCGCGATCGCCAAGATCAAGAAGGATATTCCGGCCGACAAGCTGAAGGGCTACGTCCTCGACCTGCGACTTAACCCGGGTGGCTTGCTCGACCAAGCGATCAATGTCGCCGACGACGTGCTCGAGCGGGGCGAGATCGTTTCCACACGCGGCCGCAATCCGGACGAGACCCGCCGCTTCAACGCCACGCCCGGCGATCTGACCGACGGTAAGCCGATCATCGTGCTTACCAACGGCGGCTCGGCTTCCGCTTCGGAAATCGTCGCCGGCGCCCTGCAGGATCTGCGACGCGCCACCATTCTCGGCACCCAGTCCTTCGGCAAGGGCTCGGTTCAGACGATCATTCCGCTCGGTGATGGCAACGGCGCGCTGCGCCTAACGACGGCGCTCTACTATACGCCCTCAGGCCGCTCAATCCAGGGCACCGGCATCACGCCTGATATCAAGGTAGACCAGCCGCTGCCGGACGATCTGAAGGGCAAGCTGACGACAGAGGGCGAATCCAGCCTGCCGGGCCACATCAAGGGCCAGAGCGAAACCGATAAGGGCTCCGGCTCGTCGGCCTATGTGCCGCCGGACCCGAAGGACGATATCCAGCTCAACTACGCGCTCGACCTGCTGCGTGGCGCCAAGACAGATCCGGCCTTCCCGCCGAACCCCGAAAAGGCGGTTTCCTCCAAGTAAGGATTGGCGCCGGGCTGGAAACAGACCCGGCGCTTTCATGATGAGGGAGCGGGATAACGCGTATCGTTCCGCTCTTCTCGGCCGGCCTCAATTTCATATGAATCCGGCCTTGTTCGGAAACAGTTTTGTTCATGTTCTAGAGCAATTCCAGGAAAAGTGCGCAGCGGTTTTCCGTCCGGAATTGCGTGAAAAAAGAGATAGAGCGGTTCAGAGATTCCATGAAAACTGAACCGTTCTAGCACTTTGAGTGCCGCGGGCATTTTTCCGCTTCGCCGCGAGCGATATGCTCAAGGCCGATACAGTTTTCCGCTTGGGGTGGATTGAAATTTGGGAACGGATTTGCATGCACCGTTGGGACAGAATCGCGGCCCCGGCCGCCAGCGGCGCTCCATCCCCTTTGGACGCATTCTCGGCGGCTTCTGTCTGATCGCGATCGCCGGCTTTTCTCTCTATTCGGCGCTTCTGCGCGATCACCTGCAAAAGACCCAGCCGGTAGAGGCGGCAAAGAAGGAAGATCCGGCCCCTCCGGCCGAAACCAAGCCTGCTGCGACCGAGAAAACCGACCAGGCCGGGTTGACGCAGGTCGATCCGCAATCCGGCGCCAATGCCACACGCATCGTTACCGGCGACGGTTCGGTCGTCACCATGTTCAGCCCGAACAATCGTGACGGCAGCGGCCCGGTATTGATCAACGCCAATCAGGTGGGCCAGGACCCACGCATGGCGGCAACGCCGAATGACAGCCTGCTGGAGGATTCGCCCTTCGGCAAGCTGCCGATTATCTCACCGAGCGGCCTGAGGCCGATGGATCAATATGCGCGGCCCTGGTCAGGCGCTCGCGGCACCCGCGTCGCCATTGTCGTCAGCGGCCTTGGCCTCAGCCAGACCGGCACGCAGCGCGCCATCGAGAAGCTGCCGGAAGAAATCACGCTCGCCTTTGCCGTCAGCGGCAACAGCCTGCAGCGCTGGATGCAGGAGGCACGGCGCGGTGGCCATGAGATCCTCATCCAGGTGCCGTTCGAGCCCTTCGACTATCCCAGCAACAATCCAGGCCCGGATACGCTGCTGACCTCGCTGTCGGCTGCAAAGAATGTCGAAAACCTGCATAAGGCGATGGGCAAAATCACCAATTACACCGGCGTCATGAACTATCTCGGCGGCCGCTTTCTGGCCAATCCCGGCGCCATGGAACCGGTGCTGCGCGATATCGGCAAGCGCGGCCTGCTGTTCCTGGATGACGGCTCTTCGGCGCAATCCAAATCCGGAACGCTCGCCAAGACGTTGGACGTGCCGCACGCCTTTGCCGATGTTCAGCTCGACGGAGAGCTTCAACAGGACGCCATACTCAGGAAACTTGACGAACTCGAGCGCGTTGCCCGCCGCAACGGTTCCGCGATCGGCGTCGCCTCCGCCTTCGACGAGAGTGTTGACGCCATTAGCAAATGGAGCGAGGAGGCCGCCATGCGTGGCATTGAAATCGTTGCCGTCTCGGCGCTTGCCGACGACCCTAAACATCCCTGACCCCTGGCCTGGTTTCCTGGGCCTGATCCTGGAGAGAGAAATGAGCACGCCCCACGCGTCCGTAAGAGCCGAAGACCTGCCCTACCGCCCCTGTGTCGGCATCATGATCCTGAACCGGAATGGCCTGGTCTGGGCCGGCCGCCGTATTCCGGACGGCAATTCCGAATATGACGGCTCGCCGCAGCTCTGGCAGATGCCGCAGGGCGGCATAGACGAAGGCGAAGATCCGCTGAAAGCCGCCTATCGCGAGCTTTACGAGGAAACGGGCATGAAAACCGTGACCCTGATGGCCGAGGCGAAGGACTGGATCAACTACGATCTGCCGCCGCAGCTGATCGGCATCGGCCTCAAAGGAAAATATCGCGGCCAGACGCAGCGCTGGTTCGCCTTCCGCTTCGACGGCGACGAGAGCGAGATCGCCATCAACCCTCCGCCGGGCGGCCATGAAGCGGAATTCGATGCCTGGGGATGGAAGCCGATGGCCGAGCTTCCCGGATTGATCGTCGCCTTCAAGCGATCGGTCTACGAGCAGGTCGTTTCGGAATTCAGCCATCTGGCCGGCCTGAAGGCCGAGGACTGAACGAAGACAACCGGCCGCTTGGCGGCCGGTTTCGTAAGATGTCGATTATTCTGCGGAATCGGCGGAGTCAGCGTTGAGCTGGCCGTACTTGGCTTCGCCGATTTTTCCGAGCAGCTCGAGCTGGGTTTCGAGGAAGTCGATATGGCCTTCCTCATCCGTCAACAGCTCTTCGAACAGCTTCATGGAAACATAGTCGCCGGCGTCATGACAGATATCGCGCGACTTCTTGTAGGCCGTGCGGGCGTCGTATTCGCCGGCAAGATCGGCTTCCAGCACTTCCTTGACGTTCTGACCGATGCGTAGCGGCGCCAGCGTCTGCAGATTGGGATGACCTTCAAGGAAGATAATGCGAGCGACGAGACGGTCGGCGTGCTGCATCTCCTCGATGGATTCCGCACGCTCCTTCTTGGCGAGCTTGGTGTAGCCCCAGTCCTCGAGGAGTCGATAGTGAACCCAATACTGGTTGACTGCGCCAAGCTCGAGGAACAGCGCCTCGTTAAGCCGCTCGATGACTTTTTTGTCGCCTTTCAATGTCCGCTCTCCTGTTGTCTTCATGGAATTTTTTCAGGCGGGACATGAAATCAAATATTTCGGCTTCCGTCGAGTGCCGACGGGCATGATAATCTTCGGTTGTCTGTATAATGATATCAACGACATTCGGGAAACAGCCGCAGCAGCGGCCGCGCTTTTCCATGGCGTGATAAACCTTGGCGGGAACGATGAGCTGCCAACAGTCCTGATCGAGGAGTTCGGTGATGACCTCCCGGATTTCCTTGTCAGTGATGTAATTACAACTGCAAACCAGCATTCTTCGCTCAGCCCGTCAAACATGACATCCGCTGTCTTGTTATCTGCTAAAGAAGACGCCCTTTGTCAAGAAAGAAACGATTCATTTTAATCGCCGGTTTGATTGCCGGTTTGATTGGATGACAGGAGCATTGGCTCGCGACCTCCGGATGAAAGGCCTCGAATCTCCCAGAATCTCAATGGAAATTGCGACCTCGCGGCATGACCTTTGCCGTTTCCACGCCATTGCTGGGGCCTTCCGCCGCTGTCCCTGCACCGGATGGACGCGGCAGCAGGGCAGATTTTTTCTTCTGCCTGTGATCCATGGTCGGCCGTAGCGCCTCATCCGCCCGGTCGCTGACGCCGAAACGCCTTGCCTCGCGCTGTAGGATGCCGAGTGCCGGCGTCATATCCTCGATATGATTGACCACCACATGGATGACGCCGCTTTCGCTCTGCAGGCGGCCGCGGATCTTCACCAATCGTGCCCCCATGACAATGGCACGGTATTTCTCGAACTTCTTCGGCCAGACGATCGCATTGGCGACGCCAGTCTCGTCTTCGAGCGTCATGAAGATCACCCCATTGGCCGAGCCCGGCCGCTGGCGCACCAGCACCAGCCCGGCGATCGTCACCATCCGGCCATTGGCGACACCGGGCAGTTCCCGGCTCCGTACAATACCCTGCCGCGCGAAATCGGCGCGCAGGAAGGAAACCGGATGCGCTTTCAGCGACATGGACAGATAGCGATAATCTTCGGTGACCTGCTCGCCGGGTAGCATCTCGGGCAGAGAAACCGCCGGTTCGAGCTGCAGATCCGCATGGTCGCCGAGATCGAAGAGGGGAAGCTTTTCGGCAGCGCTGCTGGCATCAAGCGCCCGCACCGCCCAAAGCGCCTCACGCCGGCTGAGGCTGATGGAACCGAACGCATCCGCATCCGCCAGACGCTCGATCTGCGCCTTGGCAAGTCCGGATCGCAGCCAGAGATCGCGCACCGAGCGATAACCATCACCACGGCGCTCGACCAGCTGCTTCATCTCATCCTCGGACAGGCCCTTGACCTGCCGGAAACCGAGGCGGACGGCACATTGCGTCTTGATGATCTCGCGCATCGACGCATGACGCTGCTCGACCGAACTGCGATCGAAAGACGCCTTTTCCAGCAGGCAATCCCAACTCGAATGATTGACATCCACCGGCCGCACCTCGACGCCATGCTCGCGCGCATCGCGCACCAGCTGCGCCGGCGCATAAAAGCCCATGGGCTGAGCATTGAGGATCGCCGCACAGAAGATATCGGGATAATAGGCCTTGAGCCAGGAAGAGGCGTAGACGAGGAGAGCAAAGGACGCCGCATGGCTTTCGGGAAAGCCATATTCGCCGAAGCCTTTGATCTGCTCGAAGCAGTTCTTGGCGAACTCACGGTCGTACCCCTTCGCGACCATACCCTCGACCATCTTCTCCTCGAAAGTATGGATAGTCCCGGTTCGCTTGAATGTTGCCATAGCCCGACGCAGCTTGTCCGCTTCCGCAGGCTTAAATCCAGCCGCCGTAATGGCGATCTGCATCGCCTGTTCCTGAAAGAGAGGAACGCCCAGCGTGCGTTTTAGCACCGCCTCCAGCTCCGGACTCGGATAGTCGAGTTTTTTCCCCGCCCGCTTGGCCTCCCGTCGCTTGAGATAGGGATGCACCATATTGCCCTGGATCGGACCGGGGCGGACGATCGCCACCTCGATGACCAGATCATAGAACTCCCGGGGCCGAAGGCGCGGCAGCATGCTCATCTGTGCACGACTTTCAATCTGGAAAACGCCGATCGTGTCGGCGCGGCAGATCATGTCATAGACCGGTCCACCATCGGGATAGTTGGCATAACCAAGATCCGCGAGCTCCTTCTTCACATCGTAATTGAGCAAAAGCAGATCGAAGGCCTTGGCAAGACAGGTCAGCATGCCGAGCGCAAGCACGTCGATCTTCAATATGTTGAGATTGTCGAGATCGTCCTTGTTCCACTCGATCATATAGCGATCATCCATCGCCGTGTGCATGATCGGCACGACCTCATCCAGCCGATCCCGGGTGATGACGAAACCACCGACATGCTGGGTTAGATGTCGCGGAAATCCCATCAGCGTCGAGGCATAGGAAAGGACGTTTTTTGTCGTCTTGTCGTTAAGATCGAGGCCGGCAATCTTCGCTTCGCGCTCGGACAGGTCCTCTGTCGACCAACCCCAGACACCGCTTGCAAGAGCCGACTGTACATCTTCAGACAGGCCGAAGGCTTTCGCCACTTCGCGGCCGGCCGAGCGCGCCCTATAGCTGGTGACGGCAGCCGTCAGCCCGGCATGCTCCATCTTGTAGTGCCTGTAGATAAACTGAATGACCTCTTCGCGTTTCTCATGCTCGAAATCGACGTCGATGTCTGGTGGTTCCTCCCGCTCTGTGGAGATGAAACGCTCGAACAGAAGCATCGTAATCTCCGGATTGACCTCAGTAATCCTGAGACAGTAGCAGACCGTCGAATTGGCCGCCGATCCACGCCCCTGGCACAGAATATGCTCGCTGCGGGCAAACTCCATGATCCGATGCACAGTCAGGAAATATGGCTCATATTGCCGCTCCCGAATAAGCTCGAGTTCATGCTCGATCTGCATCGAGACCTTTGGCGGGATTCCATCAGGAAAGCGCCATCTGGCACCCTCCCACGTCAGCCGCTTCAACGTCTCAGCAACGGTTTCGCCCTTGGTACTTTCGTCGGGATAGTTATGCTTCAGCTCATCCAGCGAAAAAGACAGCCGGCTAAAAAACTTCTGTGTATTGGCGATCGCTTTTGGATAATCCCGGAAAAGGCGCGCCATCTCGGCAGCGTCCTTCATGTAGCGCTCGGCATTGGCCGCCAGCTTGAAGCCGGCTTCAGCGATCGGCACGTGTTCGCGGATCGAAATCACGATATCGGCAAGCGGCTTGCGTTCGGTTGCGTGATAGAGCGGCTGGTTGCTGGCGATCAACCGGACGCCATTGCGCTGTGCCAGAATGGAGAGCGTGGCAAAGACCATCCGGTCCCGCCCGTCATAGGCCGGCGACAGGACCATATGCAGCTTCCTGCCGAAGCGCATCCATAGCCGTTTCAGACATTGCTCCAGCTTTTCCTGCCCCTCCGGCGTCTCGACGCTTGTCGTATCGGGGACCAACGCCAGCATCATCTCGTCGCCCCATTCCACGAGGTCGCTTTCATTGAGGATGCAGGTGCCTTTCTCGCCACGCAGATTGCCGGCGCTCAAAAGCCGGCAGAGATGCGCCCAGCCCTTGCGGTTCTGCGGATAGGCAAGGATATCGGGCGTGCCATCCGAGAACACCAGACGGGCGCCAGGCTGGAAACGAACCGGCTTCAGGAACGGCTTTTCCGGCTTTCCCTGGGCTCGAAGCAGAAGGTTTTCCTTGATGGTGTCTTCATGTTTCGCCTGGAGAAGCTTGGTATGCGCATGCGCCTTGACGACGCCTGCAACCGAATTGCGGTCGGCAATCCCAAATCCGGAAAGTCTCAGGATGGCGGCCTGCGCCACGATCTCTTCCGGATGCGAGGCTCCCTCGAGAAAGGAGAAGTTGGTTCTGACTCCAATCTCGCAGAAGGGTACGGGTTCGTGAAAGCTCGGGCGCGCGTTCATGCGAAGACCCCGTGCATGTACCAGTCCGGCGATGTTCCGCTGCGACCATAAAGCCCCTTGCGGAACAGCCAAAAACGATGACCCTCTTCATCCTCGATCTGGAAATAATCACGGGCAGGCTCTTGCCTGTCCTCGAGCCACCATTCCGCCGAAAGCCGCTCCGGCCCCTCGGCCCGGCTGACCCGATGCATGACCCGCCGCCAGCGGAACTGCCGGGGAGGGCCATCAGGCACTTCGGCGGCAATGGTTTCGACCAGCTCCGGCATGCGAAACAGCCGCAGCGGCCGCTCGCCGCGGAAGAAGCCATGACCGGCATCATCGCCGCCCGGCCGCCTGCGAGCGGCAAGGAGATCCATGGCCGGCATCGGCCGAACGGCCCGCTCGGGGATATGGCTCTGTCGCAGCTCGAACCCTTGCAGGCAGTCCGGTCCCAGCCGCGCGGCCACGCGATCGACAAAGGCGGCAAGCGACCCTTCCTGGCGGTTTTCGCCGACGAAATCGCCTTGCGTTGCATCGAAAGGCGCATGCTGAAGCACATTGAGGCGGATGATTTCGAAACCGTAACCGACGTCGAGATCGTCATGAATGGCCCCGAAGCGTTCCGTGAACAGGCTTGAAATCCGGCTCGGCTCCCGCAGCGGCTGCGATGCACCGGCGGCGATGCGGAAGACCGCGCCGTCCACCCGGAAAAGCAGAAGTTCGAAGGAACGGCCGCCGACACCGCGTGCTTCCAGCCCCGGCTTCAGGGTTTCGGCAAGCTGGCGGGCAAGCTTAAGAATATCCTCTTCCGCCTGTACCGGTTCGACCAGACGGCGCTCGGCCGACAATTGCGCGACCGGGCGGCGCGGCGAGATCGGCTCCTCGACGAGACCAACGGCCTGGTCGAGCCGCAACAGCAGTTGCGCGCCAAAACGGCGGGCAAGCGGCGCCCGCGGCGCGGCCAGAAGATCGCCCACCTGCTTCAGACCCATCTTCTGCAGGGCCGCAACCGTTTCCTCTCCGAGCCTTAAGGAGGCGACGGGCAACGGCGCCAGGGCTTCTTCCATCGCCTCCGGAGGAACGACACGGCTGTCGTCGAAGCGGGCAACAGCCCAGGACAGGCCCGGCGCGGAGGAAATGGCGCCGCGCACATCGAAGCCCAGCCGGGAAATCCGGATCAGGATGTCCTCGAGCAGCGCCTCTTCGCCGCCGAAGAGATGGGCGCAGCCAGTAATATCGAGGAAAAGCCCATCCTTGCCGTCGATCGCCACCAGCGGCGTATAGCGGTCACACCAGTCGGCGATCGCCTCCAGAAGCTTGCGGTCCGCCGCCGGATCCTCCTCGACCACATCGAGATCGGGACAGATCGCCTTCGCCTCGGCCACGCCCTGACCCTGTTTCAAGCCGATCATCTCCGCGCGCTCGTTAAGAGCTGTCAGTCGCATGGCATTGTTGAGCTTGCCGGCACAGGCAAGCGGCGGCGCTTCAAGCCTGCCTGTCGAACGCCAGGACAGACCCCAGCGCTTGCGCGCGATGCGGTCGGTCGGCAGATGCGGAAAGGTCAGCGCCAGAATGCGCTGCGTGTTCGCCGGGAAAGGCAGGGCGTTGAGTGTCGAGGATAGGGGCAAAGCGGCGGTCATGGGCATTCCACTCCAGGGTTATGGAAAAAGGCGCCGGGTTTCGGCTTTTTTCCAAGGTCAGACGAAAGGCCGGATGACCGATGCTGCCGCCAAGCACCGATCCGTCCGGCAGGGGCCGCGCCTGCGCCGGCGCGGGTTCGACGGAAAAGCGGAAGAGGGCGCTGCTTGCCTCCTCCTCGCCTCCCTGTCGCAACAGAAACAAGGGCCGCCCCGCCGCCTTGGCCCTCAGCGCCAGCCGCCGGCTTTCGGTCAGGCCGAAACGGGCGGGATTGCCGCGCACTTCCAAAATGACGAGAGCAAAAGCAGCACTGCCAAGTGCTGCCTCCGCCACCCAGAGCGCATCGTCCAGCTTGCGCGGCGAGGCCTGCAGGAAAGCCGCAGGCTCCAGCCCGAAATCGCTGACGCCGATGGCATAAGGCACGCCCGCCTCCATCGTCGCGACCGTATCGCCGATCCACAGGACCGGGGACTTGGACACGGCCGTATCCGACGCTTGCGCATGCAGCCGCGCTGCGAGCGCCAAAGCAAAACCGCTTGCCGCCCCGGCATCGCGCAGGCCGTGCGAGCGGATTTCCGTCAGCGCATCGAGCGGCAGGCCGCCCTGCAGCGCCGCGTCGAGATCATCGACGCCGATCGGAAGGAGCGGCTGGGAAAGTCCGGTTTGCGCGGGCAGGGGCTTCGCAATGCCCGCCGTCCCCATCCCCGGCCTGTCTGCCAGCGTTTCACGCGCCGCTGCTGCCAGTGCCGGGATCGGCCTGCCTTCCAGTCGGGCAATGGTTTCACGCAGGGCAAAAAGCGTTTCCCGCGCCACGGCAGCCTCGGCCATGACGTTCACTCCAGATCGATAATGTTCCTGTTATGTTCTTATGGATTCCAGAGCTTGGAGAAAGAGTCAACACCATTTCATGAGAAAATATTCCTCTGCCCAGAGTCGGATGATTTCAGGTTGAAATGACCTAAAATCTGAATCCGCTCTAGAATCAAAGAAGTAGGGCATGATGGCGCCCGAAAACCGCTCAAACACTTTTCGGCGCCATACACTAATCCGCTCTCGTAAAAGCAGCATAAAGTCTCTATATGACCAGCCAAGGAAGGAATATTCATGGCTCGCGTCGACCAGAGCGAAGATTGGCGGGACCGCCACTCGCCCTCCATCAGCACATTCGAATCTCTGGCAATGGAGGCTTACAGCCACCTGCCGGACGAATTCCGCTCGCTCACCGGCAATCTCGTCATTCTCATCGAGGATTTCCCGGATGACGAGGTGTTCGAGGATATGGCGCTGGAAACCCCTTTCGACCTGCTCGGCCTCTTCGAAGGCCGCGGCATCTCGGAGCGCTTCACCGCCCAGACCGGCGACATGCCCAACAAGATCCGCCTCTACCGCCGGCCGATCATCGACTATTGGGCTGAAAACGAGGAAACCCTCGGCGACATCATCACCCATGTCCTGATCCACGAGATCGGCCACCATTTCGGCCTGAGCGACGAGGACATGGAGCGCATCGAGGAAAGCGCCGAAGAAGCGACGGATCGATGATATCGACCCCGACCGCAGGCGGCCAGGGTGAAGAACTTCAATCGACGCTTACTGCTCGGAAAGCTTCATATCCGGATCGTAATCCTTGCCGGCCACTTCCTTGACGACGGCCTGGCCGCATTCCATCCGGCCGCTTGCGGAATTGAAGCCATAGGTCGGCGAGCCGTATAGCTCCCAGCCCTTGTTCAGCGCTGCACTCACCTTGTGGCAGAAGGAAGCGTCATCAGGACCGGTGAGGAAGCGATAGAGTTTCATCAAGGCATCTTTCGTGTTTGGCCGGGCAATTCGACAGTCAGGCTCCGGTGCGGGGCGCTGCGGCAGCGCCAGAAGAGCGCTGCTCGATCAGGCGAGCTTTATGAATGAGTCTTTCCGCCTGGACAAGGTGCAGCCGCTCCACCATCCGCCCGCCGATGTTCACGACATTGAGAGCTTCAGCGCCCGGCTCGGCGAAGGCTGATATGATGGCCTCGGCCTCGGCGATGGCAGCCTCAGCCGGGCCGAAATGCCGGTTGGCGGCCTCGATCTGGCTCGGATGGATCAGCATCTTGCCGGTAAAGCCCATGGCGACACCCTGGCCGCATTCCGCCTCGAATTCTTCGGCATCCTTGAAATCGTTGAACACGCTGTCGATGGCCTCGAGCCCATAAGCGCTGACGGCCAATATCACCTGCATCAGCCAGGGCACGAGATAGGGGCGGCCAGGCTGCCGCAGGACACCCGTTTCCTTTCTGAGGTCGTTGAGGCCGACCACGAAACAATCGAGCCGGCTGCCGGCCGTACGACCGGCCTCGGCGATCGCGGCCGCGTTCAGAATGCCACGCGGCGTCTCGATCATCGCCCAGATGCGCAACTCTTCCGGCACATCGGCTTCCGTGAGCCAGTCGCCGACCATCATGACATCCTGCGGCTCGTCCACCTTCGGCAGCAGCACCGCATCCGGCTCCAGCTCCGCAACCAGCGCCAGGTCGTCGGCGCCGAAATTGGAGGAAAGCGCATTGATGCGGATGATCCGCTCCTTGCCCGGCAGCGGCGCGACAGCAAAGAAGGCTCGCAGATTCTCCCGCGCCTCGGCCTTTTTCTCCGGCGCCACCGAATCCTCGAGATCGAAGATGACGGCATCGCAATCTAGGCTCGAAAGCTTGTCCAGCGCACGACGGTTGATGGCGGGAACGCTCAAGACCGAGCGGCGCACCCGGGCGGGGCGGGAAGGGGGATTCTGGCTCTCAGATTGGCTCATTGTGCCGTTTTGCCGCGCTTTTACGCGCCAGGCAAGTCAACAAAAAGCCATGCTCCTCTTGCAGATGACAGGGAAGAGGGCCACATTGCTTGCTGTAGAGAGGTCTCGACCATGCAGAATATCCGTTCCCTGTTCATCGCGCTTGCCGGTATCACCGTGTTTGCAGCCATGGCGTTGTTTACCGTTTCGGTCACGCTTGCCGTCGGCGCTATTCTCACCGTGCTGATGGCAGCCCGCGCGATTTCGCTGCGCATGAAGCCGGCACCGGTGCGCGCCAAGGCGAAGACGAACGGCCAGCGCGAAATGCGCATCTGGAACGACGGTCGCGGCACCATCATCGATCTCTGAGATTGAAAGCAGGGCAGGGCGGCCCATTGCCGGCCGCTGGCACCCGTTTGCCCGGTTCAAGCCACGTGCTGAAGGGCAAGGGCGACCAAAGCGCCGCCTTTTAGAGCATTTCCAAGATTCTCCTTCATTTCGGGCCGGATTTGCTCTATTGGCAGGATAATTCGTGCTTAGACGAAAATGAAGGCAGGACCCCATGGACAAGTTCGTGAAGTTGACCGGTGTCGCAGCACCCCTCCCGGTCGTCAATGTCGATACCGACATGATCATCCCGAAGGATTATCTGAAGACCATCAAGCGCACGGGTCTCGGCAAGGGGCTCTTCGCTGAAGCCCGCTACAATGAAGACGGCACGCCGAACGAAGATTTCGTGCTGAACAAGCCGGCCTACCAGAACGCCAAGATCCTCGTCGCCGGCGACAATTTCGGCTGCGGCTCCTCGCGCGAACACGCTCCCTGGGCGCTGCTCGATTTCGGCATCCGCTGCGTCATCTCGACCAGCTTCGCCGATATCTTCTACAACAACTGCTTCAAGAACGGCATCCTGCCGATCAAGGTCAGCCAGGAAGATCTGGACAAGCTGATGGACGACGCTTCGCGCGGCTCCAACGCCATCCTGACGGTCGATCTGGAAAACCTCGAAATCACCGGCCCGGACGGCGGCTCGCTGAAGTTCGAACTCGACGAATTCAAGCGTCACTGCCTGCTGAACGGCCTCGACGATATCGGCCTGACGCTGGAAAAATCCTCCGCGATCGACACTTTCGAAAAGACGAACGCCGCATCGCGCCCCTGGGCCGCCTGATCGGCTTATCCTTATCTCTAGCGTTTAGAAGCCGGGCCTTACAGCCCGGCTTTTTTCATGCGGACACAAAGGTCCCCCTCTCCCCGCATGCGGGGAGAGGGCTGGGGTGAGGGGCTACAGGCCATCGACTGGTTGGAAGCCTATGATTTGTTTCCCCAGGAAGAGCCGTAGGTCGACCTCTCCTTCGCCTCTGCGGGCTACTCACCCATCACAAGTAGCGACAGGTTTCCAAAACGCACAGCATCGCTGTAACGGCAGCAAGATCGCGAGTTTCTGCCTTCGCAAGCGGCCCCTCTCCCCGCATGCAGGGAGAGGGGACTATTCCGTTAAAACGGCTCAGGCACCATCTTTCCCGTCCGCTGTAATATGTTCGACAAGAAGGGGGGCCATACAGACCTGCCGAGAGCTTTCGGGCCTCTCTCCCACCCCCCTAATTCCTCTCCACACACTGGAGCTTCTCCATGACCTCCCTTCCCATTGTTGGCGCCGCCATGACGCTTGACGACGTCGAAATCCATCGCAACTGGCTGCTGGAAAAGCCGCGCGATCTGGAGCTGCAGAGCTTCGTCGAAGCCGAAATCTTGAATGGCGACTGGGCTCCGCTTGCCGAGCGCGCCCGCAAGCTGCTCGACGGCCATCAGGGCCGCCTCGGCATCCACGGCCCGTTCTGGGGCTTCGTCATCGCCTCGCAGGACCCGGATGTCCGCGCCGTCGTCACCAAGCGCCTGCTGCAGGCGCTCGACGTCTGCGCCAATATCGGCGCCACGCAGATGGTCATCCATAGCCCCTATACGTCGTGGTCCTACAACAACCTCGACAACAACAAGGGCGAGCGCGAGAAGATCATCGAATACACGCACCTGACCCTCAAGGATGCGGTAAAGCGCGCCGAAGACATCGGGCTCACCATGGTCATCGAAAATATCGAGGACAAAGACCCGCATATCCGCGTCGGCCTCGCCGACAGCTTCAATTCATCCGCCGTCGCCGTTTCGATCGACACCGGCCACGCCCATTACGCCCATGGCTATACGGGCGCTCCACCGGTCGACTACTACGTCCACGCCGCCGGCAACCGCCTGCAGCACGTCCACCTGCAGGATGCCGACGGCTATGCCGACCGTCACTGGAGCCTCGGCGAAGGCAATATCCACTGGCGCGCCGTCTTTGCCGCCCTTGCCAAGCTTAACAGCAATCCGCGCCTGATCATCGAGATCAAGGACAAGTCGAAGATCCCGGCATCAGCGGCCTATCTCGCTTCGCTCGGCCTCGCCGAGTAGGCAGATCAATTACCCGCCCTCGTGGTTCGAGACGGTCCTTCGGGCCTTCTCACCATGAGGGCTAATCTCCTCATCAGACTATCAACCCGCTCCGCCCTCATCCTGAGCCTGTCGAAGGATCAGGCGGCCCCTCCGGTTAAGTGCAAAAGCACCAGCCCTCACCCTGAGGAGGCCTGCAAGGCCGTCTCGAAGGGCGAGGGCTGGTGGGTAGCCGCAAAAGCCCGAAAACCGTACCGTTTCGGTCTCTTCCTCGCTTGAAAAGCCGCATTTGCAGGTCTAAAAACCCCGCAACTTTTTCTTTCGCGGAGGCTTTCCCATGACAGTTCGCAATCTCTTCCTCCTGCCGGGTGACGGCATCGGTCCCGAGGCTATGGGCGAAGTTCGCAAGATCATCGCTTACATGAACGAGGCCAAGAATGCCGGCTTCGTCACCGATGAGGGCCTTGTCGGCGGCAGCGCCTATGACGCCCATGGCGCGGCGATCTCCGATGCAGATATGGCAAAGGCGATGGCGGCTGACGCCGTGCTCTTCGGCGCCGTCGGCGGTCCGAAGTGGGATGCTGTCCCTTATGAAGTGCGCCCGGAAGCCGGCCTGCTGCGCCTGCGCAAGGATCTGCAGCTGTTTGCCAACCTGCGCCCGGCCATCTGCTATCCGGCGCTGGCATCGGCTTCCTCGCTGAAGCCGGAGCTGGTCGACGGCCTCGATATCCTCATCATCCGCGAACTGACAGGCGGCGTCTATTTCGGCGAGCCGAAGGAAATCATCGACCTCGGCAACGGCCAGAAGCGCGGCATCGACACTCAGATCTACGACACCTACGAGATCGAGCGCATCGCCGGCGTCGCCTTCGAACTGGCGCGCACCCGCAACAACCGCGTCTGCTCGATGGAAAAGCGCAACGTCATGAAATCAGGCGTGCTCTGGAACCAGGTCGTCACCGCGACGCACAAGGAAAAATATTCCGACGTGCAGCTCGAACATATGCTGGCTGACGCCGGTGGCATGCAGCTCGTTCGCCAGCCGAAGCAGTTCGACGTCATCGTGACGGACAACCTGTTCGGCGACATGCTGTCCGACGTTGCGGCCATGCTCACCGGCTCGCTCGGCATGCTGCCGTCCGCTTCACTCGGCGCACCTGATGCCAAGACCGGCAAGCGCAAGGCGCTCTACGAGCCCGTGCACGGCTCCGCACCCGACATCGCCGGCAAGGGTATCGCCAACCCGATCGCCATGATCGCTTCCTTCGCCATGTGCCTGCGCTACTCCTTCGGCCTGGTTGCCGAAGCCGACGCGCTGGAAAAGGCGATCGCCAACGTGCTCGACAGCGGCATCCGCACCGGCGACATCATGTCGGCAGGCAGCCGCCAGGTCGGCACCGCCGAAATGGGCGACGCCATCCTCGCCGAATTCAAGGCCCTGTCGGCATAATCGCCGGCATAAGTCGCCTGATATATTTCACGTGAAACACGAAGGCCCCGTTCTTCGCCGGAACGGGGCTTTTCATTGCAAGCAGGATAGTCTCGTCTGAGCCCACGATCGCCGGTTCGGCTCGTGTCGTTAATTTTTAGAAAATTAGAAAAACTGTAACAACAGCCTGTTATTTGTCGAGGTGATTGGAAATCGACAATAGGCAATGATTATGCAGGCGATCTTGACGTCTCTCGACAGGCGTTGGCGGCGAAGCGATGCGGCATTTGCACCATCTCACTGGAAAATTTGCCTTTTTCTGACCGCCAATGTTGTCCTTCTTTCGGCTCTCCTGTTCGATTGGCCCGTCGGCGCAACCCTGAAAAGCCTGTCGCCATCCATTCGCTTCGTCGGAGGAATGCTGACCAATTTCGGCGAATCCGGCTGGCTTCTCCTCGTCAGCGCCTTCCTGCTCGTCGAGGGCTGGGCCGGCAGCAGGCTGCTGCATTCGCAACGCTGTCGCTGCCAGGCGCTGCGCATCTGCCAGATCGGCGGCTATCTGCTGACGACCATTGCGCTTTCCGGCCTCCTTGCCAATTTGCTGAAGCGCGCCATCGGCCGCGCGCGTCCGACGCATTTTGCCGATTGGGGTCCCTTTGGCTTCTCGCCCTTCAACGGCCGCGCCAGCTTCGAAAGCTTCCCGTCGGGCCATGCGACCACCATCGGCGCCCTGTTCGTGGCGCTTGCCTTCCTGTTCCCGCGCTATCGCTACATCTTCGCGGTCTGCGCCCTGTGGCTGGCGATCACCCGCGTCATGGTCGGCGCCCACTATCCGAGCGACGTGATAGCCGGCCTGGCGCTCGGCGGCTGGTTCTCCTTCATGGTGGCGATCGTCTATGCGCGCTACGGCCTGCTCTTCCGTATCAACGCCGCCGGCTGGCCGACGCCGCGACTGCCGCTTTTCAAAAGCGGCAAGCCTCGACAGGCCGATTCCTGAGCTTGTCACGCCTGCATCGCAAAGGTTGCCAAGGCCCTCGCGCATTCATATATCTGGCAAGGTAGGGGTGGCTGAAGGTGGTCAACCCGATTTCGTTTCCGTTTGCGATGAATACCATGGATGCCGGACCGATACGTTTAAACGAAAGGCAGATGGGATTGATTTCCCGAGCACTTGCCGAGCCGCGACGCGTGCAGATCCTGAAGGAGATCGGCACACGGACTGAGCCCACGCCCTGCAGCATCCTGAACGAATGCCACACCGTCAGTGCCGCGACGATGTCGCATCACATCAAGGAACTTGAAAATGCCGGTCTCATCGAGATCCAGCGCGAAGGCAAGTTCGCGAACCTCGTGCTGCGCCGTGACACGCTGAACGCCTATATGGCAGAGCTTTCCAAGATCTGACACTTCCATCCATGCCATCAGCATTTCTTGCTGTGGCTCTTGTATCAATTAGATGATTATCTAAATATCAAAGTGACGATGCGAAACGGTTTTCGGGTCGCATGCGCCAAATGATTTGATGATTGTAAAACTGTCTAATAATCTCCGAAGGAAGCTGACATGAGCAAATTGACAGGCAAGGTCGCAATCGTGACCGGAGCATCCAAGGGCATCGGCGCCGGTATCGCCAAGGCGATGGGCGAGGCGGGTGCAGCCGTTGTCGTCAACTACGCCTCGAGCCGCGAAGGTGCCGACAAGGTAGTGGCCGAGATCACCGCCAAGGGCGGCAAGGCGCTCGCTGTGCACGGCGACGTTTCCAAATCCGAAGACGTCAAACAGCTGTTTGCCGAAACCAAGCAGGCCTTCGGCCGCGTCGATATTCTCGTCAACAATGCCGGCGTCTATCAATTTGCGCCGATAGAGGAGTTCACCGAGGAAGAATTCCATCGTGAATTCAATATCAACGTGCTCGGCACCCTGCTGACCAGCCGGGAAGCTGTCAAATATTTCGGCCCGGAAGGCGGCAATATCATCAACATCGGCTCCAACGCCGTCAGCATGAACCTGCCGACTGCGTCCGTTTACACCGCAACCAAGGCCGCCGTGGATTCCATCACCAAGATCCTCGCCAAGGAGCTCGGTTCACGCAATATCCGTGTCAACAACCTGGCGCCTGGCGGCGTCGAAACCGAAGGCGTCGTTACCGCGGGCCTCATCGGCAGTGATTTCGAGAAGCATCTCGTCTCCCAGACGCCTCTTGGCCGCCTCGGTCAGCCGACCGATATCGCCCCGGTCGCCGTCTTCCTTGCTTCGCAGGATGCCGCCTGGGTGACCGGCGAAACCATCTATGTCGGCGGTGGCTTGAAGTAACTCATCAACTGAAACATCGCCCTCCGACACGAGGGCGGTGTCCTTCCGCGCGGCATAACCGCGTGCCCTGCCAATACATTAGCAGGCGATTGCCAAACCACCTCATTTTCCTATTTAGTAAAGCTGTTCGGGTTTTCCGCATGTCAGCGCAGTCGACTGTGCCGCGAAGCGACCTTTCGACCGCGAAATTTCAAAACAGATCCAGTCTTCAATGCGATCCCACGCCGCAGCGAATGTCATCGAACTCCCTTAAGATCCGTCGGCGATGGCTGTCGTGAATAACAAACGGAGGACGCCTTTATGAATACCGCCAATACCAAATCGAAATTGGGCACTCGCACCAATCTCAGCGAAGACGCGACGCGCGATATTTCCGCAGCGCTGACCGCTCTGCTGGCGGATGTCTTTGCCCTCTATCTGAAAACCAAGAATTTTCACTGGCACATGAGCGGCCCGCATTTCCGTGATTATCACCTTCTTCTCGATGATCAGGGCGATCAGATTTTCGCCATGACCGATCCCATGGCCGAGCGTTGCCGGAAGATCGGCGGGACGACCCTCCACTCGATCGGCCAGATCGCCAAGCTGCAGCGCATCCCCGACAATGACGCCGAATATGTCGATCCACAGGACATGCTTGCCGAGCTGGCTGACGATAATCTCAAACTGTCAGCCGAAATCCGCGCCGTTCACGACGTCTGCGACGAATATGGTGATGTCGCCACAGCAAGCCTCCTCGAAAACTGGCTTGATGAGACCGAGCGCCGCACCTGGTTCCTGTTCGAGATCACGCGCAAGTCCAACCGCTGACATCTGAGACCGCGACCTTCGAACACGATCAGTTGAAGGCGGTCTGCAATGATCCCGATTTCCTCGCTCCCGCAGCGATGCCAGCGAGGAAATCCTTGACTCCTGTGGAAAACATCTTAGAACCGGCGACGGAAAAGGAAGACTTCCATGGTTCGCTTCGAACAGATCGATAGCTGCAGTCACCTGGCTGAATATGCCGGGCAGGATGTCTGTTTTCCGGTTTCTTCCAAAACCAAGGCCAAAACGACGACGAAAACCGTCTGACGTCTCTGGCCTGCCGCTCTCTCCCCGGCTCGGCTGGGGACAGGAACCGGTCGTCATGACCACGGTTCCCCCCTTCGCCCAAGAGGAGAGAAGAGAAAGAGAGCTTGAGAAATGGGTTTCAAAGTTGCAGTAGCGGGCGCGACCGGGAATGTTGGCCGCGAAATGCTCAATATCCTCGCGGAACGCGGTTTCCCGGCCGATGAGGTCGTGGCACTCGCATCGGCCCGTTCGCAGGGAACCGAGGTATCCTTCGGCGACCGGACGCTGAAGGTTTCCAACCTGGAGAACTACGATTTCTCCGACACCGACATCTGCCTGATGTCGGCCGGCGGCGACGTCTCGAAGCGGGTCTCGCCGAAGATCGGCGCCCGGGGCTGCGTCGTCATCGACAACTCCTCGGCCTGGCGCTACGACGCCGACGTGCCGCTGATCGTGCCGGAAGTAAACCCGGATGCCGTCGCGCAGTTCACCAAGCGCAACATCATCGCCAACCCGAATTGCTCGACCGCGCAGCTCGTCGTCGCCCTGAAGCCGCTGCACGACTTCGCCAAGATCAAGCGCGTCGTCGTTTCGACCTACCAGTCGGTCTCCGGCGCCGGCAAGGACGGCATGGACGAGCTGTTCAACCAGACCCGCGCCGTCTTCGTCGCCGACCCGATCGAAGCGAAGAAGTTCACCAAGCGCATCGCCTTCAATGTCATCCCGCACATCGATAGCTTCATGGAAGACGGCTACACCAAGGAAGAATGGAAGGTGCTGGCCGAAACCAAGAAGATGCTCGACCCGAAGATCAAGGTCACCTGCACGGCCGTGCGCGTACCCGTCTTCATCGGCCACTCGGAATCGGTCAACATCGAGTTCGAAAACGAGATCACAGCCGATCAGGCTCGTGACATCCTGCGCGAAGCGCCGGGCTGCCTCGTCATCGACAAGCGCGAAAACGGCGGCTACATCACGCCTTACGAATCCGCCGGCGAAGATGCGACCTATATTTCGCGTATCCGTGAAGACGCGACCGTCGAGAACGGCCTCAACCTGTGGGTCGTTTCCGACAACCTGCGCAAGGGTGCCGCGCTCAACGCCATCCAGATTGCCGAATTGCTGGTCAATCGCGGCCTCATCAAGCCGCGCAAGCAGGCTGCATAAGGATCTGTAAACCAATTTACGGTTTATAAACCCTCTCTGGCTATTCAGGATTGAATGGAAGCCTCGCCATTTCAAACGAAAGGCGGGGCTTTTCTGAATGATTTTGGTGGCGATGTTTCACATGAAACGAAAACATCGGTCGCTAAAATATGATGACATGATGGTCGGATGCTGGCATGGTCCGGTGGCGACTAAACGCGCGCGATCCCCTGGCTTCCAAGGGTTTGCGCGCCATTGAAAACGGTTACCGCGTTCGCATCGCGGTAAGATTTCGGGGACACTGAATGCGCTTCACAAAGTCTGGAATGGCGGCTCTCGTGGCGGGCGGGTTGCTGCTGGGAATGCCGCTTGCGGCAAATGCCGCCTCTTGCAGCAACACCTCCGCCGGCTTCGAAAACTGGGTGCAGGAATTCAAGCGGGAAGCGCAGGGACAGGGCGTCAGCCCGTCCACCCTCGACAGGGCCTTCGCCAACGTTCATTACAACCAGGCCACCATCCGCGCCGACCGCGGCCAGAAGAGCTTCAAGCTTTCCTTCGAGGAATTCATGAAGAAGCGTGGCGGCCAGACGATCATCAATCGCGGCAAGAGCATGAAGCAGGCCAATGCGGCGCTGTTTGCCAAGATACAGAAGCGCTTCGGCGTTCCCCCAGGCCCGATCATCGCCATCTGGGGCATGGAAACCGGCTTCGGCAGCTATATGGGCGACCAGCATACGCTTTCAGCCGTCTCGACCCTTGCCTTTGACTGCCGTCGTTCCGCATTCTTTACCGAGCAGCTCTACGCCGCCCTGAAGCTTGTGGGCGAAGGCTATCTCAGCCCGTCGGCGCGCGGCGCGGCTCACGGCGAAATCGGCCAGACGCAATTCATGCCGAAAAACGTCGTTGCCTTCGGCGTCGACGAAGATGGCGATGGCAGGGTAGACTTGGTCGGCTCGCGCGCGGATGCGCTGGCCTCGACCGCGAACTTCCTGCGTGGCCACGGCTGGCAGCCGGGCGCCGGCTATCAGCCCGGCGAGCCGAATTTCGCCGCCATCGCCGGCTGGAATGACGCAAAGGTCTATCAGCAGGCGATCGCCTATATCGGCCAGCAGATCGACGGCAAGTAAGCCTGATCTCATCAATTAAAAAGGCGCTGCGACGGGATGGTCAGCAGCGCCTTTTCATTTGATCTGCCTTCGGCCCCACCAGGCGACCGGCCCCTTAAACGTCAGGGCGGATGAAATCGCGCGTAGCCGGGTCCATGATCCATAGCTCGCCGGTCGAAATATCAAACCACGCGCCGTGCAGGCGCAGCTTGCCTTCTTCCTCGCGTGCCTTGATTTCGGGAAAGCTGCGCAGATTTTCCAGCGAATTGCGGATCGAAATACGCTCCAGCGCCGTCTGACGCTCGGTCTGCGTCATGATGTCATTGCTTTGGATCTGTTCGGCAGCCGGCTTCAGCAATGCCATCCACCGGCCGATGAAGTCACCCGGCGAGAGCGGTTCGGCATCGGGATCGAGCGCGGCGCGGATGCCGCCGCAGCGGCCATGACCCATGACGACGATGTCGGAGACCTTGAGCGACAGAACCGCGAATTCAAGCGCCGACGAGGTCGAATGGAAATTACCGTCCGGCTCGTAGGGCGGCACCATATTGGCGACATTGCGGATGACGAAGAGCTCTCCCGGGCCAGCATCGAAGATGATCTCCGGCGCTGAGCGGGAGTCACAACAGGCAATCACGAGCGTCGACGGGTTCTGGCCGAGTTCCGCCAGAGTGCGATAGCGTTCGCGCTCATCGACGTAACGCCCGCTCATGAAATTGCGATAGCCGTTCAGAAGGGTGTCGGGAAAGCTTTGCATGACATTGGATTACAGCGCGCTTCGGCCGATGGCAACTGCTGCGCTGCAAAAAGCGTTAACCGTCGCGAACCGCTATTTTTTCTTCCGCTGTGCCGGATGAACAAGATGGCGCAGCTGCACCATCGCCATCGGCGTCGACAGGCTTGCGGAATCGACGGCCAGCGTCAGCTCGTTGCTGCCGCGTTTGACGGCGCGCGCCAGCACTTCAAAGACGCTGGCCGTCGTCAGTTGCAGCGCCCGCTCCTCATCCATGCCGGAAAGCAGGCGCGACAGGAAGACGGCGGACAAGAGATCGCCAAGCCCGTTCGGCGCGCCTTCCACGCTGCGATGTTCTGCAAGCAGCGCATTTCGGCCGCTGAGATAGAGGTTGCCGATGCCGCCGGCCATCATCGGCACGGCGGACGTTACCAGCATGCGCGATGGCCCAAGGGCGAGTGCCGCCTCCATGATGGCGTTGTTATCCTCGAGCGGTGCACCGGCAAGCCAGGCAAGCTCGTAGCGATTCGGCGTTGCCAACGATGCCAGCGGGATCAGGTGGTCGCGGATCGCTTCCGCCGTCGCCTCGGGCACATAAAGCCCGCCGGCATCGCCAATAACTGGATCGCAGGCATAGAGGAGATCGGGGTTCTTCTCCCGCAAAGCCGTTACCAGCCGGGCGACGGAAAGCGCCTGCGCAGCATTGCCGAAATAGCCCGACAGCACCGCCCTGACCTCGGAAAGCCAGGGTGCGGCGATGAGATCGTCGATCGCATGGTCGAAATCCGCCTCGTTGAAGGTTAGCCGCGTCGAACGCCCATGGCCGGGATGCCATGGCAGAACGATCGTCGGCAGCGCCCACACCGGATGGCCGAGCGTCTCCAGCGCGAAGACGGCCGCACGATTGCCGACCGACCCTCGGACGACATGGCTGGAGATGACGATAACGGCGCCGGCGGACACTTGCGACATGATGCTAGCTTTCAAGTTCAGGGCTTCAAACTGCCATGGCGCCGTTGATGATCCCTTTGGCGGCACTCTGTCAACCGCACTTCACAGAGTCATGAAAACCTCTGTTGACGAGCCCACTCCGCCAATTTCACACTAATGACATCCGCTTTGCATCGAGATCGCGCATTCCGGCAAGATTTTTAAAAAAACCGGCCAAAATCAGTCCGAAAGCAACCAAATTCGCATTCTTTTTGCCAGTTTTTTCGCTAAACCTTCTGCTACTGTCGTCAAAATTCAAAAATCGGGAGGAATTCCATGGCGCCCAAGACCAATCCGAAACGGGAAAAACAGATCGAAGCGGCACGCAAGATAGCGGCGGCAACGGGCGAGGCGCACCTTGATCCCGAAATCCTGTTCGGCCGGGCGAGCAACGACGACATGGAGCTTTACAGCCCGGAAATGCTGGCTCTTGCCGCGACGCATGCGGCCAAGGAACTCGCGGCCTGGGGCGGCACCTCTCCGCGCGTCAGCATCGAGCAGGTCGCCAACATCGAGCCCGATAGCGTTGCCGTGTCGATCCTCTCGATCACCGACCACAACATGCCCTTCCTCTATGAATCGATCATGGGCGAAGTGACCAGCAGCTACCGCGATCTCTATATGGCGGTGCATCCGATCCTGATCATCGAGAAAGGCAAGCAGCCCAACCTCTATTCAGCCGATCAACCGAGCGACCCCGCCCATCGCGTCAGCCATATCCAGTTGCATCTCTCACCCCTATCGACGGCGCAGGCAACGGATCTGACCAAGCGGGTCCAGACCGTGCTCGACCAGACGCATCTTACCGTTTCCGACTGGAAGCCGATGCTGTCGCGCCTCGACACCGTCATTTCCGAGCTTTCCACCTACGAAGCGGCCGGCCGCCGCAAGAACGACCGAGACGAAGCGCTCGCCTTCCTTGCCTGGCTAAGAGACGGCAATTTCACCTTCCTCGGCATGCGCGAATATGTCTATTCCGGCAAGGGCGCCAACGCCAAGGTGGAGCGCGATCGCGGCACCGGCCTCGGCATCCTCTCCAATCCTGATGTCCGCGTCCTCCGACAGGGCAAGGACCAGGTGACCACGACGCCTGAAATCCTCGCCTTCCTCGATGGGCCGGATTTCCTGATCGTCACCAAGGCCAACGTCAAGTCGGTCGTCCATCGCCGCGCCTATATGGATTATGTCGGCGTCAAGCGCTTCGACACGGATGGCAACGTCACCGGCGAGCTGCGCATCGTCGGCCTCTTCACCTCCACCGCCTATACCAGCGCCGCAATTGAAGTGCCGCTGCTGCGCTCGAAGGTGCAGAAGGTCAAGGATCACTTCGGCTTCGATCCCACAAGCCATTCCGGCCGCATGCTCGAGAACACGCTGGAATCCTACCCCCGCGACGATCTCTTCCAGATCGATACGACGCTGCTCGCGAGCTTTGCAGAGCAGATCAACGACCTGACAGACCGGCCGCGTGTGCGGGCGCTGCCGCGCATCGATCATTTCGACCGCTTCGTCTCCGTCATCGTCTATGTCCCGCGCGAGGAATATGATTCCGTCGTCCGCGAGAAGATCGGCAACTACCTGAAGTCAGTCTATGACGGCCGCGTCTCCGCTTATTATCCGGCTTTCCCGGAAGGCGGCGTGGCCCGCGTTCACTTCATCATCGGCCGTAGCGCCGGCAAGACGCCACACGTTCCCCAAGCCAAGCTGGAAGAGGCGATCCGCGCCATCACCGCCCGCTGGGATGAGCGTTTCGTCATGCTGGCAGGTCCGAAGGCGCCGAACATCTCCGTCAGCCAGGCTTTCCAGGAAGCTTTCTCGCCGGAAGACGCCTTTGCCGACCTGCCCGATATCGTCGCCACGGCCGGTGCCGAGCCGATCCGTATCGGCTTCTATATCCGCAAGGACGAGGCGGGCGACATTCTCTCGCTGAAGATCTTCCATGGCGATGGCAACCTCGCACTGTCGCGCCGCGTGCCGCTGCTCGAAAATCTCGGCTTCAACGTTATCAGCGAGCGCACCTTCGATATCTACGTCACGGCCAAGGACGGCTCGACCGGCCATGTCGTACTGCACGACATGGAACTCGAGGCTCGGGGCGGATTGACCATCGATCTCGCCCGCCATGGTGCTGCTCTGGAAGAGGCCTTCCTCGCCGCCTTCGGCGGCACGATTGACAATGATGCCTTCAACCGGCTGATCGTCTCCGCCGACCTCTCCGCCCGTGAGACGAACGTCTTGCGCGCCTATTCCCGCTATCTGCGCCAGGCAGGCATTGCCTATTCGCAGGATTATATCTCTGCGACGTTGGACAAGTATCCGCGCATCGCTGCCTCGCTCTTCCGCCTGTTCCACGACACGCTCGATCCGAAACTCAGCGACAAGAACCGCACGAAGAAGCTTTCCGACCTCCATACCGCCATCGAGACCGAGCTCGCCGACGTTCCGAGCCTTGATGACGACCGCATCCTGCGCCGCTACGTCAACGCCATCGATGCGACGCTGCGCACCAACTATTTCCAGAGGAATGCAGACGGCACGCCGAAGGCCATGCTCGCCTTCAAGCTCGATCCGAAGCTGCTGGATGGCCTGCCCGAGCCGCGCCCCTTCCGCGAAATCTTCGTCTACGGCGTCGAAGTGGAAGGCGTGCACCTGCGCTTCGGCAAGGTGGCACGCGGCGGCCTGCGCTGGTCGGACCGCGCGGAAGACTATCGCACCGAAGTGCTCGGCCTGGTGAAGGCACAGCAGGTCAAGAACGCCGTTATCGTGCCCGTCGGCGCCAAGGGCGGCTTCTATCCGAAGAAGCTTCCGGTCGGCGGCAGCCGCGACGAGATCTTCAACACTGGCCGCGAAGCCTACAAGACCTATATCCGCACGCTGCTGTCGATCACCGACAATATCTCCGGCGCCGATATCATCCCGCCGGCCGACACGGTGCGGCTCGATGGCGACGATCCCTATTTCGTCGTCGCCGCCGACAAGGGCACCGCCACCTTCTCCGACACCGCCAATGCGCTCGCGCAGGAAGCCGGCTTCTGGCTGGACGACGCCTTCGCGTCGGGCGGCTCGGCCGGCTATGACCACAAGAAGATGGGCATCACCGCCCGCGGCGCCTGGGAAACCGTGAAGCGCCACTTCCGCGAAATGGACATCGATATCCAGACGACGCCCTTCAACGTCGTCGGCGTCGGCGACATGTCGGGCGACGTCTTCGGCAACGGCATGCTGCTCTCTCCGAAGATCCGCCTGCTCGCCGCCTTCGATCACCGCGATATCTTCATCGATCCCGATCCGGACATGGCAAAGACGCTTGCCGAACGCCAGCGTCTTTTCGATCTGCCGCGCTCCAGCTGGCAGGATTTCGACAAGTCGGTCCTGTCGAAGGGCGCGATGATCATCTCCCGCTCGGCCAAATCGGTGACGCTGACGCCGGAGGCGGTCGCCTCCATCGGCATCGACAAGTCAGTCGCAACACCTTTCGAGATCATGACGGCGATCCTCAGGGCTCCCGTTGATCTCTTGTGGTTCGGCGGCATCGGCACCTACGTTAAGGCGCCGTCGGAGACGGATTCGGAAGTCGGCGATCGCGCCAACGATCCGATCCGCATCACCGCCGAGGAAGTACGCGCCAAGGTGATCGGCGAGGGTGCCAATCTCGGTGTCACCCAAAAGGGCCGCATCGCCTATGGCCTCAAGGGCGGGCGCTGCAACTCCGACGCCATCGACAATTCCGCCGGCGTCAACACCTCCGACGTCGAGGTCAACATCAAGATCGCACTCGCCAATGCCATGTTCGACGATCGGCTGACGCGCGCCAAGCGCGATATCCTGCTGGCATCGATGACCGACGAAGTGGCTCTGCTCGTCCTGCGCAACAACTACCTGCAATCCCTGGCAATCTCGCTGACGGAGCGCAAGGGCACCGGCAACGCTCTCGAACTCAGCCGCTTTATGAGCGTGCTGGAAGCAGCAAAACAGCTCAATCGCAAGGTCGAAACCCTGCCCGACGACCAGACCTTCGCCGAGCGTTACGCCAACGGACGCCCGCTGACACGCCCCGAAATCGGCGTGCTGCTCTCCTATGCCAAGATCGTTCTCTTCGACGCGCTTGTCGCCAGCGACCTGCCTGACGATCCCTATTTCGCCGTAACCCTCAGCCGCTATTTCCCGGCCAAGATGCAGCGTTCGAACGCCACCGATATCGAAAGCCATCGTCTGCGCCGCGAAATCATCGGCACGGCGCTCGCCAACGAAGCGATCAACCGTGGCGGCCCGGGCTTTGCCGTCAGCATGATGGACGCGACGGCGGCATCGGCTGCGGAAGTCGTCAAGGCCGCCGTCATCGCCCGCGATGGCTTCGATCTCGACCGGCTCTGGAACGAGACCGACGCGTTGGACGGCAAGGTCGGCGGCCAGATGCAGAACCGCGTCTATGGCGAGATCACCGAGGTCTACACCGTTCTGACGCGCCTGCTACTGAAGACCGGGGCCGCCAAGGGTGAGATCGAGGAAACCGTTAGCCGGCTTCGCGCAGCCCTGAAGAAGTTGCGCCCAGTCTTCCTCAGCCACATCCCGGCGGATTTCGCGGCCGAGATCGCCGCTCGCGAAGCGGAATACCAGGCTGCCGGCCTGCCGGAAAAGCTGGCTTCGGAGATCGCCACGATCTACGCGCTCGTTCTCGTACCGGAAATCATGCAGATCGCCGAGCGCACCGGCGATACGCTGAACCGGGCGGCTGAAAGCTACTTCACGGTGTCGCAGACCTTCCGCGTCGGTCGCCTGCTGCTTGCCGGCAGCCGGATCGTCACCGGCGATCATTACGAGAGCCTGGCGCTCGCGCGCAGCCTCGACCAGATCGCCGGCGCCCGCCGCGATATCGTCATCTCGGCGCTATCAAACCATCCGAAGGACAAGCAGCCGGTTCAGGCCTGGCATGCGGAAGACCGTATCCGCATCAATCGCATCGCCGAAGAACTCGGCGGCCTCAGCGAAAGCGGCGATCCGAACCTCGCCCGCATCACCGTCGCCGCCGGCCTGCTCAGCGATCTTGCGAACGGCCGGGCAAGGTGACACAGTCCGCCCCGGCCCGTCATACGGGTAAGGGATTGAGGGGCAGGATCTGGTGGCAACCGAAATTGACAATGACGTGCCGGCCAAAGTGCCGGCACGCGGCATCTGGGGCTGGATGTTCTTCGACTGGGCGGCTCAGCCGTTCTTCACCGTCGTTACCACCTTCATTTTCGGCCCATATTTCGTTGCGCGGCTGACGGCCGATCCTGTCTCAGCGCAAACGACCTGGAGTAACATGGCGACGATCTCCTCGGTGATCATCGCCATTCTCTCCCCGGTTCTCGGCTCGATCGCTGATCAATCCGGCGCCAGAAAACCCTGGATAGCCTTCTTCGCCATCATCAAGATCGCAAGTCTCGTCTGCCTCTGGGGTGCAGCACCCGGATCACCTGTCATCTATCCCGTGATCTTCATGATCCTGGCGTCGATCTCGGCCGAATTCTCCATCGTCTTCAACGATTCGATGATGCCGCGGCTGGTCGGCAAGGACGACGTCGGCAGGCTGTCGAACGCCGCCTGGGGGCTCGGCTATCTCGGCGGCATGATCGTGCTGATCACCGTCGTCGCGCTGCTCGCCGGCAATCCGCAGACCGGCAGGACCATTCTCGGCCAGACGCCGCTCTTCGGCCTCGATGCCACGCTCGGCGAGGATGCGCGCATCACCGGACCGATTTCCGCCGTCTGGTATCTGATCTTCATCCTGCCAATGTTCCTCTTCACGCCCGACGCTGCCCGCGGCCTGCCACTTCGCGCCGCCGTTCGCTCGGGCCTGCGCGAGCTGTCGGCGACCTTGGGCGAGCTGAAGCGCCGGCGCGGCATCAGCCTCTTCCTCATCGCCCGCATGATCTATCAGGATGGCGTCAACGGCCTCTTGATCCTCGGCGGCACATTCGCGGCCGGCATGTTCGGCTGGGCGACGATCGAGATCGGCATCTACGGCATCATTCTCAACGTCATCGCCATCTTCGGTTGCTTTGCCGCCGGCTATGTCGATCGCTGGCTGGGCTCGAAGACGACAGTTATGATCAGCCTGACGCTGCTGCTCATCGCCACCTTCGGCATTCTCTCGACCGGTCCCGGCTTCACGCTGTTCGGCTTCGTTCCGCTCTCCACGGTCAGCTCCGGCGGTCTGTTCGGTACGGCGGCGGAAAAGGCCTATATCGGCTACGGCCTGTTGATCGGCATCGCCTTCGGGCCTGTGCAGGCCTCCTCGCGCTCCTATCTCGCCCGCAGCGTAAGCCTCTCGGAAGCCGGCCGCTATTTCGGCATCTACGCTCTGTCAGGCCGCGCCACCAGCTTCATGGCGACGCTGTTCTTCTCACTGGTGACCTATTGGAGCGGCTCGGCCCGCCTCGGCATGGCGACGCTCGTCATCTTCCTCGCTGGCGGCCTTCTGCTTCTGCTGCCAACGCCCTATCCGGCCGACAAGAAGAAGTAGGCAAAGAAAATCCCGGCTGGTTCGCCAGCCGGGATATAAAATTTTCGATTGGGTATATCCGCCATTTAATGGCGGAAATGGCGAACGCCGGTGAAGACCATCGCGACATTGTGCTCGTTGGCCGCGTCGATGACCTCCTGGTCGCGCATCGAACCGCCGGGCTGGATGACGGCGGTGGCGCCGGCAGCGATCGCCGAGAGCAGGCCGTCGGCAAAGGGCAGGAAGGCTTCGGAGGCAACGGCGGAACCGCGCGTCAGCGGCTCGGCAAGACCCATGGCCTTGGCGGCTTCCTCGGCCTTGATGGCGGCGATCCGGGCGGAATCGACACGGCTCATCTGCCCCGCGCCAATACCGGCCGTCTGGCCATCCTTGGCGTAGACGACGGCATTCGACTTTACGTGCTTGGCAACACGGAAGGCGAACTTCATGTCCTCAAGCTCCTGCGCCGTCGGCGCGCGCTTGGTCACGACCTTGAGCTCCATATCCTCGACCAAGGCATTGTCGCGGTTCTGGACCAGCAGGCCGCCGGAGACGGTCTTCGCGGTCAGGCCGGCGACACGCGGATCGGGCAGGGCGCCGACCGAGAGCAGGCGGAGGTTCGGCTTGCGGGCGATGATCGCCTTGGCTTCCTCGGTGACGTCAGGCGCGATGATGACCTCAGTGAAAAGCTTGACGATCTCTTCCGCCGTTTCGGCGTCGAGCAGGCTGTTCAAAGCAATGATGCCGCCGAAGGCCGAGGTGGAATCGCAGGCAAGAGCACGCTTGTAGGCTTCCACGAGGCTCGGGCCGGTGGCGACACCGCAAGGGTTGGCATGCTTGATGATCGCGCAGGCCGGGCCGTTTTCCGGCAGGAACTCGGCAACGAGCTCATAGGCCGCATCGGTGTCGTTGATGTTGTTGTAGGAAAGCTGCTTGCCCTGAATGAGGTTTGCAGTGGAAACGCCGGGACGGTTTTCCCCGGTCAGGTAGAATGCCGCCTTCTGGTGCGGGTTTTCGCCATAGCGCATTTCCTCGCGCAGCACCCCGCCGATAACACGGTGGCGCGGCGTGGCAATATCGAGCGCTTCGGCAAACCAGTTGGAGATCATCGCGTCGTAAGCGGCGGTGCGGGCAAAGGCCTTGGCGGCCATGCGCTTGCGGAAATCATAAGTGGTCTGGCCGGCATCGGCGGAAAGCTGCGTCAATAGTTCGGCATAATCGGCGGGATCGGTCAGCGTCGTCACATAGGCATGGTTCTTGGCCGAAGCGCGGATCATCGCCGGACCGCCGATGTCGATATTCTCAACCGTCGTCGGATAATCGCCGCCGGCCTTGCGAACGTCCTCAAAGGGATAGAGGTTGATGACAGCAAGATCGATGGCCTCGATGCCGTGCTCCTTCATCGCAGCCTGATGCTCGGCATCGTCGCGGATGGCGAGCAGGCCGCCGTGCACCTTCGGATGCAGCGTCTTGACGCGGCCGTCCATGATCTCCGGAAAATCTGTCACTTCCGACACGTCGGTCACCGCAAGGCCGGCCGCCGCGATCGCCTTGTGCGTGCCGCCAGTCGACAGCAGGCGCACGCCCTGTTCGCTGAGCGCGCGCGCCAGTTCGACGATGCCGGTCTTGTCGAAGACGGACAAAAGCGCGGTTTTCACCTTCACCTTGTCGGGAGCGGGAATTTTCTTGGAAACGACGGCCATGGGCTTTCTCCGGTCTAGAGCAACTCCAGGAAAGGTGTATGGCGGTTTTCCGTCCGGAGTTGCGATAACAAAAAACAGAGCGGAAACGCTCTGGTATGAGGAGATGAGACGTCCGGCGGAAATGGCGCGGGACGGGAATGCCGCCCCGTTAGCATAGCTGACGCTGTTAGCCTATGGCCGATGGGATAAAAACCAGCGGATTTCCGGCTTTTCGGTGATCTTGAAAACGATCTCGAGCTGATCGGAAGAGCGCATGCCCGAAGGATCGGCAAAGAAGATGTCTTCCGCCACCAGCACCTCGTTGCCAGGCGAGGAGAAGACCCAGGTTTCCCCGTCCGGCGCGATCAGCAGCGCGGAGTCCGTCTCGGTCTGCAACAGGCTGATGGAAGGGTGAATATGAAAGCGGGCCGAGGCGATACCTTCGCCTTTCGGCGGCTGCTTCCTACCCTCCGGGACCAGGAACCGGTCGCGGCCGGCGACGATCGTGCCGCTGGCGTTGAGGCTGACCTCGCGCTCGTGGACATAGCCGAAGGTGGAGAGATAACCGTCGTGCGCGGCGCGGACATAGTCGCGCCCGTCTTCGGTCTCGGCGCGCTCGACGATGACCTTTTTCACGCCGCTGACCATGATCGGACCCAGCGATTTCGACTTGGAAAACTGGCAGGACGACGTGTCGTTGAGCGTGACGGTAGAATGAGCGGCCGTCGCCCGCGCCGCCTGCATGAAGCGATCGCCCGCAAACTCCGGCGCGCCGGAATTGATGATGAAGCGCGTCTTGCCCGAGGACATCTCGAAAGACAGACAGCCGGCATGGGCCGTGCGGCTGAGATCGGTCGAAGCGGCGTTCCCGGCATCGACGATGACGACGGCCGAACCGGCCGACAGCCGGTGATATTTTGTGTGCGGCAGCGCCTTGAAGGCCTGTCCCGCCGTCTCGTCATAACGCAACACCGACATCAGCTCGTTAGCGAGCGTCGATGTCGCGCCGTTGAACAGCGCCAGATCGCCATCCTGATGGCGGAAAAAGCGCAGCGCCGGATACATGCGGTCGATGCCGGGGATCAGTCGCACCGGCACGTCGTGGCCGAGATTGACATAGGTCTGGCGCAGCGGCAGCAGGTCGAGCAACAGCTCCAGCGACGCGCGCGGATTGCGGGAGATATGGCCGCCATCTGCCAGGATCTGCCGGTCGATCTCGCGATCAAGCGCCTGACCGGCCCGTTTCAGCGTCAGCGAACTGCTCGGCATTGCGACGGAGGCCATGGCAAGCGCGATGCGCACACGAAAACGGGTGATGCCATCGGGCGACGACGCCACGACCCGACGCAAGAAGCGCACATGAAAGACGAGCATGCGCATGAAGCGGCGGTAGAAGCCGCTATCCGTGCCCTGCAAAAGCACAGGCGAATGCGACAGGAGCGCGATCAGACGCTGCGCCGCTATATCGGGCGACCAGGCAAGACCATGCAGCCGGCGGCCGTGAACCGCGATCCAGTCGGTGAGGATCGAGCGCGCCATGGCCGAAGCCTGATCGCTCTTTTCCGCCCGCAAATGCCGCAGCCAGCGAAAATTGTGCAGCCGGGCCGCAAAGGCCAGCGACGGCAATTCAAGCGAGAAGGGCGATGCGCCCTGCGTTTCCAGAACGCGCCCGGCCAGCAGGATGCGGCCGTTCAAAAGCTCTTCGACGAAAAAGGGATCGACGCTGCGAAGGTCGGTCGGCGCCACGATCAGGCGTTCCGGCACACGCATCGTGTGGCGGGTGAGACGCAATCGCGTCAACGCCGCGCGGCGCGACATCCGCCGCCATGCTTCCCGCATGTATGAACTCACAAAACCCTGCCGCAGATCTGCATATTTGCTTCTGCTTACTCTCATTATCCGTGGTTAAAAAGAGGTTACGGATATACCGATAAAGGACATATTACCGGTTTTTTAACCGCTTGATGGGTGACGAGCCGAAACAAAGCTAGCGCGTGCGGCGAAGCACGACCGCGAAAAAGCCGTCGAGGCCGGAGGCAAAACCATCGGCAAGCGGCAGCATGTTCGGCGTGGTGCGGAAGGCGCCAAGCGGCGAAATCGCCGCTTCCAGGCCCGGCCAATTCCCAGCGTCGATCGGCACGCGCTCCACGTCGTCCTTCTCGGCAAGCAGCTGTGCGACCAGATCTTCGCCCTCTTCGGGATCGAGCGAGCAATTGGAAAAGATCACCACGCCGCCGGGTTTGACGAGCGTCAGGGCATGGCGAAGCAGGCGCGCCTGCAGGCCGGCAAGCTTGGCGATATCCTCCGGTCCTTTGGTCCAGAGCACGTCGGGATGACGGCGCGTCGTGCCCGTCGAGGAGCAGGGGGCATCAAGGAGAGCGGCATCGAACAGCGCCTCGGGCTGATATCTACTCATATCGGCAACAACGGTTTCAGCCTCGAAACCAAGGCGCGAGAGATTGCCGGATAGCCGCTTCAGTCGGTTGGCGGATTGATCGAGAGCCGTGACCTCGGCGCCGGCGAGAATAAGCTGGGCCGTCTTGCCGCCGGGTGCCGCACAGAGGTCGACGACCCGCTTGCCGGTCAATGGGCCGAAAAGCTTGGCCGGAATGCTGGCGGCCGCATCCTGAACCCACCATTCGCCCTCGTCGAAGCCTTCCAGCGAGGGAATGGACCCTTCGAAAGCGGCAAGCCGTACGCCGCCGGTCGGCAGCACGGTGCCGTTCAACCGCTTCGCCCAGCCTTCGGGATCGGATTTCACGGTAAGATCGATCGCAGCCGGCTCAAGCTGCGTGTCGGAAATTTTGAACGCGGCTGGCGCGCCATAGGCAGCTTCGAGGCGAGACAGGAACCATTCCGGCATGGCCGGCACCTTCGCGACACGCTCGAGAATCTCCTGCTTCTCACGGCCGACGCGGCGGAGGATGGCATTGACCAGCTTGGCGAAACGGCGGTTGCGGGGGTCGCGGTTGGCCTGTTCGACCGCAAGATCGACGGCGGAATGATCCGGCACGTCGAGATAGAGGATCTGCGTCGCGCCAACGACGAGCACGTGATGCAGGGCGCGAGCGCCCTCGGGCAGCGGCGAATCGAGCAGCGACGATATCGCCGCCTCGATGCGCGGCAGGTGCCTGAGCGCGCTGTTCAGAATGGCGCGCACCAAAGCCCGGTCGCCATCGCTGAGCGTCGTATAGGCGGCGCTGCCGCCTTCGGCGTCGAGCATGCCATCGAGCGGCGTCTTGCGGTCCAGCACGGCTCCCAGGATCTTCGACGCCGCCGCGCGGGCCGCAAGGCCGGGCTTCGGTGGAGACAAATCGGCCGGCCGCGACTGCTGCGGCCGCTTGCCCGATCGTTTTCCGTCTTTGTTGGAAGCGTTGTTTTTCGTGTCAGAACTCAAGACCAGGGACCCTTCGGCGGTTGCGAACCACCGCGACCCGTATTCGGCACGGAGCGCGATTTGCGCCCCGGATTAGCAGTCAGAACCGGTCCCGTCGAGCCAAAGCCCGAAGATGGGCCTGAAGAGGGCGTCATCGGCGAGGCGCCGCCGCCGCCGTAACGGGCCATGTCATGCAGCGCGGCGATACGGTTTTCCGTGTTCGGATGGGTGGAAAACAGGTTGTCCATGCGCTCGCCGGAAAGCGGATTGATGATGAACATATGCGCCGTCGCCGGATGGCCTTCGGCCTCTTCGTTCGGGATATGCGCCGCACCGCGCGCGATCTTGCCAAGCGCCGAGGCGAGCCAGAGCGGGTTGCCGCAGATTTCCGCGCCACGGCGGTCGGCCGAATATTCGCGTGTGCGGCTGATCGCCATCTGCACCAGCATGGCAGCCAGAGGCGCGACGATCATCGCCGCGAGAACGCCGATCATACCGAGCGGATTGTTGTTGTCACGGCGGCCGCCGAAGAAGAAGGCGAAGTTGCCGAGCATGGAAATGGCGCCGGCAAGCGTCGCCGTAATCGTCATGGTCAGCGTATCGCGGTTCTGCACATGGGCAAGCTCATGCGCCATCACGCCAGCGACTTCGTCGGGCGTCAGTGCGTGCAGAAGGCCCGTGGAGGCAGCAACGGCGGCATTTTCCGGATTGCGGCCCGTGGCAAACGCATTCGGCTGCGGGCTGTCATAGAGATAAACCCTAGGCATCGGCAGGCCGGCATTGCGGGCGAGATCGCGGACGATCCGGTAGAATTCCGGGGCGCTGCGCTCATCCACCTCCTGCGCGCCATAGGTGGAAAGCACCATCCGGTCCGAATTCCAGTAGGAAAAGAAATTCATGCCGGCGGCGACGACAAATGCGATCAGCATGCCCGATTGACCGCCGATCAGATAGCCGACACCCATGAAAAGCGCGGTCATGAAGGCAAGCAGCATGGCAGTACGCATGAGATTCATCGAGGGGTCTCCAACACATCTGTCGTCCAAACCTTTTTCTTTGCGGCTGGACGCACTATGATTTGGCTATTCCTCCGCTTAATTCAACGGTTCCGGGCCGATCAGATCATGCAGACAGCCGATAACGACAATAAACTCGACACCGAAACCGGTGAAATCACTCGCAAGCCGCTTTCGCCCGCCGCCAAGCGCGCGCTTGGCGAAGCTGAGGAGCGCCGTAAGGCGCACGAAGCTCAAGCAGGGGCCGAACTCCCTCCCGAAATCGGCGGCCGCGGCGGCTCTGATCCCGCCCGCTTCGGCGATTGGGAAATCAACGGCCGGGCGATCGATTTTTGAGATGAATATAGATTAGTCGTCATTCGATGAGAGAATAATGGCCGTAGGTTTCTCTCAAGGTCTATCCTTTGATAGCAAGCGCACAAACTGGAGCCATACGGACCATCGCCCTTTGGCTTGGTACGCATGGTATCCGGCCGATGATGATGCAGCCGAAATTGTACCTCCGCCGTCTTGGTTCAAGCAAAAGCCGGTCGCGCCCAACGCGCCGTTGAAGAAGTCTTCCGATCCGCGCCCCCTGGTGTTGCTGTCCCATGGGTCGGGCGGCGTTGCCATCGGACTGGAATGGCTCGGACATCGCCTGGCGCAGGCCGGCTTCGTGGCCTTGGGCATCGACCATCACGGCCATACAGGTTCGGAACCCTACAGGGCCGAGGGGTTCCTCTGTCTCTGGGAGCGCGCGGCTGATCTGACGGCCCTGCTCGATGTCAATGACTGGAGAGAGGTTTTGGGAGGGGCCGTCGAAGACCAGGCCTATGTCGCGGGTTTCTCTGCCGGCGCCTATACTGCGATGCTGCTTGTGGGCGCGCGCGTTGCCTACTCTCAGTTCGAACCGGATAACCCTCAAAAGAGCCCCATACGTGCCCGAGAGAATTCCCTGATTTGGCGGATCACATTCCTTCGCTTCTCCAGGATGAGATGTTCCTGGAATCATGGAATCGACGACGAGACAGCTTCAGGGATGACAGATTGAAAGCCGCTTTGGCGATTGCACCGGGTCGCTCGGTTCTCGGCATTGCCAAGCAAAGCCTCGAGGAAATAACAGTACCCATTCAAATCATTGGCGGCGACGCCGATCTCATAGCCCCGGCCCACGAGTGCTGCACATGGCTCCACGAAAATGTGCGCTCCAGCTCCCTTGAAATCATGGGCGGCGGAGTAGGCCACTATACGTTTTTGCCTGAGCCCACGCCACAAGGCTTGAAGGCCGCACCAGCGGTCTTTACCGACACCCCAGACTTGGTACGCGAAAACGTGCACAACCATGTTGCGCAAACGGCAATTGCTTTTTTCAGCACTGCAAGATGAGAAGCTTAGGCGAGAGCAAAGCTCTCGCCTAACGTCGAATGGCCTAATGCCCCTCGTTCGATCTACGCCGCATCAGCCTTGTTCTGCCTGTTGGCGATCAGATCATCGACGACGGCGGGATCGGCGAGCGTCGAGGTATCGCCGAGCGCGCCGAAATCGTCTTCGGCGATCTTGCGCAGGATGCGGCGCATGATCTTGCCGGAGCGTGTTTTCGGCAGGCCGGGCGTGAACTGGATCTTGTCCGGCGAGGCGATCGGGCCGATTTCGGCGCGGACATGCTTCACCAGCTCCTGCCGCAGCGTATCCGAGCCCTCGAGGCCAACCATTAACGTCACGTAGCAATAAATGCCCTGACCCTTGATCGAATGCGGATAGCCGACGACGGCGGCTTCGGACACGTGTTTGTGCGACACCAGCGCCGATTCCACTTCCGCCGTGCCGAGGCGATGGCCCGAGACGTTCAGCACATCGTCGACGCGGCCGGTGATCCAGTAGTAACCGTCCTCATCGCGGCGGCAGCCGTCGCCGGTGAAATACTTGCCCTTGTAGGTGGAGAAGTAGGTCTGGATGAAGCGCTCGTGGTCGCCGTAGACGGTGCGCATCTGGCCCGGCCAGCTGTCGGCGATGACGAGATTGCCGTCGGCCGCCCCTTCCAGCACGTTGCCTTCATTGTCGACCAGCTGCGGCTGCACGCCGAAAAAGGGCAGGGTGGCCGAGCCGGCCTTGAGATCGGTCGCGCCTGGAAGCGGCGTGATCATGTGGCCGCCGGTTTCAGTCTGCCACCAGGTATCGACGATCGGGCAGCGGCTGTCGCCGACCACCTTGTAATACCATTCCCAGGCTTCCGGATTAATGGGTTCGCCGACCGTGCCGAGAATGCGCAGGCTGGAGCGCGAGGCGCGCTTGACGAAATGATCGCCGGCTCCCATCAGCGAGCGGATCGCCGTCGGCGCGGTGTAGAAGATATTGACCTTGTGCTTGTCAATGACGTCCCAGAAGCGGCCCTGGTCGGGATAGTTCGGCACGCCTTCGAACATCAGCGAGGTCGCGGCGTTCGCCAGCGGCCCGTAGACGATATAGGAGTGACCGGTGACCCAGCCGACATCGGCCGTGCACCAGTAGATATCGCCGGGGTGATAGTCGAACGTGTATTCATGCGTCATCGCCGCGTAGACGAGATAGCCGGCCGTCGTGTGCAGCACGCCCTTCGGCTTGCCGGTGGAGCCGGAGGTATAGAGGATGAACAACGGGTCTTCCGCCTTCATCTTCGCGGGCGGGCAATCCGCCTTCACCTTGGCGATTTCTTCGTGATACCAGACATCGCGGTCAGGCTCCCAGCCGACTTTGCCGCCGGTGCGACGCACGGCAATCACCGTCTTGACCGCAACCTTCTGCTTGGCGGCGATCTGAATGGCCGTGTCGGTGTTTTCCTTCAGCGGAATAGACTTGCCGCCGCGAACGCCTTCGTCGCAGGTAATAACGACGGTCGATGCGCAGTCGACGATGCGGCCGGCAAGCGCCTCCGGCGAGAAGCCACCAAAGACCACCGAATGCACCGCGCCGATGCGGGCGCAGGCCAGCATCGCATAGGCGGCTTCCGGGATCATCGGCATGTAGATGGTGACGCGATCGCCCTTCTTGACGCCGTGCTTCTTGAGCACGTTCGCCAGCCGGCAGACCTGCTCGTAAAGCTCGTTATAGGTGACCTTCTTGTCGATATAGGGATTGTCGCCTTCCCAGATGAAAGCGACACGATCGCCGTGCTTCTTCAGATGCCGGTCGATGCAATTGTAGGAGACGTTGGTGACGCCGTCCTCAAACCACTTGATCGAAACCTTGCCGGTAAAGGACGTGTTCTTGACCTTGGTATAGGGCTTGAACCAGTCGATGCGCTTGCCGTGCTTGCCCCAGAACTTGTCGGGATCCTCGACGCTCTGCTCATACCATTTCTGGTACTTCGCCTTGTCGATCAGGGCGCGTGCCTTGACCGGTTTCGTCACAGGATGGATCTTCTCCGACATTGTTTCCTCCTCAAATCCTCACACTCCGATTTGTAATCGCGAGTGCTCTTTCCGCGCAATAAATAGCAGGTCAAACTACGACAGCAATTGGACAAAGTGCATTTCATGCGCAAAGAATTGCAATTCCGCGACACTATCGCTATATAAGGCCGTATTTCCCGGACAATGTGGTGTTACACCCCGGACCGCGACACCGGCGCGGACTGACAGAAGGACTATATCCATGGCTCAACAATTGCTCATGCCGAAGGCAACTGCCATCTGGCTTGTCGACAATACAGCCTTGTCATTCGACCAGATCGCGCAGTTCTGCAAGCTGCATCCGCTCGAAGTGAAGGCCATTGCCGATGGCGAAGCAGCACAGGGCATCAAGGGCCTCGACCCGATCTCGACCGGTCAGCTGACCCGTGACGAAATCGCCCGCGCAGAAGCCAATCCGAACCACAAGCTGAAGCTTTCCGAGCCGAAGGTTCGCGTGCCGGAATCCAAGCGCCGCGGCCCGCGTTACACCCCAGTCTCCAAGCGCCAGGACCGCCCGAACGCCATCCTCTGGCTGGTGCGCAACCATCCGGAACTGAAGGACGCGCAGATTTCCCGCCTCGTCGGCACCACCAAGTCGACCATTGAGCAGATCCGCGACCGCACCCACTGGAATTCGGCCAACCTGGCGCCGATGGATCCGGTAACCCTCGGCCTCTGCAGCCAGATCGATCTCGACATGGAAGTCGAAAAGGCCGCCAAGGGCCGTCCGCTGCCGACGGCCGCCGAACTCGGCGCAACGCTGCAGCCTGCCCAGGAAACCGAGAAGCTCGGCTTCAGCTATGAGCGTGAAGAAGAGAAGGAAAAGGAAATCGACGCCGATGCCGTTTTCGCCAAGCTGAAGTCGCTGAAGTCGACCAGCCGCGACGACGAGGACGACGATCAGTTCTAAGGTCCGGCATCACGGATAGGAATGCAAAGCCCCGGCCGAACCGGGGCTTTTTCTTTGTCTAATAGCCCGGTCCATCCTCGCCCTTCGAGGCTTCGCGCCTCAGGGTGAGGATGGAGAGCGCTCCTTAGCGTAAGACCAGCTCCTGTAGCTGACGCCGTCTTGCGCAGAAGACTAGACCTCATGGTGAGGTGCGTAGGCTCCTGAGCTTATCGAAGGGGCCGAAGCCTCGAACCACGATGGCGGGTGGGAATACCTTTTAAATTTCCGATAGGAGGTCGTTCTTGTGACCCCGTACGCGTCAAAAGCTTTCAGCACGTTTATTTTGAGGAAAATTTACCGCGCCCCAAAAATCGCAGAACCGACGCGAACGCTCGTCGCGCCGAAAGCAACGGCGGTTTCATAGTCGCTCGACATGCCCATGGAGAGCTTTTCGACGCCGGCCCGATCGGCAAGCTTTGCAAGCAGGGCGAAATGCGGTCCCGGATTTTCCTCCGCCGGCGGGATGCACATCAGACCCTCGATCGAAAGTCCAAGCTCCTTGCGGCAAAGCTCGACAAAAGCGACTGTATCATCCGGTGTGATGCCTGCTTTTTGCGGCTCCAGCCCGGTATTGACTTGCACGTATAGCCTGACGGCCTTGCCCTGCCGCTTCATTTCTTCCGCCAGAGCCCGCGCGATCTTTTCACGGTCGACGGTTTCGATGACGTCGAACAACGCCACAGCGTCGGCCGCCTTGTTCGATTGCAGCGGCCCGATCAAGTGTAGCTCGATCCCGGGGGTTTCGGCCTTCAGCTCCGGCCACTTGCCCTGACTTTCCTGCACGCGGTTCTCGCCGAACACCCGCTGGCCGGCCGAGATGGCAGGGCGAATCTGGTCGGCATCAAAGGTCTTGGAAACGGCAACGAGCTGCACCGACCCCGCAGCTCGGCCAGCCTGGCGTTCGGCCGCCGCGATATGGGAACGGACTTCGTTCAGGCGCTCTTGAAGTTCCATCTTTTCGCCTCGATATTTTCGCTTGCTTCTCAAACTTTGCAGTAATGCGGCTTGCAGGCATTGCCAAGGGCGAATGCGCCCGAATCCGGCTTTGCTTTGCAAGATAAGGCACTTGCTGCAACTGCTAAACTTGACGCTTGGGTGGTTTCGTGGTGAAGGTCACGCCTTACTCCCCATGATTTTCCGGAATACAAGATCAGATGACGACCGAACGTTATAATCCGCGCGACGCCGAGCCCCGCTGGCAGGAAAAATGGAACGAAGAAAAGGTCTTCGTGACAGACAATGCCGATCCGCGTGAGAAATACTACGTTCTAGAGATGTTTCCCTATCCGTCGGGCCGCATCCACATGGGGCATGTGCGCAACTATGCGATGGGCGATGTCGTTGCCCGCTACAAGCGCGCCCGCGGCTACAATGTGCTGCATCCGATGGGATGGGACGCCTTCGGCATGCCGGCGGAAAACGCCGCGCGCGACAACAAGGTGCATCCGAAGGAATGGACCTACCAGAACATCGCCTCGATGCGCACCCAGCTGAAGGCCATGGGCCTGTCGCTCGACTGGAGCCGCGAGTTCGCGACCTGTGATGTCGATTACTATCACCGCCAGCAGATGCTCTTCATCGACATGATGGAAAAGGGCCTGGTCTACCGCAAGAAGTCCAAGGTCAACTGGGACCCCGTCGACAACACCGTTCTCGCCAACGAGCAGGTCATCGACGGCCGCGGCTGGCGCTCCGGCGCGCTCGTCGAGCAGCGCGAGCTGACGCAGTGGTTCTTCAAGATCACCGAATTCAGCCAGGAACTGCTGGATGCTCTGGACACGCTGGATCATTGGCCGGAAAAAGTGCGGCTGATGCAGAAGAACTGGATCGGCCGCTCCGAGGGCCTGACCGTTCGCTGGGAAATCGTGGCCGAGACCGCTCCCAACAGCGATCGCGAGATCACTGTTTATACGACCCGTCCCGATACGCTGTTCGGCGCCTCCTTCCTGGCGATTTCCGCGGATCACCCGCTGGCGAAGGAAGCGGCCGCCAAGGACCCGGCGATCGAGGCCTTCTGTGAGGAATGCCGCCGCGCCGGCACCTCGCTGGCCGCACTCGAAACGGCCGAGAAGAAGGGTATGGACACCGGCATCCGCGTTCGCCACCCCTTCGATCCGTCCTGGGAACTGCCCGTCTACATCGCCAACTTCGTGCTGATGGACTATGGCACGGGCGCCATCTTCGGCTGCCCATCGGGCGACCAGCGCGATCTGGATTTCGCCCGCAAATACAGCCTGCCCGTCGTGCCCGTCGTCATGCCCGCTGATGGCGATGCGGCAAGCTTTACGGTCGGCGATGTCGCCTATGACGGCGACGGTGTCATGATCAATTCCCGTTTTCTCGACGGCATGAGTACCGAGGAAGCCTTCGAAACGGTCGCCACAAAGCTTTCCGAAACGAGCCTCGGCAACGCGCCACAGGCCGAGCGCAAGGTGAATTTCCGCCTGCGCGACTGGGGCATTTCCCGTCAGCGCTACTGGGGCTGCCCGATCCCGGTCATCCATTGCGACGATTGCGGCGTGCTGCCGGTGCCGAAGAAGGATCTGCCGGTCAAGCTGCCCGACGACGTGACTTTCGATCAGCCCGGCAATCCGCTCGACCGGCACGCCACTTGGCGGCATGTCGCCTGCCCGCAATGCGGCAAGGATGCCCGCCGTGAAACAGACACGATGGACACCTTCGTCGATTCGAGCTGGTATTTCGCGCGTTTCACTGCCCCTTGGGAAAACCAGCCGACGGATCAGAAGGCCGCCAACCACTGGCTGCCCGTCGATCAGTATATCGGCGGCATCGAACACGCGATCCTGCATCTGCTCTATTCGCGCTTCTTCACCCGCGCCATGCGCGAAACCGGCCATCTCGACGTGAAAGAGCCCTTCAAGGGCCTGTTCACTCAAGGCATGGTGGTGCACGAGACCTATAGCCGCGGCTCAGGCCTGACGCGCGAATGGGTATCACCGGCCGATATCCGCATCGAAGAGGTGGACGGCCAGCGCCGCGCCACGCTGCTGTCGAATGGCGAGGATATCACCATCGGCTCGATTGAGAAGATGTCGAAGTCGAAGAAGAATGTCGTCGATCCCGATGATATCATCGCCTCCTACGGCGCCGATACGGCACGCTTCTTCGTGCTCTCCGATTCGCCGCCCGACCGCGACGTCATCTGGTCGGAAGCCGGTGTCGAAGGCGCGCATCGTTTCACCCAGCGCATGTGGCGTCTCGTCTCCGAAGCCGCCGATGTCTTGAAGACGGCTGAATCGACTCCGGCTAAGGAAGGTGAGGCGCTGGCGATTTCACAGATCGCTCATCGCACGTTGAAAGCCGTTCAGGGTGACTACGACAAGCTCGCCTTCAACAAGGCGGTGGCGCGTATCTATGAATTCGTCAATGCTCTGGCAGCACCGCTGACGAAAGTAGCTGCCGGCCAGGCCGATGCAGCCTATCGCTCCGCCGTTCGCGAAGCTGTCGAGATCTTGATCGCACTGGTCGCGCCGATCACGCCGCATCTGGCTGAGGAATGCTCGGCAGCCCTCGGCAACACGCATATGGTCGCGACCAGCTCATGGCCGGTTTACGACGAAGCCCTCGTCATCGAAAATGAGATCGTCTATCCCGTCCAGATCAACGGCAAGAAGCGCGCTGAATTGACAATCGCGCGCGATGCAGATCAGAATGCCGTGCAGCAGGCCGTGCTCGCCCTGGATGCCGTTACGAGCGCATTGAATGGTCAGGCGCCAAAGAAGATCATCGTCGTTCCACAGAGGATCGTAAACATTGTCGTCTGATAGTCTTTTCAAGTTTGCCCGCATTGCCGGCGTAGCATCGCTTGTGGCCGTTGCCGGCCTCCTGTCTGCCTGCCAGGTTCGGCCGCTCTATGCCGTCAGCACCGGTGTCACGCAGAAGCTGTCGGAAGTCTCCTTCTCCGACGTCGGCACGCGCGTCGGCCTGCAGGTGCGCAATCAGCTGATCTTCATTGCGGGTCGGGGTGCCGGCGAAACGAAGACACCGAAGTACACCGTCGATCTCAGTGTCACCAGCGGAACAGGGGGCGTTCTCTATCTGCCATCGTCCAGCACGTCAGCAGCCGGTCGCACCACGGTGACTGCGTCCTTTACGCTGAAGGAAGCCGGCACGGGAAAAGTTATCAAATCCGGCGGCCGCTCGGTAACATCGCTTGTCGACTTCCCGACGCAGGAATTCGCCAAGCAGCGCGCTATCCGCGATTCGGAAGACCGGGCTGCCCGGGAAGTTGCCGAGATGGTGTCTGTCGACATCGCAGCTGCGCTCAGCCGCTGATAGAGAGCGCGGCATGGCGGAAATCAAGTCTCACGAATTTGATGGATTCCTGCAAAATGCCGCGCGCAATTATCGGGTCTTCGTGATCTATGGCCCGGATCGCGGCCTCGTTTCCGAACGTGCCGCTCAGATCGCCGCCAAAACCGGCGTCGATCTCAACGATGCCTTCTCGCTCATCAAGCTTGATGTCAGCGACCTGCAGAATGATGCAGGACGCCTGCTGGACGAAGTCAACGCCATCGGTCTGTTCGGCGGCGAAAAGCTCGTCTGGATTCGCGGCGCCGCCAATGAAAAAGCATTGGTCGATTCATTGCAGACCATTGCTGAAAACCCGCCGGAGGCGAGTTTCGTCATCGTCGAAGCCGGCGATCTGAAGAAGGGCGCCGGTCTGCGCAAGGTGGCGGAACCGGCACGCTCCATCGCGACCATTCCCTGCTATGCCGACGATGCCAGAGCACTGAATGCTCTGATCGATACGGAACTGGCAAATGAGGGGTTGCGCATCGCGCCTGCAGCCCGTCAAGCATTGCTCGAGCTTCTGGGTGGCGACCGAATCGCCTCACGCAATGAAGTACGCAAGCTGGCGCTTTACTGCCGCGGGCAGGGCACGATCGAAGAAAACCATGTCATGGAGATCATCGGCGATGCCAGTGCGATTTCCACGGACGATGCCGTCGACGCCATCTTGAAGGGGGACTCCGAGGCCTTTCTGCATGCCATGCAGAAGATCGCCTCCTCCAAGACCCCGATGTTTCTCGTGCTGCAGGGTTGCCTGCGGCAGTTTCAGATGCTCGATACGATGCGGGCCGAGATGGATGAAAAGCGGATCGCGCCGGCCCAGGTCATGCAGACGCATGGGCGTCATCTGCATTTCAGGCGCAAGCCGATCATAGAACAGGCTCTCAAAACCTGGTCCGCTCCTGCCATCGCCCGGGAGATGAACAGGCTGCAATCCGCCATTCTCCAGACGCGCCAGCGCGCGAGCCTCGAAGACACGATCGCAACGCAGACCCTGCTTGCGACCACATTGCAGTCGGCACGCAGAGGCTGATGTTTCACGGGAAACGGCTTGGATGGGCCGGACGCGGAGCGAAGCCGAAACCACCCATCTCTTTGTTTTTACAGCATTATTGAGTTATCGAGCAATTCCGGAGAAAACGCGCAGCGGCCTTCCGTCGGGTATAGCGAGTAGCAAGCGACCAGACCGATGACGTTCCCGTGAGAGGCTGAACCGTTCTAGCGGCGCTCCAGAAGCCGGCAGATTTCCTCAAGCTGCTCCAGCGTCTTGTAGCTGATCTTCACCTGGCCGCCATTGCCGCGGTGATTGATGGAAACATCCAGCCCGAGCGTGTCCGACAGGGTGCGCTCGAGCGCCAGCGTATCGGAATCCTTCTCATCCCTGCGCGCGCCAGCCGGGCGAGGATCGTTCTGCGCTTTGATGTCGTTCTGTGCGAGACGCTCGGCATCGCGAACCGACATGCCTTTTGAGACGACGGTCCGCGCCAGTCCCGTCGGATCGGAGGTCGAAACAAGCGCGCGGGCATGGCCGGCGGAAAGCGAGCCGGCAGCAAGCATGTCGCGCACCGGATCGGGAAGCTTCAGCAGTCGCAAAGAATTGGCGACATGGCTACGGCTCTTGCCGATGATTTCGCCGAGATCATTCTGCGTATAGCCATGTTCGGCGATCAGCTGCTCGTAACCCAATGCCTCTTCCAATGGATTGAGGTCTGCGCGCTGGACGTTCTCGACAATAGCGATCTCAAGCGCGGTCTTGTCGTCAACATCGCGTACGATCACTGGAATTTCGATCAGGCCGGCAAGCTGAGCTGCGCGCCAGCGTCTTTCACCGGCAATGATTTCAAAGCGATCGCTAGAAACCGTGCGGACCACGACCGGCTGGACGATGCCATGCTGGCGGATAGAGCTGGCAAGATCATGCAGCTCGGTTTCGTCGAAATAGCGGCGCGGATTGCGCGGATTGCGGCTGATGAACTCGATCGGCACCAGGCGATCGGGATTGACGGCCGGTCTGCCGGCATCCACAGGCGTCGGCTGATCCATCTCCCCGATAAGGGCCGCCAGTCCGCGCCCGAGACGCCGCTTCGAAAGATCATCATTCATCGCCGATACTCACTCTTGAACAAATACTAGGTCATATCAGGCGGCAGCTTTCCGCTGCCGCTCTCTTTGAATCACTTCCGAAGCCAGTTGCAGATAGGCCTGGCTGCCTGCACACTTCAGATCGTAAAGAATGGCGGGCTTGCCGTAGGATGGTGCTTCGGACACGCGAACGTTGCGCGGAATCAACGTGTGGTAGACTTTCTCGCCAAGATGAGTCCGTACATCGGTGACAACCTGCTGCGCCAGATTGTTGCGAGAATCAAACATGGTCAAGACGATTCCCTGAATATCGAGGGACGGATTGACCGTGCGCCGCACCTGATCGACGGTTTCCAGTAGCTGGCTTAGGCCTTCCAGTGCGAAAAATTCGCACTGTAACGGCACCAAAACGGAATGTGCCGCCGCCATGGCATTCATCGTCAGAAGATTGAACGAGGGTGGGCAATCCACCAGAATATAGGAGAAGGCGAGGGCGTCGGAGGCGTTCAGCGCTCGCCGCAGCTTGAAAACGCGATCCGGCTGCTGCGCGATCTCCATCTCGACGCCGAGCAGATCCATCGTTGATGGCACGATGAAGAGATTCGGAACGGCCGTTTCCTGAACCGTATCCATGATCCCATGGCTGCCTACCAACAGATCATAGGACGACAACTTGCGATCACGTCGCTCGATACCCAAGCCGGTACTGGCATTGCCCTGCGGATCGAGATCCACGATCAGGACGCGCTCACCGATGGCCGCAAGAGCCGTCGCCAGGTTGATGGCGGTCGTCGTCTTCCCAACGCCGCCCTTTTGATTTGCGATTGTAATAATCCGGTTTCGCTCGCCGATCATCTGCCGCATATCCAATTATGGTTAAATCAGGCGTCGAAGGCGACTTAGCTCCAGAATGACGGAATCTCGCTCGACGACACTCTGATGTTTTACCAGATCGAATTCCCAACGACTACGGGCTTTCTGTAGCTCGCGCTCGTAATCCCGGCCTTTATGCAGAAAGAGACGCATATTTTCATTGCGATCGAGCCAAGGAGCCGCGTAGTCCAGCAGCATCTCAAGCTCGGCAAGCGCTCGCGCGGAAATTACGTCACAATTTCGGATAGCCGAAGGCGCTTCTTCGATACGAATGGCATGAACCGCGCCGCGAGCTGCGCATTCCCGCAGACAGACACGCAAAAACGCAGCCTTTTTCTGATTGCTTTCGACCAGATCGACGTGCCCGGCACCCTTTTCCGCCAGCAGAATTGCCGTTATCACACCCGGAAATCCACCACCACTCCCCAGATCAACCCAATGATCTGTTGCCGGATGCAGCTGAAATATCTGCGCGCTATCCGCGATATGGCGGCGCCAAAGATCGTCGATCGTAGAAGGCGCGACAAGATTGATGGTCTTCGCCCATTTCTGAAAAAGCTGCGCAAAATGCTGCAGCCGCTCCTGTGTTTCACGTGAAACACGCACACCGTTCAATTCCATACTATTGGACTCTCTAACCTTGTAGTGGCGTCAGGAAACGAGCTTCTGCTCTTCAGGCGCGCTCATCTTCCTCAAATAAGCCAATAGCAAAGAGATAGCCGCCGGCGTCATTCCGTCAATGCGCGAGGCCTGGGCGATATTCTTGGGCCGAGCAACCCCCAGCTTCTGCTTCAGCTCATTGGACAATCCTGAAAGAACGGAGAAATCAAACTCCGCCGGAATAACACGCTCTTCTTCCCTGCGGGCTTGAACGATATCAGCTGTCTGGCGATCCATATAGACGGCATAGGCCGCCTCGATCTCGATCGCCTCAGCCACGTTGCGCTCAATGGACCCCAATTCCGGCCAGAGCCGCGACAGGTTTTCCACCGACTGACCTGGATGAGACAGAAGCTCATAGGCGGAACGTCGCTGACCGTCCTTGTTAAGATGCATACCGGCCTTCTCGGCCTCGTTCGGCGTCACAGTCAAGCTTCTCAGCTGATCGCGCGTCTGCTCGAGCTTCTTCATATACCGGCCGAAACGCGCCGCACGACCGAAACCAACGCAGCCCAAAGCAAGCCCGACCGGAGTAAGGCGAACATCGGCATTGTCAGCGCGGAGCGACAGACGATACTCCGCGCGCGAGGTGAACATACGATAAGGCTCTGCTACGCCGCGCGAGGTCAAATCGTCGATCATCACACCGATATAGGATTCTGTTCTGCTGAACTCGATGGCTTTGCCGCCGCCGGCTAAACGCGCGGCATTCAGCCCCGCGACGAGCCCCTGGGCGCCAGCTTCTTCATATCCCGTCGTACCGTTGATTTGACCAGCCAAGAAAAGTCCGGGAATTTTTTCCACTTCAAGGGATAGTTTCAATTCACGCGGATCGACATGATCATACTCAATGGCATAGGCATGCTGAAGAATGCGCACTCGTTCCAGACCCGGAATGGTCTTGATGAACTCATTCTGGACATCCTCAGGCAGCGAGGTCGATATGCCGTTTGGATAGACGGTATTGTCGTCCAAACCCTCCGGCTCCAGGAAGATTTGATGACCGTCGCGTTCACCGAATTTGACGATCTTGTCTTCGATCGATGGGCAATAGCGCGGTCCCACGCCTTCAATCTGGCCGGAATACATCGCCGAACGCTTCAGGTTTTCGGCAATGATCCTGTGAGTCTCAGGCGTCGTTCTGGTTACGCCGCATTCAATTTGTGGATTCACGATGGAATCGGTCATGAAAGAGAAGGGCGTCGGATCTTCATCCGCTCCCTGCCGTCCAACAGAATCCCAATCGATGCTCGTACCATCAAGCCGGGCAGGGGTTCCGGTTTTCAACCGCCCCAAGGCAAGGCCATGTCGTAGCAGCGTAGCGGAAAGCCCGAGAGATGGCTCCTCGCCAACGCGACCAGCCGGTATCTTCTTGTCGCCAATATGAATGAGGCCGCGAAGGAAGGTACCAGTGGTCAGAACAACGGCGCCGCAGCGAATGCTGCGCCCGTCTTTCAAGATCACCGCAGACACCCGGCCGTGCTCAAAGCCGAGATCGAAAGCGTCACCCTCTATGATCTCGAGATTGTCGATTGCGGCGATCTCTGCCTGCATGGCCAAACGATAGAGCTTGCGGTCTGCCTGGGTACGTGGGCCGCGCACGGCAGGGCCCTTCTTGCGATTGAGCATGCGAAACTGGATACCAGCCGCATCCGCAACGCGACCCATCAAGCCATCAAGAGCATCAATTTCCCGAACCAGATGACCTTTGCCAAGACCGCCAATTGCGGGGTTACAGGACATGACGCCGATCGTATCGCGCTTATGCGTTACGAGTGCCGTACGCGCACCCAGGCGCGCGGCTGCGGCTGCGGCTTCGCTGCCTGCATGCCCACCACCCACAACAATCACATCATACATTGTATCGAACATCATCCAGTCCTCGGTCGTGCCGCTTGTTTGGCACACCAATTTAAGGAGTCAAGAAGGTTTCACGTGAAACGTCAATCAGGGACGTAAGGCGCAACCCTGTTTCACGTGAATCATTTTCCTATGCAGAATTCCGAGAAGATCACATCCAGCAAATCTTCCACATCGACCCGTCCGGTAATGCGTCCAAGGCTGGTTGCCGCCTGCCTTAAATATTCTGCCCTGATATCGAGACCGCGATCCTCTGACGCAAGCGCCGCCTCGACGGCACGAAGGCTCTCGCCAAGCAATGTGCGATGACGCAGCCGACTCGGCAAAGCCAACGACAGCATCCCGGAACGCGCCTGCAGATCCTGCCGCAGAAGCTCATGCAACTCCGCCAAACCAGAACCGGTAGCCGAGGAAATCAACAAATCATACTGATTGGTTTGCCCAGGGTGGATATCAGCTTTCGTACCGATAGTCAGGACCTTACCAGTAAAACCAGGAAAATTCCGTTGTGCTTCACTGCCGATTTCGGCAAGAGACAGAACAAGATCCGCATCAGCAACCGTGCGCAGCGCGCGCCGAATGCCCTCCCGCTCGACGAGCTCATCGGTTTCCCGCAGTCCGGCCGTATCATAGAGCTTGACGGCATATCCCTCGATATTGAGATCGATATGCAGAACATCGCGCGTGGTGCCGGCAATATCAGTAACGATTGCCACTTCACGCTTTGCCAGCGCATTCATGAGACTGGATTTGCCGGCATTAGGCACGCCTGCGATCACCACCTTCAAGCCATCCCGAATGATCTCGCCGAGATCGGCACCAGCGAGATGATCGGAAATTTCCAGGCGCAGCCGCGTCATATCGGCCCATACCATATCGGAGACGGAGCCAGGCACGTCGTCCTCGTCGGCAAAATCCAGTTCCGCCTCGATCAGAGCGCGTGCCCGTGTCAATCTGTCGGCCCAAGCGTTATAGAGACCCGATAGCCCGCCAGCCGTATGCTCGAGCGCAAGCCGACGCTGCATCTCCGTTTCAGCACTGATGAGATCGGCAAGGCCTTCCACCTCCACCAGATCCATCTTTCCATTCTCGAGGGCACGCCGCGAAAACTCACCGTGCTCCGCCAGACGGCAATGCTCGAAGGTCGAAAGCTCCTGCAGAAGCGCATTCACCACCGCTTTGCCGCCATGAACATGAATCTCGACACAATCTTCTCCGGTAAAGGAGGCTGGGCCGGGGAAAATCAGCACTAGGCCGCGATCGATGACTAGACCGTTACGAGTCCGAATCGTTTTCAGCCCGGCTTGCCGAGGAGCCGGCAGCGCGCCGGCAAGGGACCCAGCAATAGGGAACGCCAGATTCCCGCTGATACGAATGACGGCAACGCCGGCCGGCAGACCACCGCTGGACAAAGCATAGATCGTCTCGTTCATGGTCACCATCAAATTGATCCGCATCCGAATCGATTGCCGGGCGGGCGACATCCGATCCAACAAACAAAATCGGGCTGCAAAATGCAGCCCGATCATAACACCATATAAGCACTGCCAAAGCAGCGGATTCTATGAATCCGGCTAAGGATTACGTGTTCATCGAATCGAAGAAGTCCGGGTTGTTCTTCGTCTGCTTGAGCTTGTCGATGAGGAATTCGATTGCATCGGTCGTACCCATCGGGGCAAGAATTCGACGCAGAACGAAGATCTTCTGCAGATCCTGGCGCGGCACAAGCAAGTCTTCCTTACGCGTACCGGACTTGAGAATATCCATCGCCGGGAAGATGCGCTTGTCGGCGACCTTGCGGTCGAGCACGATTTCTGAGTTACCGGTACCCTTGAATTCTTCGAAGATCACTTCGTCCATGCGGCTGCCGGTATCGATCAGAGCCGTCGCGATGATCGTCAGCGAACCGCCTTCTTCGATATTACGCGCGGCACCGAAGAAGCGCTTCGGGCGCTGCAGAGCGTTGGCGTCGACACCACCGGTCAGAACCTTGCCCGAAGAGGGGACGACGGTGTTATAGGCGCGGCCGAGGCGGGTGATGGAATCGAGCAGGATGACGACGTCGCGGCCGTGTTCGACAAGGCGCTTGGCCTTCTCAATGACCATTTCGGCAACCTGCACGTGACGCACGGCCGGCTCGTCGAAGGTCGACGAGATGACTTCACCACGCACGGAGCGCTGCATATCGGTCACTTCTTCCGGACGCTCGTCGATCAAGAGAACGATCAGATAGCAGTCGGGATGATTGGCGGTGATGGAATGGGCGATGTTCTGCAGGAGAACGGTTTTACCGGTACGCGGCGGCGCGACGATCAGGCCGCGCTGGCCCTTGCCGAGCGGTGCCACAAGATCGATGACACGCGGTGACAGATCCTTCGACGTGGGAACGTCGAGTTCCATACGGAAACGCTCGTTTGGATAGAGCGGCGTCAGATTGTCGAAGTGAACCTTGTGACGGATCTTTTCCGGATCGTCGAAATTGATGGTGTTGACCTTGAGCAGCGCGAAATAACGTTCGCCTTCCTTCGGTCCGCGGATCGGTCCCTCGACCGTATCGCCCGTCTTCAAAGAGAAACGGCGGATCTGCGAGGGGGAGATATAGATGTCGTCCGGACCGGGAAGATAGTTTGCGTTAGCGGAACGCAAGAAACCGAAGCCATCCTGCAGAACCTCGACGACGCCCTCGCCGATGATTTCTACGTCCTGGCTCGCCAGCACCTTGAGAATTGCAAACATCAATTCCTGTTTGCGCATCGTGCTGGCGTTTTCCACCTCGAGCGATTCGGCAAAGGCCAGGAGATCGGTCGGGGATTTATTTTTCAGTTCCTGAAGCTTCATTTCAGCCATGAAGGGAATTACTCATTTTTAGGAGGGGAAAGGCAATGTTGCTCGTATTCAGAACCGCGATAGGGGCGCTCGCGGGCGACAGAATGGATACATGCCACGAAGAGAAGATGGCGGGAAAATAGCGACTCACTTTCTGAACCGCAAGGGGGGCACGCAAAATGAAAGAAATTTAACGTCGCCCCTAATACAGCCACGCCTCACGCAAAGGGCTTGACGACCACGAGAATGACGATCCCGATCATCAACAGCGTCGGCGCCTCGTTCATCAGGCGCCAGTACCGCGCCGAATGCTTATTTTCGTCTCGGGCGAAGGCGCGCACCGCGCTGCTGAAATGACCGTGAACGGCCGATAGCAGCACAACGAGCCCGATCTTGGCGTGCAGCCAGCCACCCTGGAAATCATAGACGGACCAGGCGAGGTAGAGCCCGAAAATCCAGGTCAGAATCATCGCCGGCGTGATGATGTAACGCAGCAGCCGCTGCTCCATCACCTTGAAGGTCTCGGATTGCTGCGAACCCGGTTCCGCATCGATATGATAGACGAAAAGACGCGGCAGATAGAACATGCCGGCCATCCACGAGATGACGGCAATGATGTGCAGCGCCTTGATCCAGAGATAGAGATCGGCGGGATGCCAGGCGAAGAGGCCGATCGCCAGAACCGCAAAAATCAGGATCATGAAATAGGCGCGCCGTCCGGCTCTTTGGCCCGGAGCGGAATCCGTCTGCTTTTCCATCGTCATCAGTTCCTCCATCCCCGCACGCGTTCGACAAGCCTCGCAACATTGGCGGGGTCCGCCTGCGGGGTGATACCGTGCCCGAGGTTGAAAATCAGCGGGCCGTTCCCCAGCTGCTGCAAGACGTCGTCGATCCCGTCGTCCAGAGCCTTGCCGCCAGCGACGACACGCATGGGGTCAAGATTTCCCTGCACCGGCCCGTCCTTCTGCAGTTCGCGAGCAAAGGCCAATGGCACCGACCAATCGAGACCGATCGCATCGGCACCCGTCTTCTGACGATAGGTTTTTAAGAGATAGCCCGCACCCTTGGCGAAAGCGATCACCCGAGCCTGCGGCCGCCGCGCCTTGATCGACGCGATCATTTTTGCGACCGGCTTGATGGCAAAAGCCTCGAATTCCTTCTCGCCGAGCACGCCGGCCCAGGAATCGAAAATCTGCACGGCATCCGCACCCGCATCGATCTGCGCGACGAGATAATCGGCGGAGATGTCTGCAAGCAGCATCAGCAGATGTTCGAAGGCCTTCGGATAGCGGTAGGCAAAGAGCCGGGCAGGGGCCTGGTCCGGTGTGCCGTGTCCAGCGATCATATAGGTCGCAACGGTCCAGGGAGCCCCACAGAAGCCAAGAAGCGTTGTCTCTGTGGGCAAGTCCCGCCGCAGCCGCCGCACCGTCTCCATGACCGGCTCCAGGTAGGCTACGACCCCCTCAGGTTTCAAAGCCAGGATGCCCGCCTCGTCGATCGGATCCATCTCCGGACCATGACCCTCGGTGTAGCGGACATTGCGCTTCAACGCATCGGGAATGACCAGAATATCGGAAAACAGGATTGCGGCATCGAAGCCATAACGCCGGATCGGCTGCATCGTCACCTCGACGGCATGGTCAGGCGTATAACAGAGATCAAGGAAGCTTCCAGCCTTCGCACGCGTTTCACGATACTCGGGTAGATAACGCCCTGCCTGTCTCATCAGCCAGAGCGGGGGAGGGCTGAGCGTTTCTCCGCTCAAGACCCGCATGATCTTCCGGCGTTCATCGGTCACAGACGTCGTCCTATATAAAACCAAACATATATTGAAAGGTTTCTATTTCTTAGAGTCGGTGAGTAGCAAGGATTAAAGTTCATCCCTTGCCTATCCATTTTGTCGCGCCTCGCGCACGAATTTGCAGAGATTTCGAAGTCATAAGCCGGCATGTGGAAAAGAAAGGAAATTTTTCAATCTTTTGAGGAAGTTGAAGAGAAATTTGGCTCTTCTCCCTCTGGGGACAAGTCGTGGATGAGTAAGGCATCGTCGATCTTGTCCACATTGCCCACAGCCACTGCGAAAGCCGTCTCTCGAAAATTCCAAATGTGGAAAACTCGGCCGTTTTCCACTTGCCCATGACGCCCCCCTTCCCGTACCTCTCTTTTCTCCCGAGATATCAACAGGTGATGGAAAGTAGCGTGGAAAACCGAACGAGCTTCTTTCATCTGCACCTGATTTCTGACTCAACGGGTGAGACTCTCATCTCCGCCGGCCGTGCTGCATCAGTTCAATTCCATGCCAGCCAGCCGATCGAGCACGTCTATCCGTTGATTCGAAACCGCAAGCAGCTTCTGCCTGTCCTGGAGGCAATCGATCACAGCCCCGGTATCGTTCTCTATACGATCGTCGATCGCGAGCTTGCCGATTTCATCGCCGAGCGCTGCCGCGAGATGGGTGTACCCTGCGTCAATGTTCTCGAGCCGGTTATGAATGTTTTCCAGACCTATCTTGGCACGGCATCTCGCCGACGTGTCGGGGCGCAGCATGTGATGAATGCGGATTATTTCGCGCGCATCGAAGCGCTGAACTTCACCATGGATCATGATGACGGCCAGATGCCCGACGATTACGATGACGCCGATGTCGTCATCATCGGTATCAGCCGCACCTCGAAAACGCCGACGAGCATCTATCTGGCGAACCGCGGCATCAAGACGGCCAACATTCCGATTGTCCATGGTGTGCCGTTGCCGGAAAGCCTTGCCAGGGCAACAAAGCCGCTGATCGTTGGACTGGTCGCGACAACAGACCGGATTTCGCAGGTCCGTGAAAATCGCATTCTCGGGGCAACGCCGGGCTTCGATCGCGGTGGCTATACGGATCGAGCGGCCATCTCCGAGGAGCTGAAATATGCTCGCTCTCTCTGCGCGCGGCACAATTGGCCGATCATCGATGTCACGCGCCGCTCGATCGAAGAGACCGCGGCTGCCATTGTTGCCCTGCGACCGAAGCTGCGCTAAGCGCTGCGGATGATTTTCTCGGAGGCAGCCATCATGACCTCGCCCCTTATTCTTGCATCCTCCAGCCCGTTTCGACGAATGCTGATGGAAAATGCCGGATTGCATTTTCAGGCCATCGCCGCGGATATCGATGAGCGTGCGATCGAAGCACCGCTGGAACAAGGCGGTGCCAGCCCGGATGCAGTCGCGCTCGTGTTGGCAAAGGCGAAGGCGAAGGAAGTGAGCGATCGCTTCCCCGGTTCGCTCGTTATAGGCTCGGATCAAACCATGTCGCTCGGTGCCCAGGTCTTTCACAAACCGACGACCATGGCGGATGCGGAAAATCATTTGCGGGCCCTGTCGGGAAAGACCCATCGGCTGAACAGCGCTGTCGCCCTTGCACGCAACGGCGATATTATCTGGGAGCATGTGTCCCACGCCCATCTGACCATGCGGGAGCTGCCGGCCGATTTCATTCACCGGTATCTGAACCGCGTCGGCGAGAAGGCGTTGTCGAGCGTCGGCGCCTACCAGCTCGAAGGCGAAGGTATCCAGCTTTTCTCGAAAATCGACGGTGACTATTTCACCATCGTCGGATTACCGATGCTGCCGCTCCTGGAAAAACTGCGAGAGTTGGGGACGATCGATGGATGATTCACGTGAAACACAGAGCGTAAACGCTTTCGTAACGGGTTATCCGATCAAGCATTCGCGCTCGCCGCTGATCCATGGTTACTGGCTGAAGCAGCTCGGTCTGGCCGGCAGCTATCGTGCCCATGAAGTGTCTGTCGAGGATTTTGCTGCCTTCATCTCATCCCTGAAGGATGGTACCAGCGGCTTCGTCGGCGGCAACGTCACCATCCCCCATAAAGAAGCAGCCTTCAAACTCGCCGATCGGCCAGACGAGCTTTCGCAGGAGCTGGGTGCTTCCAACACCCTGTGGCTTCAGGACGGCGAGCTCCATGCGACGAATACCGATGGCCGCGGCTTCACGGCAAACCTCGACGAGCGTCATCCCGGCTGGGCCCGCAGCGATCGCGCGGTGATCCTCGGGGCAGGCGGTGCCAGCCGCGCCATCATACAGGCCGTGCGCGATCGCGGCTTCAAGGAAATCCACGTCGTCAACCGTACGGTCGAGCGCGCGCAGGAATTGGCGGATCGGTTCGGCGAAAGGGTTCATGCCCATCCGATGGCAGCGCTCGGCGAGGTCATGCAGGGCGTCGGTCTCTTTGTCAATACGACGTCGCTCGGCATGGATGGCGAAGCGGCGCTCCGCATCGATTTTTCGCCTCTTGCACAAGGGGCTGTCGTTACCGACATTGTCTATATACCGCTGAAGACGCCGCTTCTCGCCGAGGCCGAAGAGCAGGGTTTTGCCATCGTTGACGGCCTTGGCATGCTTCTGCATCAAGCCGTACCCGGTTTCGAAAAATGGTTCGGGAAGCGTCCGGCGGTCGATGAAACCTTGAGAGCATTGATCATCGCGGACATGGAAAAGCATTGATATGATTAGGATCGGGCTCACCGGATCGATCGGCATGGGAAAGTCGACCTCGGCGAAACTTTTCGCCCAAGCCGGAATCCCGGTGAATGATTCCGATGCGATTGTGCACGATCTCTATAGTGGCGAGGCGGTGCCTCTGGTGGAGACTGCTTTCCCCGGCACAACAGCGGACGGTAAGGTCGACCGGCAGGAGCTCAGCCGAAAGCTGGCAGGCGATCCCTCCGGCTTCAAGCGTCTCGAAGCGATTGTCCATCCGCTTGTGCGTGAGCGTGAACGCCGGTTTCTGGAACGTCATCGCAAGGCCGGTGCCGATATGGTGGTGCTGGATATCCCGCTTCTCTTTGAAACCGGTGCCGACAAGAGAGTGGACAAGATCGCCGTCGTCAGCTGCGATCCACAGATTCAGCGACAGAGGGTGCTTGCCCGGCCGGGCATGACGGAGGAAAAATTCAATATGATTCTCTCCCGCCAGACGCCGGATGCGGAAAAGCGGGCGCGCGCCGATTATGTCATCGATACGGGCGGAAGCATCGAGGCGGCTGGCGAGCAGGTCAGAGAGATCATTGCGGATGTGCGGCGCAAGCTGCCGATCGAGAAATAGGAAAGCGGAGTCCCGACATGCGCGAAATCATTTTCGATACGGAAACCACGGGCCTTGACAATAGGGCTGACCGGATCATCGAAATTGGCGGCATCGAGCTCATCAACCATTTCCCGACCGGCAAGACATTGCATCTCTACATCAATCCGGGTGATCGCAAGGTTCATCCGGATGCGCTTGCCGTGCACGGGATCACCGATGAATCGCTGAAGGACAAGCCGCCCTTCGAAGAGGTCGCCGACAAGATTCTAGAATTCTTCGAAGGTGCCAAGTGGATCGCGCACAACGCCACCTTCGACATGGGCTTCGTCAATGCTGAATTTGCACGACTCAACCGGCCGCCGATCCTTCCCGACATGGTGATCGATACGCTGGCAATGGCGCGTCGCAAACATCCCATGGGGCCGAATTCGCTCGATGCGCTTTGCCGTCGCTACGGCATCGACAATTCTCACCGCACGAAACACGGCGCGCTGCTCGACTCCGAACTGCTGGCCGAAGTCTATATCGAGATGATCGGTGGCCGTCAGACCGCACTTGGCCTTGGCAGCACCAATGGTTCGTCGTCGCGCTCGCGACAGAGTGATGATGCGGAGGAGGTAGTCGCCGATATCTTTACGCGACCCAATCCATTGTCGAGCCGGCTGAGCGAGGAAGAACTTTCGGCTCATGCTGCGCTGGTTGCCAAGCTCGGCGCGAAGGGCATCTGGTCCAAATACCGCACGTCCGAATAAGCTGTCATCTCAGGCAACCGCCAAAAGAAAATGCCCGGACGTCGATCCGGGCATTTTCTTTTCTAGAATGAAGATATTCAAGCTTAGTTCGGAACGGCCGAAACCTGAGCGCGAGCCTGTTCTTCGGCCATGCGCTGCGTGAACATCTGCGCGAAATCGATTGGATCGATCATCAGCGGCGGGAAGCCGCCATTGCGCGTAACGTCGGCGATGATCTGGCGTGCGAAGGGGAACAGCAGGCGCGGGCACTCGATGAAGAGCAGCGGCAGCATGTGTTCCTGCGGGAAACCGGTGACGCGGAAGACACCGCCATAGACCAGCTCGGTGTGGAAGAGAACGCGCTCGCCATCCTTGGCTTCGGCGCTCAGCGTCAGCACGACGTCGAAATCGGAGTCCGACAGCGGGTTGGCGTTGACGTTCACGTTGATATTGATGTCCGGAGCATTTTCCCGGGCCTGGAGCGAGCGCGGAGCACCCGGATTTTCGAAGGAAAGATCCTTGGTGTACTGAGCAAGGATGCTGAGGCTCGGGGTGGCTGCGCCGTTGCCGTTGGTCTCGTTGGCCATGGGGGTGTCCTCTCACGTCTCGATGGGTGTCGCCATCTAGCATTTAGAAAAGGGGCTTACAACCCTTATGGCGCCGGGGCTCCCGCAGCCGCTCTCTAGTCTTCCAGACGCTTTTGATCAGACCAGGGCGAGTTGCGGTTCGGCTCGCGATGAAAATCGCCTTCATCGAGATCGACGACGTTTCCGGGTTTGTTCGGTCGACCTTGTGGCCCGGCACCCGGACCTTGTCCACGGCGGAACGCCCGCGAATTGCCGACAACGACGATACGCTTGCGCAAGACCTGCCAGGCGAGGTCGCGTACGGCCGGGATGAAAAGCAGCAGGCCGATGATGTCGGAGATGAAGCCGGGCAGCATCAGGAAGACGGCGGCAACGACGATCATGGCGCCATGCACCATCTCGCGGCCGGGATCGCCGCCATTGCGGCTTTCGGCCGAGATGCGCTGAAGAATACCGATGCCCTGGATCCTCAGAAGAGCGGCACCGAGCAGCACGCTGAGAATGACGAGCCCCAGCGTCGCCCAGACGCCGATCATCTTTCCAACCACGATGAATCCGGCAATCTCAGCCAGAGGCATCAGAAAAACGAAGATAGGAAGAAGTGATAGGCGCATGTTACGGTGGTCCTGAGAGCGGGTTTCTTCGCGTAAGCGTTGGTTTCTCGCGTATAATAAAGAAACTGGTCCGCTATTTGAATGATAGATCGATGCGGACTATATGGGGATTGATCTTTTAATTTTAACGGTGGTTCCGATACGAGATGGGTGCAAACGACTTTGTGACGATCTTTTTCCTGGTGGCGGCGGTGCTGATTTTCTTTCAGTTGCGCAGCGTCCTTGGCCGCCGCACGGGGAATGAGAAGCCGCCGCGCGATCTCTACGGTTCTGCTGATCCGGCCAATGGCACGACTGCACCGGACGCCGGCAAGGTGGTCACCCTGCCGCGTCGTGACGGGACCGAAGAGGAAGACCGTTTTGCTGCCATCGATGCCTTCACCCCGGCCGGCACACCACTCAATGATTCGCTGCGCGAGGTGAGCAAAGTTGATCCTTCCTTCAACCCGAAGGAATTCGTCAATGGCGCGCGCATGGCCTATGAGATGATCGTCATGGCCTTTGCCGATGGTGATCGCAAGTCTCTGAAGGGGCTGCTGTCGCGCGAGGTCTACGAAGGCTTCGATGCCGCCATCGCCGATCGCGAAGCCAAGGGCGAAAAGGTCAAATCGACCTTCGTCGGCATCGACAAGGCCGATATCGTCACTGCCGAGGTGAAGGGAACGGATGCCCTGATCACCATGCGCATCGTCAGCCAGATGATTTCCGCCACCTACGACAAGGCGGATAAGCTGATCGATGGCGATGCCGAAGCCGTGGCTGAGGTCAGTGATCTCTGGACTTTCGCCCGCGACACGCGCTCGCGCGATCCGAACTGGAAACTCGTGGCGACCGAATCGGAACAATGACGAGCCCATCGCAGGAATTCAGGCTGGAGCCGGCAACCTTCGCCGATTTGAAGGGCTGGGAGGAGGACGATCCTTCCAGCCTTTTTCGCGCGATGAAGGACTGTCGGAGCCATATCCGCGATGTGAAGCCCTATCGCACCGGCGCTGCTGGGCTGACAGCCGATGATCTCCTGGCGCTTCTCGATGCGGCAGAAGGGAAAGAACCTGGCGATGCAGCCGAAGCCAGAGCCTTCTTCGAGGAGCACTGCCAGCCCTTCTTCATTCGCCGCGATGGCGGCGCGACCGGTTTCGTGACCGCCTTCTTTGAGCCGGAAATCGAAGTGTCGGCCGAGCCAAGCGAAACCTACCGCTATCCTTTTTATCGTCGGCCGGATGATCTGATCGATCTCGACGACAGCAATCGGCCGGAGGATATCGATCCTTCCTACATGTTCGGCAGGCGTCAGGCTGGTTCGATTTCCACCTATCCTGATCGTGGCGAAATCGATCGCGGCTATCTCGATGGCAAAGAGCTGGAGATCGCCTGGGCGAAATCCAAGGTCGACGTCTTCTTCGTACATGTGCAGGGAGCGGCGCGTCTGCGCTATCCAGATGGGCGTCTCGGCCGTATCACCTATGCTGCCAAGGCCGGTCATCCCTTCTCGGCCGTCGGGCGCCTGCTCATAGACCGCGGCCTGCTGGACCGCGCGACGATCTCCATGCAGACGATCCGTGACTGGCTCTACGCCCACCCGGATCAGGTCGATGAAATTCTCTCGCACAATCGATCCTATATCTTCTTCCGCGAGGCCGAAGTCAGCGATCCCGCTCTCGGACCGATCGCGGCAGCCAAGGTGCCGCTGCTGGCGGGCCGTTCCCTTGCGGTCGATCGGCTGATCCATACCTTCGGTTTTCCCTTCTTCATCCGTTCGGAAAGCCTGACGCATCTCGATGCCGGCAAGCCTTTCGCGCGGCTGATGCTGGCGCTCGATACGGGCTCGGCGATCGTCGGGCCGGCACGTGGCGATATCTTTACCGGCTCCGGCTACGATGCAGGCGAGCTCGCCGGTACCGTGCGCAACGACGCCGATTTTTATATACTCATTCCGAAGGCGGCGGCGCAGAGGTTCGGCTGATGGCCCCGGAACGGAAGGACAAGGAACGAAAGCTCAGCGCGGAGGACCGTATCCTTTGGGGTAAGGTCGCCAAGAGCACGCGTCCCATGCCGGGCCGCATGGCCGACATCGAGGCTTTCGAGGCGGCCTTGCAAGCCGAAGCCGAAAGCGAGGAAACTGCCCGCGCCGCAAAGGCAAAGCCGGCGCCTGTATCTACAGAAGCGCCGGAAGTTTCAACGCCCATAAAGCAGCCCGGCGGCCGCCATCATCCGCTCGAGCGTCCCGTCAAGCGCAAGATCGCGAGGGGTCATCTGGCGCTCGAAGCCCGGATCGACCTTCACGGCCTGATCCAGAGCGAGGCCCACGGTATGCTCCTGGATTTCCTGCTGCGTGCCCATAGCCGCGGTCTGCGCCATGTGCTCGTCATTACCGGCAAGGGCAGCTCGATGGGCAGCGAGGGGGCGCTGAAGCGGGCCGTGCCGCTCTGGTTCTCCAAGCCGGAATTCCGTTTTCTGATTTCCTCCTATGAGACTGCGGCGCAGCATCACGGCGGTGAGGGCGCTCTCTATATCCGCCTGTCGCGCCTGAAGGGGGAGAGGCTTTGACCCCGTTCGGCGAAGCGGTGCGAAAGTTGAGGTTGCGCAAGGGCGTCTCGCAAAAGCAGATGGCCGCCGCGCTCAATGTGACTCCGGCTTATTTATCCGCCTTAGAACACGGAAAGCGTGGCCTTCCGACTTTCGATCTCTTGCAGCGCATCGCCGGCTATTTCAACATCATCTGGGACGAAGCCGAGGAATTGTTCCTGCTGGCGCGGTTTTCCGACCCGCGCGTCGTCGTTGATACCTCCGGGCTTTCGCCTGAATATACGGCCTTCGTCAACCACTTGGCCGGCAAGATCCGCAGCCTTGACGCGGCGACGATCCGTGAACTGTCAAAGGTTCTGGAAAATGCCGGAAAAACCGGCTGAAAAGCGCCTTAATCCCCTGTTTTATACCTGATTTCGGGGCCTTCCGTTTGGAACTTCAGGGTGAAACATCCTATATTCAGGCTAGGAAAAACCGCTGATTCGTTAGGAATTGGCGAGATTCTCTAAACACTGGAAAGACTTCAATAAAATGACCGATATAACCGATAACGGCGGCAATGCCGAATATGGCGCAGATAGCATCAAGGTTCTCAAGGGCCTCGATGCCGTGCGCAAGCGTCCGGGCATGTATATCGGCGACACGGATGACGGCTCTGGCCTGCATCACATGGTCTATGAAGTCGTCGACAACGCTATCGACGAAGCCCTGGCCGGCCACGCCGATGTCGTAACCGTAACCCTTAATCCCGATGGCTCCGTCACGGTCACCGATAACGGCCGCGGCATCCCGACGGATATTCACAGCGGCGAAGGTGTTTCGGCAGCCGAGGTTATCATGACCCAGCTTCACGCCGGCGGTAAGTTCGACCAGAATTCCTATAAGGTTTCCGGTGGCCTGCATGGCGTCGGCGTTTCGGTCGTCAACGCCCTGTCCGTCTGGCTGAAGCTGAAGATCCGCCGCCAGGGCCGCATCCATGAAATGAGCTTTACCCATGGTGTCGCCGACGCGCCTTTGAAGGAAACCGGCGATGCCGGCAATGCGACTGGCACCGAAGTCAGCTTCATGCCGAGTTCCGAAACTTTCACGATGATCGAGTTTGACTATGGCACGCTGGAGCATCGTCTGCGCGAACTCGCCTTCCTGAATTCCGGTGTTCGCATTCTCCTGACGGACAAGCGTCATTCCGACGTCAAGCAGGAAGAATTGCTCTATGACGGCGGTCTGGAAGCCTTCGTCTCCTATCTCGATCGCGCCAAGAAGCCGCTGGTTCAAAAGCCGGTGTCGATCCGCAGCGAGAAGGACGGTATCACTGTCGAAGTGGCGATGTGGTGGAACGACAGCTACCATGAAAACGTGCTCTGCTTCACCAACAACATCCCGCAGCGCGACGGCGGCACGCACATGGCTGGCTTCCGCGCCGCCCTGACACGTCAGATCACCTCTTATGCGGACAGCTCTGGCATCACCAAGAAGGAAAAGGTGACGCTGACCGGCGATGACTGCCGCGAAGGCCTGACGGCCGTGCTGTCGGTCAAGGTTCCCGATCCGAAGTTCTCGTCGCAGACCAAGGACAAGCTGGTTTCCTCCGAAGTTCGCCCGGTCGTCGAAAGCCTGGTCAACGAAGCCCTCAGCACCTGGCTCGAAGAGCATCCGTCCGAAGCCAAAGTTCTGGTCGGCAAGGTCGTCGAAGCCGCGGCCGCCCGCGAAGCCGCCCGCAAGGCGCGCGAACTGACCCGCCGCAAGGGCGCGCTGGATATCGCCTCGCTCCCCGGCAAGCTTGCTGACTGCTCGGAGCGCGATCCGGCCAAGTCCGAAGTCTTCCTCGTCGAGGGTGACTCGGCAGGTGGTTCGGCCAAGCAGGGCCGTTCGCGCGAAAACCAGGCCATCCTGCCGCTGCGCGGCAAGATCCTGAACGTCGAGCGCGCCCGCTTCGACAAGATGCTGTCGAGCCAGGAAATCGGCACGCTGATCACCGCACTTGGCACCGGTATCGGCAAGGACGAATTCAACGCCGAGAAGCTGCGTTACCACAAGATCATCATCATGACGGACGCAGACGTCGACGGCGCGCATATCCGCACCCTGCTTCTGACCTTCTTCTTCCGCCAGATGCCCGATCTCATCGAGCGCGGTCACCTCTATATCGCCCAGCCGCCGCTTTATAAGGTGACGCGCGGCAAGTCGGTGCAGTACGTCAAGGACGAGAAGGCGCTGGAAGAATATCTGATCGGCCAGGGTACCGACGATGCAAGCCTGCGTCTCGGCAATGGCGAAGTCCGCACCGGTCAGGATCTGCGTGAGGCGATCTACGATGCGCTGCGGCTGCGCACGCTGATCGACAATCTGCACTCCCGCTACAATCGCTCGGCTGTCGAGCAGGCGGCGATCGCCGGCGCTCTCAATGCCGAAATGGTCAGCGATCCCGCCCGCGCGGAAGTACTCGCCAATGACGTTGCCAAGCGGCTTGATGTCATTGCCGAGGAAACGGAGCGCGGCTGGACCGGTGCCGTAACCGGCGAGGGCAGTCTTCGCTTCGAGCGCACTGTGCGCGGCGTCAAGGAAGTGGTCTTCCTCGACATGGCGCTGATCGGTTCGCAGGATGCTCGTCTCATCGACCAGCTTGGCACGCGGCTGAAGGAGGTCTACCAGACTCCGCCGAAGCTCACCCGCCGGGACGGAGAGACGGAGATTTCGGGTCCGCGCATGCTGCTTGATACGATCTTTGCCGGCGGTCGCAAGGGCTTGACGCTGCAGCGCTATAAAGGCCTCGGCGAGATGAATGCCGAACAGCTCTGGGAAACGACGCTCGATCCGAATGTCCGCACGCTGTTACAGGTGAAGGTCACTGACGCGACCGATGCCGATGGGCTGTTTGCCCGGCTCATGGGCGATGAGGTCGAGCCGCGCCGCGAGTTCATTCAGGACAACGCGTTGAACGTCGCCAATCTCGACATCTGATCGCCTGCTTCAGACACAAAAAAGCCCGCCGCGAACATTCTGGCGGGCTTTTTCTTTTCTATCAATTACTTGGCGATGAAGGTGCCGTTGAAGGCAAGCCCGGAAAGCGGATTGCGCTGGCTCGGCACCTCGCGCTCGCGCAACTTTTCCGGCAGCTGGTTCTTGTCGCCGATCTTGCCGATCGCGACAGCCGCCTCGACGCGGAAGCCTTCGGGAATACCGAGAACCTCATAAGATTTTTCGACATGGAAGCCGGTCATCCCATGCGCTTCATAGCCGGCTAGATGTGCCTGGATTGCCAGAAAGCCCCAGGCCGTACCCGCGTCGAAGGAGTGGCTGTAGCTGGGCTTCTGTTCGGCCGAGCCGAGCTCGCCACTGTGGGTACGGGAAATGACGAAAAGCAGCGCGGCAGCGGATTTCACCCAGCCCTGATTGAACTCCACGAGGACGCTCAGGAACCGGTCCCAATGCTCCGAGCCACGCAGAGTGTAGAGGAAGCGCCAGGGCTGCAGGTTCGAGGCGGAAGGCGCCCAATGCGCCGCTTCCAGAATGGTCAGCAGGTCTTGTTCCGGCATGGTCTCGTTGGAAAAGGCACGCGGCGACCAGCGGTCGAGAAAGAGCTTGTCGATCGGATATTGGGATTCGCGGCTGTTGCTTGATGTCATGAGGGCTTCTTTCTTAGAGAGCATCTGCCGCGGGCGGTCGAAACTGGCCGTTGGCTGGTTATAAATAGAGGATGAGAACTTAAACTCGAGCCGCCCAGCTCACGTCGAGCTCCTCGCGGAAGGCGAAGCGCTTGAGGTGGTCGGCAACGACGTTCTGCATGCGCTCGAGGTCTTCGGGCTTCTCGACCGTCAGCGTCATGACGAGGTTGCCGCGTTCGGCTGCCAGGTCGAGGACGTTTTCCGGGCTGAACGGCACTTTGCCCGCAGCCGCATCGAATTCCACGCTGAAGCGATGGCTCCAGTGCTTGCAGAGCTGCTGGAGATAGCGGCTGGCATGCTCGGTTCTGACGTTGGAAACGGATGTCGCCATGGGATTTCTCCAATAAACCTGATCGCAAAACGCACGATTTCATACATAGAGCCATCCGCATTCGCCAGGTAGACAGTCTGTTTCAAGTTTGCGTTATTCCAGTGAAATTCTGTTCCGCTATGCTGAGGGTCGATAGGAACGCGTGCGAGCGGAGACAAAGCCTTGCTGGTAAATGGAAAATGGACTGAGGAGTGGCAGCCGGTCCAGGCCAAGGATGAAAAGGGCGGTTTCGTTCGCCAGGTTTCAAGCTTCCGCAACTGGGTGACGCCGGACGGGAAGCCGGGGCCGACGGGCGAGGGCGGTTTCGCGGCGGAAGCCGGCCGCTATCATCTCTACGTCGCGCTGATCTGCCCCTGGGCATCGCGCACCCTGATCGGCCGGAAGCTGAAGCGCCTCGAGGATGTCATTTCCGTTTCCGTTGTCGAACCCATGCTCTCCAAGCAGGGCTGGCAGTTTGGCGAATATCCGGGCGCCACGAACGATCCGATAAACGGCGCCGTCTACATGCACGAGATCTATACGAAGGCCGATCCGGCCTTCACCGGCCGCGCCACGGTTCCGGTCCTTTGGGACAAGCGCACCGGCACGATCGTCAACAACGAGTCATCCGATATCCTGCGCATGCTGAATGGCGGCTTCGGTGATCTCGCCCGCAATGACATCGATCTTTATCCGGCCGGCAAGCGGGAAGAGATCGAAGCTTTCAATGCCCGGATCTACCCGGCCCTCAACAATGGCGTCTATCGCACCGGCTTCGCCACGACGCAGATTGCCTATGAAGAGGCCTTCAGCGAGGTGTTCGACTGCCTCGATCAGATCGAGACCGAGCTGGAGGGCAGAGACTTCCTTTTCGCCGATCATCCCACAGAAAGCGACATCAGGCTGTTCGTCACCCTTGTCCGTTTCGATGTCGCCTATCACGGCCTCTTCAAATGCAATCTGCGTCGGCTGTCCGACTATGCCAATCTCCAGTCCTTCTGCCGCCGAATGCTCGATTGGCCCGGTGTTGCCGAAACCGTGAACTTCGATCATATCAAGCGCGGTTACTACTCGATCGCATCTCTCAATCCGAGCGGGATCGTGCCACTCGGGCCGGCGTTGGACGAGCTGTTCTGATACTCGACCGCCTTCGAAAAGCGGTCTAAGGTCCGCCCCGTTCGATGGATCAGGGAGGACCGTCATGAATTGGGAAGAGTTCCGGCAGTGGTCGGAGAAGGCGGCGCATTGGGGCGCGGATTATCGCGCGTCGCTTCGTGACAGGCCGGTCCGGGCGAAGATGGCGCCGGGTGAGATATCAGCACATATCGCCGATTCCCCGCCGGTAACAGGCGAAGCGATGGAGGATATCTTCAGGGATTTTGAGGATATCCTCGTTCCCGGCATGACGCACTGGCAACATCCGCGCTTCTTTGCCTATTTCCCCGCCAATGCCGCCCCGGTCTCGGTCGTGGCCGAATATCTGGTCAGCGCCATCGCTGCGCAATGCATGCTCTGGCAGACTTCGCCCTCCGCCACCGAGCTTGAAACGAAGGTCGTCGACTGGCTGCGCCAGGCACTCGGCCTGCCGGAAACCTTCACCGGCGTCATTCAGGATTCCGCGTCGACCGCGACTCTCGCCGCCGTTCTTGTCATGCGCGAGAGAGCGCTGAACTGGCAGGGCAACAGGAGCGGGCTCGCCGGCAACAAGGCGGTGCGCATCTACTCCACCGATCAGGTTCACACGTCGATCGACCGCGCCATCTGGATTGCCGGCGTCGGCGAAGAAAATCTGGTGCGCATACCCTCTGGCGGTCCCAACAAAGCCATGGATCCGAAGGCTCTAGCCGCGGCGATCGAGCGCGATCTTGCTGCCGGGCTGCTGCCGGCCGGCGTCATTGCCTGCGTCGGCGGTACCAGCGTCGGCGCCTGCGACGATATCGCCGCCGTCGTCGAAGTGGCGCATGCGCACGGGCTCTATGTGCATGTCGATGCCGCTTGGGCGGGTTCGGCAATGATTTGCCCCGAATTCCGCACCCTGTGGCACGGCGTCGAGCAGGCCGATTCCATTGTCTTCAACCCCCATAAGTGGCTTGGCGCGCAATTCGATTGTTCCGTCCAGTTCGTGCGCGAGCCGGAGACGCTGGTCCGCACGCTGGCGATACAGCCGGAATATCTGCGCACCCACGGCCATGACGGCATCATCAACTATTCGGAATGGTCGGTGCCGCTCGGCCGTCGCTTCCGCGCGCTGAAACTCTGGTTCCTGCTGCGCTATCACGGCCTGGAAGGTTTGCGCACGATGATCCGCAACCATGTTTCCTGGTCACAGAATCTGGCCAGGCGTCTTGCGGCGGAGCCGGATTTTGAAATCGTCACCGAGCCGTTCCTGTCGCTGTTTTCCTTCGATCACAAGGCGCCCGAGGGCGTCAATCAGGAAAGCCACACGCAGCGCCTGTTGAACGCAATCAACAATGACGGGCGCATCTACCTGACGCAGACCCGCGTTTCCGGTCGGCTGGTCATTCGCTTTCAGGCCGGCCAGTTCGAGGCAACAGCTGACGATATCGATACGGCTTTCGACGTCATCGTCGAAATCGCGAGATCATTATCCCCGGCTTAGAAAAGCTGTTTTTCCAGCACGGAGGGCCAAGCCATGCTAGGCTCTCCAAAATCGATTGGTGACACTGGTGAATAATTCGTTCATATATGGTGTCAGCAATTTTGTCCTAGAAGCAATCTCCTCTTTGAAAATGCAGGGAAGGAAAATCCATGAAACTGTTGCGTGTTGGCGAAGTCGGCAAGGAAAAGCCGGCGCTTTTGGATAGCGACGGCAAGATCCGCGATCTCTCCGCCCACGTTGCCGATATCGGCGGCGAAGCCATTTCGCCCGCGGGTCTGGCAAAGATCGCAGCACTCGATCCGAAGAGCCTGCCCGAGCTGGCGGAAGGCCGCCTCGGCGCCTGCGTTGCCGGCACGGGCAAATTCATCTGCATCGGCCTGAATTTCTCCGACCACGCCGCTGAAACCGGCGCGACCGTACCGCCGGAGCCGATCATCTTCATGAAGGCAAGCTCGGCCATCGTTGGCCCGAACGACAATGTGCTGATCCCGCGCGGCTCTGAAAAGACCGATTGGGAAGTCGAACTCGGCGTCGTCATCGGCAAGACGGCGAAATATGTCAGCGAAGCAGACGCTCTCGACTATGTGGCGGGTTACTGCGTCTCCCACGATGTCTCCGAACGCGCCTTCCAGACCGAACGTTCGGGACAGTGGACCAAGGGCAAGTCCTGCGACACCTTCGGCCCGATCGGCCCCTGGCTCGTCACCAAGGACGAGATCGCCGATCCGCAGAACCTCGGCATGTGGCTCAAGGTCAACGGCAAGATGATGCAGAACGGCTCGACCAAGACCATGGTCTATGGCGTCGCTTATCTCGTCTCCTATCTCAGCCAGTTCATGTCGCTGCATCCGGGTGACGTTATCTCCACCGGCACGCCTCCGGGTGTCGGCATGGGCATGAAGCCGCCGCAGTACCTGAAGCCGGGCGATGTCGTCGAGCTCGGCATGGAAGGCCTGGGCACCCAGAAGCAGACCTTCTTGGCTGACGCGTAAGGCGTGCGAAGCTCAGAAACTTTAACTTTTTGAGATCATTGTTGATGCCGGAGAAGCGATTCTCCGGCGTTTTTTATAGGAAGAATCGGCAGTCGTTATGTTGCTCTGCAACAAAAGCTGCTAGGCTGAATAGTAAGACTTAAAGGATGAAGCGCACAGAGGAGCCGCGATCATCCTGCTGCATGGCGCGACTGGAGAAGTGCTGCAGCGAAGGCAAGCGACACGCAAGGCGCGTGCGTTTCAATGATTTAGGTGATCTGCGTGGTCTCATGCCCGCATCACAAGAGGTAAAGCCCCCATGTTTTATCAGTTTTACGAACTTAATCATGCCGCTCTCGCCCCCTTTCGCGCTGCGGCAGACATGATGCGCCTGGCCTATGCCAATCCGCTTAATCCCCTCTCGCATACCGTGTTTGGCCGTACCTTGACGGCAAGTCTCGAAGTTTTCGAGCGCACGACCAGACGCTATGGCAAGCCGGAATTCGGCCTTCATCAGACGCAGATCGAGGGCAAGACGGTCTCGGTGCATGAAAAGATCGTCTGGAAGAAGCCCTTCTGCAATCTCATCCATTTCGAGCGCAGCCTGCCCGCCGGCCATGGCGCCGATCCGTGTATCCTCATCGTCGCGCCGATGTCGGGTCACTATGCGACGCTGCTGCGCGGCACGGTGGAAGCCCTGCTGCCGGGCGCCGACGTCTACATCACCGACTGGATCGATGCCCGCATGGTGCCGATGACCGAGGGTACCTTCGATCTGGAAGATTATATCGATTACGTCATCGAGATGCTGCATCATCTCGGCCCGGATACGCATGTTGTTGCCGTCTGTCAGCCCTCGGTGCCGGTTCTGGCCGCAGCTGCCGTGATGGAAGCGGCGGGGGATCGCCTGGCGCCCTCGTCGATGACGCTGATGGGCGGTCCGATCGACACCCGCATCAATCCGACGGCAGTCAACCAGCTTGCCAAGGACAAGCCGCTGGAATGGTTTGCCGACAATGTCGTCATGAACGTGCCTTGGCCGCAGCCGGGCTTCATGCGTCCGGTCTATCCCGGCTTCCTGCAGCTTTCCGGCTTCATGTCGATGAACCTCGATCGCCACATGATCGCTCACAAGGATTTCTTCGTGCATCTCGTCAAGAATGACGGCGAGCCGGCCGAAAAGCACCGTGATTTCTACGACGAATATCTGGCCGTCATGGATCTGACGGCGGAATTCTATCTGCAGACCGTCGACCAGGTCTTCATCAAGCATGCCTTGCCCAAGGGCGAGCTCATGCATCGCGGTGAGCGCGTTGATCCCTCGGCCATCCGCAACATCGCGCTTTTGACCGTCGAAGGTGAGAACGACGATATCTCCGGGGTCGGCCAGACGCATGCGGCGCAGACCATTTGCACCAATATTCCCGACCATATGCGCATGCACTATCTGCAGCCGGATGTCGGCCATTACGGCGTCTTCAACGGCTCGCGCTTCCGCCGCGAGATCGCGCCGCGCATCCTGGCCTTCACGCGCGAACATGCCCGTACCGGTCGCTCTGTCGTCAAGCGGGTCATCAAGGGCGGCAAGTCCGCGTAAGGCCATTCAAAAGACCAGAAGCAAGGGCATGATGGCGGTCAAAGCCCCCATCGTGCCTGCGCAAGCCAAATTCCCGCCAGCGCAAACTATTAGCTTTTGTTGAATTATTCGCGCAGATTCAAATACTTGTCCGATTCAGTCTGCCGGGACCATTGAAGCCTCACGAAGAGGTTACCATCTCGATTCCAGCGGTACCGCAAAGATCGGGCCGTTTACCGCGCCGCGCGCCCTTGGAACGCGCTGAGATGCAGGTAGAGCTTTAAAAACCGCGCAGAAGCCTTTCCATCGATCGCTATCGGTCGATGGGCCGATGCGCCGTGCGAGGATACCTGACAATGAACCAATCTGCATTGCTTCGCCCGGATTGGACTCCGGCTACTATTGCCCTCATGGTGCTTGGCTTCGTGGTCTTCTGGCCGCTCGGCTTTGCCATGCTCGCCTATATTCTCTTCGGAGAACGTCTGCGGGATTTCAAACGGGATGTAAACGAAAGGACCGACGGCATGTTTGCTGGCTGCGGACGCCATCGCAATCGTCATCGCCATTCCTATTCCTCCACCGGCAATGTCGCCTTCGACGACTGGCGCCGGGCAGAGCTTGAGCGCCTTGAGCAGGAACGCCGCAAGCTGGACGAAATGCGCGCCGAGTTCGACGCCTATGCCCGCGAGCTTCGCCGTGCCAAGGATCAAGAAGAGTTCGACCGCTTCATGCGCGAGCGCAACAGCGTCAAGCGCAATGACAATGGCGGCTCGCCGACCGAATTCCAGACTCCGTGATGGGCTGTGAGAACAACCGCATCATATAGTCAAAACCGGCATCGGATGATGCCGGTTTTCCTTTGCCAGAATCCGCAAAGCAAGTCGCGCAAAAGTGCGCAGCGGTTTTGCGATAACGACATGCGAAAATCGAGGACCAAAGCGCAAGGAGCAAATCTGAAAGATTGCGACGCGCTTTGGCGAATCATATAAAACTGCCTTCATGTTTCCGCTGCTCTCCAGATCCCGCAAACCGCAGGCCAAGTTGGCCGCGCCGGAAACGCGCACCCTCGATGTCGCCGGCCGGCTGATGCCGCTGACGATCCGCCAGCACGAGCGCGCGACCCGTATTACGCTCAGGATCGAGCCCGGCGGACGATCGCTGAAGATGACCATTCCGCGCGGCCTTGCCGCCCGCGAGGTCAATGCCTTTCTCGACCGGCACCAGGGCTGGCTTCTGACCAAGCTCGCGAAATTCACGGCCGACAACAGCCTGCGCGGCGGCAGCGAAATTCTCCTGCGCGGCGTGCGGCACCGCATCGAGCATACCGGCACCCTGCGCGGCCTTACCGAAGCGATTGTGATCGAAGGCCTGCCGGTGCTACGCGTGAGCGGTATGCCGGAGCATGCCGGTCGCCGCATCGCGACCTTCCTCAAGAAGGAGGCCCGCGCCGATCTGGAAAAACTCGTGGCGGTGCATGCCAAGTCCATCCGCGCCACTGTGACTTCCATCACCATGAAGGATACCCGCAGCCGCTGGGGCTCCTGTTCCTCGCAAGGGAACTTGAGTTTTTCCTGGCGCATCGTCATGGCGCCGCCACTGGTCATCGACTACCTCGCCGCCCACGAAGTCGCGCATTTGCGCGAAATGAACCACGGCCCGCGCTTCTGGGCGCTCTGTCGCAAGCTCTGCCCCGACATGGACGAGGCCAAGGCCTGGCTGAAGCGCCACGGCAGCCAACTGCATGCGATCGACTTCGATTGAGCAGGCTGTTTGGATCGACGACGGTATTTGAAAGTCGTTTCGGATATTCCGCCGTTCGGTAACCGACCGCAGCTTTCCGCCAAGTGTGGCTACTATCTAACGGGCAGTCATTCCGGTGCGACGATGCGGATCGGACGTGTTCCGATGAGAGCACCGGTCGCGCGGTCGATTGTGACGGCATCGATCTCGGTTCCAGTTTCGGCGTCAAAGAAACGGGTTACACCGTCCGCGTTGCGGTGCTTTCGCCCCCACGCACCGATCGCGAACAACACGGGCAGGAAGTCCCGGCCAGCTTCCGTCAGCACGTATTCATCGCGCGGAGGCCGCTCCGAGTAGCGTCGCTTCTCCAGCAAGCCATCTTCCGTAAGCGCAGCCAGCCGTGCCGTCAGCATCGTCGGCGCGATGCCAAGACTCTTGCGAAAATCGTCGAAGCGAGTGAGCCCCGCGTGGGCGTCCCGCATGATCAGCATGCTCCACGCATCGCCCACCAATGCGAGGCTACGGGCGATCAGGCACGGCTGGTTTGAAAGATTCTTCATGTCGATATCTTTTTGATAGTGACTTACTATTGATTTGATAGTAACAGAATGCTCATCGATGTTCTATGCCAAAGTGAAAGCTGAAACCGATGAGCAAGACAGAACGCGGCGTCGCCCTGGTCACGGGCGCCTCTTCCGGTATTGGGCTGGCGACTGCGCAGGCGTTGCGGCGCGATGGATATAGGGTGTTTGGAACCAGCCGGAAGCCGATGGTTGCCGCACCGGACGGCGTGACGATGCTAGTCTGCGACGTCACCGACGAAAAATCCGTGCAGACGGCGGTCGATGACATACTGGTCCAGGCTGGACGGATCGATCTGCTCGTCAACAATGCAGGGATTGGATTGCTTGGCGGCGCGGAGGAGTCCTCCCCATTGCAGGCAAAGGCTCTCTTCGATGTGAATGTCTTTGGAGTCCTGCGTATGACGAATGCAATCCTGCCTGTGATGAGACGGCAGCGGAAGGGCAGAATTATCAATATGAGCTCCATTCTCGGGCTGATTCCCGCTCCCTTCAATGCCCTCTACGCATCGACCAAGCATGCGATTGAAGGCTATTCCGAATCCCTTGACCACGAAGTCCGCACGCAGGGCATCCGCGTCGTTCTCATTGAACCGGGTGTCACCCGTACGTCCTTCGAAGAGAATATCACGCGGCCGGATCGACCGCTCCCGCCGTACGACGCAGCGCGCGCCGATGCCGAGAAGCTGATGCGTGAGATTGTCGAGACGGGGGACGCGCCGGAGGTGGTGGCCGACATAGTGGTCAAAGCCGCCAACGCTGTTTCGCCCAAGAGGCGCTATACTGCAGGCAAGGCGGCAAGACAGGTTCGCTTCCTGCGCCGGTTCCTGCCGGAGTCATTCGTCGACAAGAGCCTCCGCAAATTCAGCAGGCTTCCCGCTTGACCTCCGCCACTGCAACTTCAAAGGAAGAAAGTCACGACTCATGAAGGCATTCCTGATCGATCGCTATGCAAAAGGCGGTACTCTACAACTTGGCGAAGTACCCGAGCCGGAATTGCGTGAACATGATGTCCTGGTCCAGATTCATGCCACAAGCGTGAATCCGCTGGACGCCAAGATCAGAGACGGTGAGTTCAAGCTTATCCTGCCATATCGCCTCCCGCTCATTCTCGGCAACGATGTAGCCGGCGTCGTGGTCCGGGTCGGGTCCAAGGTTCGTCGCTTCAAGCCAGGTGACGAAGTCTATGCACGTCCGGCGCAGGATCGTATCGGAACCTTCGCGGAGTTCATTGCAATGAACGAGGCCGACGTGGCGATGAAGCCTAAGAATCTGACGATGGAAGAGGCGGCGTCACTGCCGCTGGTCGCGTTGACTGCCTGGCAGGCGCTTGTCGAACGAGCGAAATTGAAGAAGGGACAGAAGGTTCTTATCCACGCCGGCTCCGGCGGTGTCGGTGCAATTGCCATCCAGCTCGCCAAGCATATGGGGGCATACGTGGCGACGACGACGAGCACAGCCAATATCAATCTCGTCAGAAGTCTCGGAGCCGATGTCGTCGTAGACTACAAGAAGGACGACTTCGAAAACACCCTAAAGGGATATGATGTCGTGCTGAACAGTCTAGGCAAGGAAACGCTGGAGAAATCGCTTCGCGTCCTGAAGCCGGGTGGGAAGCTCATCTCGATCTCCGGTCCGCCGGATGCTGCATTTGCCAGGCAGAACGGTTCGGGATGGTTGTTTCAGCAGCTCATGGCCCTGCTGAGCTCCGGTATCCGGAGAAAGTCAAAACGCCACGGCGTCAGCTATTCGTTCCTCTTCATGACCGCGAACGGCGGACAACTCGGCGAGATCACCTCGTTGATAGAGGCAGGAGCCATAAGAGCGGTCGTTGATCGGGTCTTCCCGTTCCAGAACACGAATGAGGCGCTGGCTTATGTCGAGACCGGCCGCGCCAAGGGCAAGGTCGTGATTGCCGTGAAGTAAAGAGCGAACCATTGTTTCAAAGGGTCGTTGGGTGGGCCACAGGCCTAAAAAGCGCGCTCGATCGTCGCCTTTAGGCTCGACTCTTTCGAAATTTCGTGTCACTCCGCTGCCATGAACCCCGATGTCAAAATTTGTGGTCTGAAGACGCCGGAAGCGGTGGATCGTGCTCTTGAGCGCGGCGCCACCCATATCGGCTTTATCTTCTTTGAAAAAAGCCCGCGCTATATCGAGCCGGATCTCGCCGGCGAACTCGCCGAGCGCGCCCGCGGCAAGGCGAAGATCGTTGCCGTCACGGTCAATCCCACCAATGACGATCTCGATGAGATCATGTCGCTGGTGAAGCCGGATATGCTGCAGCTCCATGGCAACGAAAGCCCGGAGCGTGTGCTCACCATCAAAGCGGTCTATAATGTCCCCGTCATGAAGGCCATGTCGGTGCGCGAGGCCGATGACCTGAAGCGGGTGGAATCCTATATCGGCATTGCCGACCGCTTCCTCTTCGATGCCAAGCCGCCCGCCGGTTCTGTGCTGCCGGGCGGAAACGGCGTATCCTTCGATTGGAGCCTGATGAGCTGGCTCGACGATAGCGTGGATTACATGCTGTCGGGCGGCGTCAACAAGGACAATGTCGCCGAGGCGCTGGCTTCCACCAAGGCCAGCGGTATCGATCTTTCCTCCGCGCTTGAAAGTGCACCCGGTGTGAAGGATCTCGGCAAGATCGACCAGTTTTTCGACGCTTTTGCAGATGCATGTCTGCCGGAACCGGCAGCAGGGAGTAGAAAGTGAACCAGACGCCTAAACCCAATTCCTTCCGCTCCGGCCCCGATGAGGACGGCCGTTTCGGCATTTACGGCGGTCGTTTCGTTGCCGAAACGCTCATGCCGCTGATCCTGGACCTGCAGGAGGAATGGGCGAAGGCGAAGGACGATCCGGCCTTCCAGGCGGAGCTGAAGTCTCTCGGCACGCATTATATCGGCCGCCCAAGCCCGCTTTATTTCGCCGAGCGCCTCACGGCCGAGCTTGGCGGCGCGAAGATCTATTTCAAGCGCGAAGAGCTGAACCACACCGGCTCGCACAAAATCAACAATTGCATTGGCCAGATCCTGCTCGCCAAGCGCATGGGCAAGACCCGCATCATCGCTGAAACCGGTGCCGGCCAGCATGGCGTCGCCTCTGCGACCGTCGCCGCCCGCTTCGGCCTTCCCTGCGTCGTCTACATGGGTGCGACCGATGTCGAGCGCCAGGCGCCGAACGTCTTCCGCATGAAGCTGCTGGGCGCAGAGGTCATCCCGGTGACGGCCGGCAGCGGCACGCTGAAGGATGCCATGAACGAAGCGCTGCGCGACTGGGTTACCAATGTCGACGACACCTATTACCTGATCGGCACGGCTGCCGGTCCGCATCCCTATCCGGAAATGGTCCGCGATTTTCAGGCCGTGATCGGCACCGAAGCCCGCGCGCAGATCCTGGAGGCCGAAGGCCGCCTGCCGGATCTCGTCGTTGCGGCCGTCGGCGGCGGCTCGAACGCCATTGGCATCTTCCATCCCTTCCTCGATGACGAGGGCGTCAAGATCGTCGGCGTCGAAGCTGGCGGCAAGGGTCTGCAAGGTGACGAGCATTGCGCCTCCATCACTGCCGGTTCGCCCGGCGTGCTGCATGGCAATCGCACCTACCTGCTGCAGGACGGCGACGGCCAGATCAAGGAAGGTCATTCCATTTCGGCCGGCCTCGACTATCCCGGCATCGGTCCGGAACATTCCTGGCTGAACGATATCGGCCGCGCCGAATATGTTCCGATCATGGACCACGAGGCTCTGGAAGCCTTCCAGACGTTGACGCGCCTCGAAGGCATCATTCCGGCGCTCGAGCCGAGCCATGCGCTCGCCGAGGTGATCAAGCGCGCCCCGAAGATGGGCAAGGACGAGATCATCCTGATGAACCTCTCCGGCCGTGGTGACAAGGACATCTTCACCGTCGGCAAGATTCTGGGAATGTGAGTTAGACGCCATGACCGCACGTATGGACAAACGCTTCGCCGCTCTGAAGGCTGAAGGCCGCCCGGCACTCGTCACCTATTTCATGGGTGGCGATCCCGATTACGAGACTTCGCTCGGCATCATGAAGGCGCTACCGGAAGCCGGCGCCGACGTCATCGAACTCGGCATGCCCTTTTCCGATCCGATGGCCGACGGCCCGGCGATCCAGCTTGCCGGCCAGCGCGCCCTGAAGGCCGGCCAGACGCTGAAGAAGACGCTGCAGCTCGCAGCCGATTTCCGTAAAGTCGATGCGGATACGCCGATCGTCATGATGGGCTATTACAATCCGATCTACATCTACGGCGTCGAAAAGTTCCTGGACGATGCGATCGCCGCCGGCATCGACGGCCTCATTGTCGTCGACCTGCCGCCGGAAATGGACGACGAGCTTTGCATTCCGGCCATCCGCAAGGGCATCAACTTCATCCGTCTGGCAACGCCGACCACCGACGACAAGCGTCTGCCGACGGTTCTGAAGAACACGACCGGCTTCGTCTATTACGTCTCGATGAACGGCATCACCGGTTCGGCGCTGCCGGATCCATCGCTGGTTTCGGGCGCCGTCAAGCGCATCAAGCAGCATACCGAACTGCCGGTTTGCGTCGGTTTCGGCGTCAAGACGGCCGAGCATGCCAAGCTGATCGGCGCTGCGGCCGATGGCGTTGTCGTCGGCACTGCCATCGTCAACCAGATCGCGACCAGCCTCAGCAAGGATGGCAAGGCGACGCCAGACACCATCCAGGCGGTTGCGACCCTGGTGCGCGGCCTGTCGACAGGCACCCGTTCCGCCCGCCTTGTTGCCGCCGAATAGTTTACCCATATAGGCCAGCAATCAATCCTCTGCGGATTGAGGAAAAGGCCTATGGGCATTTGGTGGCGACTGGGTTATCGATACATTCGTCGATTAGGAGTTTCGAATTGAACTGGATCACGAACTACGTCCGCCCGCGGATCAATTCCATGCTGGGCCGTCGCGAGGTTCCGGAGAATCTCTGGATCAAGTGCCCGGAAACGGGCGAGATGGTCTTCCACAAGGATCTGGAAGGCAACAAGTGGGTCATCCCCGCTTCCGGTTTCCATATGAAGATGCCGGCCAAGGCTCGCCTTGCTGATCTTTTCGACAACGGCGAATATGAAGCCTTGCCGCAGCCGAAGGTCGCGCAGGATCCGTTGAAATTTCGCGATTCGAAGAAATACATCGATCGCCTCAAGGACAGCCGCATCAAGACCGAGCAGGAAGACACGATCCTTTCCGGCATCGGCAAGGTTCGCGGGTTGAAGCTCGTCGCCGTCGTGCATGAGTTCAACTTCATCGGCGGCTCGCTCGGCATGGCCGCCGGCGAAGCCATCGTGAAGGCCTTCGAGCGTGCCATCGCCGAGAAATGTCCGCTGGTCATGTTCCCGGCCTCGGGCGGCGCCCGCATGCAGGAAGGTATCCTGTCGCTGATGCAGCTGCCGCGCACGACCGTTGCCGTCGACATGCTGAAGGAAGCAGGCCAGCCCTACGTCGTGGTTCTGACCAACCCGACCACAGGCGGCGTCACGGCCTCCTATGCCATGCTGGGTGACATTCATCTGGCCGAACCCGGCGCTGAAATCGGCTTTGCCGGCAAACGCGTGATCGAGCAGACGCTGCGCGAAAAGCTTCCCGAGGGCTTCCAGACCTCGGAATATCTGCTGGAGCACGGCATGGTGGACATGGTCGTCAAGCGTCACGACATTCCGGACACCCTGGCGACGCTTCTGAAGATCCTGACCAAGGCGCCGGCAAACGATGTGTCGGCCAAGAGCAAGAATGGCGCTGCACTGCCGGTGGCAGCGAGCGCCTGACATTATAGATTGCCGATGGGCGGAGGTGCGGGATGACGTCTATGGACCAGTCCGCAATGAGCGAGGCAGCACGCGAGATCGAGAAGCTCATGGGGTTGCACCCCAAGGGCTTCGATCTTTCTCTGGAGAGAATAACCCGGCTGCTCGACGTCCTCGGCAATCCTCATCAGAAATTGCCGCCGGTGATCCATGTCGCCGGCACCAATGGCAAGGGCTCAGTCACGGCCTTCTGCCGCGCGCTGCTCGAAGCCGGCGGCTACAGCGTACATGTCCACACCTCGCCACACCTCGTCAATTGGCATGAGCGCTATCGCATCGGCGTCAAGGGCGGTCGCGGCAAGCTCGTCGACGATGCCGTGTTTGCCGATGTGCTGAGGCGCATCGCCAAGGCCAATGACGGACAGAAGATCACCGTCTTTGAAATTTTGACGGCCGCGACCTTCCTTCTCTTTGCCGAGCATCCGGCCGATATTGCCGTGATCGAGGTCGGCCTTGGCGGTCGCTTCGACGCCACCAACGTCCTTTCCGATCCGGCCGCATCGGTCATCATGCCGATTTCGCTCGATCATCAGCCCTATCTCGGCGATCGCGTCGAACTGATCGCGGCCGAAAAGGCCGGCATCATGAAGCCGGGCCATCCGGTCGTCATCGGCCATCAGGAATATGATGCAGCACTTGACGTGCTGATCTCGACGGCCGAGCGGCTCCGTTGCCCGACCGCCGTCTTTGGTCAGGATTTTTCGGCCCATGAGGAATATGGCAAGCTGGTCTATCAGGACGAGTTTGGTCTTGCCGACCTGCCGCTGCCGCGCCTGCCGGGTCGCCACCAATATGGCAATGCCGCCGCCGCCATCCGTGCGGTCAAGGCCGCCGGTTTTGTCGTCACCGAAACGATGATGGAAAAGGCGATGACCTCGGTCGAATGGCCGGGGCGCCTGCAGCGGCTGACAGAAGGCGAGCTGATGCAGCATGCGCCCGAGCGCGCCGAGATCTGGGTCGATGGCGGTCATAATCCCGGCGCCGGCGAAGTCATCGCCGAGGCCATGGCCAATTTCGAGGAGCGACAGCCGCGGTCTCTGTTCCTGATCATCGGCATGATCAACACCAAGGACCCTGTGGGATATTTCCAGGCCTTTGCCGGTCTTGCAGAGAAGGTCTATTGCGTGCCGATCCGCGGCAGCGATGCCATGACCGATCCGGTCATTCTGGCGAATGCCGCCTATGATGCCGGCCTCATCGCCGAGCCGATGTCCAGCGTTGCTGAGGCTTTGGATGCGATCAAGGCTCAAGCGGTGCCGAATGTGCCGGCCCCACGCATTCTGATCGGCGGTTCGCTTTATCTCGTGGGCGATGTTCTTGCCGACAATGGCACACCGCCGCGGTAAGTCGCTGTTCACCACCCGCCCTCGTGGTTCGAGACGGCCCTGCGGGCTATTCCCTTATCTGGCGCGCAACTTGCTCCGCCCTCATCCTGAGCCCGTCGAAGGATCGGGGTGGCCCATCTGGCAAGCGCAAACACGACACGGTTGCTGGGGTGAGAAGCCTTGAAGGGCGAGGATGACCGTGCTCTCCAACCAACAAAAAAGCCCCGCCGAAGCGGGGCTTTTTTGTTTCATGCGATCGATACCGATCAGGCTGCGCTGGAAATCCAGTTCTGCAGGGCCGTCTTGGGGGCGGCACCGACCTTGATGTCAGCGACTTCGCCGGCCTTGAACATGGCAAGCGTCGGGATCGAGCGAACGCCGAACTGGGCGGCCAGTTCCGGATTTTCGTCGATATTGAGCTTGGCGACCTTGACCTTGCCTTCGAACTGCACGGCGAGCTCTTCCAGAGCCGGGGCGATCATCTTGCACGGACCGCACCATTCGGCCCAGAAATCAACGACGACAGGCTCTGCAGACTGCAGCACTTCGGTGGCGAAGTTGGAGGTATCGACTTTAACGGTAGCCATAGGCTGCTCCTTACCAGAATTTGCGGGTTGCTAGATATGTGATGGTGCGGTGCCCATATTTCAATATTTGGTATTTCACTTTGTCTCGAGCTCTGCAAGCGACAATGCAAGAGCCCTGTCCGACAGCGTGTAGATCGAAGCATTTTCGGTATAGACCAGCATACAGTCGACGCGCTTTCCCGGATAGAGCGGCGAAAGGATCTCGCGATAGATCGCAAGCTGGGCTTTGTGCGCGAAGGGAATGCTGTTTTCCTCACCGGGCGGCACGCGGTTCGTCTTGTAGTCGAGAATGACGACACGGTCGTCCAGCACAGCCAGCCGATCGATACGGCCGGAGACGGCGTAGGACTGGTTGCCGAGCTTCAGCGTGCCCATGATCGAGACTTCCGCCTGTGCATGGGTGCTGAACGTGCCCTGCAGATCCGGATGCGACAGCAGCGCCATGACGGAATTGATCAGTGCATCCCGTTCGGCCTGCGGCCAAAAGCGCGCGGCGCGCTCGGCATAGCGTCGGGCGGCATCGGCGCGCTCCTCCGGTGCGATCTCGGGCAAGGTCTGCAGCATCCGGTGGATGAAGCGGCCCTTTTGCAGGGCGCGATCCGACTTGGCTTTCTCGCCGAAAAGCGCCGAAGTCACCAGCAGATCGTCGGCTTCCTCGTCGATGACGGTGCCGACGCCGGATGGGCTGAGCGGCCGCGGCAAGCTTTTTTGCGGCGGCAGCGGCCGATGGAGACTGTCAGGCAGACCAACGCGCTCGGAACGCTTTTCATGCTCCCTAGCGGTCTCGAATTCGAGCTGAACCTGGGCAACCCGCCAGCTCAACCCCTCCCAGTCGCCGTCAGGTCCGGTGAAGGTCTTCTGTGCGCAGTGCAGCTCATCCCCACGCAACGCTGCGGAAATCATGGCGTGCCAGGTATCGGCATTTTCGCGGATGCCGCGATAGCCGCAGATGATCAGCCTATCGGCGGCGCGCGTCATGCCGACATAGAGCAGGCGGCGATATTCTTCCTCCGCTAGCGCCTGCAGTCGCGCGGTATCGGCCTGCGTCAGCGAATTGGCAAGGGCCGAGACCGGAACCCAGACCGGCAGCGGGATCTCATCTCCTCTGGTTTCGATCAGCCGCATCTTCGGCAGGTGCGTATGGGTGAAGGCCTTGCCGCCGCCATCGACGAGGAAGACGATCGGCGCCTCCAGCCCCTTCGAGGCATGCACCGTCATGATCCGCACTTCGTTGCGGCCCTTGTCCTGCTCGCGCTTGATCGTCGGCGCTTCCAGTTCCAGCGTCGAGATGAAGGATTGCAGGCCGGGCAGGCCGCTCGTCTCGTGATCGAGCGTGAAGGTCAGGAATTCGTCGAGGATATCGCTGACTTCGGTGCCGAGCCGCGCCAGAAACTGCCGTCTGCCGCCGAAGCTGCCGAGCACGCGCGCATAGAAATCATGGACCGGAAGGCTCTTCGACATAGCAAGGAAGGTTCTCAGGCGTTCGACCACCTGGCTTAAGCGCTCATGGCCATCCTTTGCAAAGGCCTGCAGGTGGCTCCAGACGCTTTCCTCGTCGCTGCGATAGGCCGCAACGGCAAAGACATCCTCTTCGCTCAGGTCGAACAAGGGGCTCTTCAGCAGGGCACAAAGCGAAAGATCGTCCTCCGGCAGCAGCAGGAAGCGGCCGAGCGCCAGAAGATCCTGAATGGCGATATGGCTGGTCAGCACCAATCTGTCGGCGCCGGCGACGGGAATGTTACCGCGTCGCTTCAGGGCGCGGGTCAGCGCGTTGACGAAGCTATCGCGCTTGCGCACCAGCACGAGAATGTCGCCGGCCTCGATGAAACGGGCCTTGCCCTTCTCGATGATCTTTTCCCGGCCGACAAGATTGCCGATCGTGTGCGCCATCCGCCGCGCCAGAATGGCGGCGGGCGCACTTTCCGGCGTCGAGTCGAAGGGTGCCGTCCAGTCTTCTTCCCTGGCCGCCGGCTCCGGCGCGATCATCTCCCAGAGATCGACGGCGCCGGGATGGCCGATGCGGCTGGAGCGATGCACCACGGGTTCGTTGACGGCGCTGAGGCCCCGGGCATTCTCCGGGCTGGTGAAGACGTGGTCGACCGCGCCGAGCACATCGGCTGTCGAGCGGAAGGAGAGGGGCAGCCGGATCGACGAGAATTGCTGGCCGCTCGCCGCCACGCGGCGCCGGGTGCGGTCGCTCTCCTCGGAAAACCGTTCGGGACGGGCGCCCTGGAACGAATAGATCGATTGCTTCTCGTCGCCGACGGCAAAGATGGTTCTGAGCGTCGGCCGGGCGCTGTCGCCGGAGAAGAAATCCTCCGCCAGTGACTGTATGACGCTCCACTGGATCGGGCTGGTATCCTGCGCCTCGTCCACCAGGATGTGGTCGATGCCCTGATCCAGCTTGTAGTGAATCCACGGCCCGACATCCTTCTTGGTCAGAAGATCGGCCGTGCGGGTGATGAGGTCCTCAAAATCGAGCTGGCTGCGCCGCTTTTTCAGCTCCTCATAGTCACGGTTCAGGCGATCGGCGAGAATTAGGGCTGCGTGAGTGGCGCGATACATCCGCATCAGCTTCAGCCGATCGCGGCAGGCAACAACATGGGCGCGTGCCTCAGCCACGGCATCGGCCAGTGCCGGTGCATCCGCGAGCATCGCCTTGACGAAGAACTGGCTGTCCGACTTCGGTTCGCCCTTGGCGGTCAGCACGGCTTTTTCGAGGATTTCGGCGCGCGCGATCGGATCTGTCTCGCGCTTGGCAAGGCGCAGTGCGTAGGCCACTTCCTGGGCCTTGGCGCCGCCCTTATCGTCGGCGAGTCTGAGGTAAAGCTCCAGCGTCGCGCCGGAGAGGCCCGGCAGCGGCCAGTATTGCTCCGCAATGCTCGTTTCCGTCTCGCCGGGCGAAAGGCCAAGACGAGCAAGCAACGCGGCCTCGATGCCGCCCTTGCGCTCGGCGCCTTCGGTAAAACGCCTGATAGCATTGCGATTGGCGACGATATCGCCGAGCAGCGTCTCAAGCCCGGATTCATCACCGAGGTCGAGCACAAAGTCGAAGGCCCGCGCCAGTTCGGCATCGCCATGGGGCGTCGTCGAGGTCAGCAGCGCACGGCGTGCATCGTCGAGCAGGACTTCGGCCGCCCGATCGTCGAGAACGGAGAAATGCCCGGCAACGTTGGCCTCGAGCGGGAATTGATGCAGCAGGGCTTCACAGAAGGCATGGATGGTCTGGATCTTCAGCCCGCCCGGCGTTTCCAACGCCTTGGCAAAGAGCCGGCGCGCCTCGGCAAGCTTGAAGAGATCCGGCTCCCTACCTTCGATATCGGCAATGCGCGTCTTCAGCTCTTCGTCCGGCATCGTCGCCCAGGCCGCCAGCCGGTCGAAGACGCGGTTGGACATTTCGGACGCTGCCGCCTTGGTATAGGTGAGGCAAAGGATGGCCGAGGGCCGCGCGCCTGCCAGAAGCAGGCGGATGACGCGTTGCGTCAGCACATGCGTCTTGCCGGAGCCGGCATTGGCCGAGACCCAGGCCGAGCGTTCGGGGTCGGAGGCGATCGATTGCTGGATGGTCGTCCAGCTGATCCAGACGCCGGGATCGTCGCTTTCCGGCAGGGTGGCGATGTCGTCGGCGGAAAAATCACTCATCGCCGCCGCCTTCCTGTTCGTTTTCAGCCGTCGACCATTCCGAGACGCGGGCGAGATGATCGTAGTCTCCGCCATATTCGAACTGCTGCGCCGGGATCAGCCGCGAGGAAAAACCCTTCTCGCCCGATTGCAGCAGCGAGACGAATTTTACCAGCTGGTCCATCGATTCCTGCGCGAGATCCATAGCCGACTTCGTTTCCGTCTTGCCGCCGCGGCTGGAGTGTTCGTTGTTGACCTGGTCGACCTTGAAGCGGTCGCCGGGCCGCAACCGCACATAAAGCAGGTTTTCCGGCACCAGCGCGCCAATATTGCGGAAGGCACCCGCTTTCAGCGCATAGGCTTCCAGCGCTAGCTGCGGATCGAGCAGGGCGCGCGCCTGTGGCGGCGAGGGATTGTAGCCGGTCTTGTAATCGATGAGGTCGGCGCCCTTGTCACTCTTGATGTCGATGCGGTCGGCAACGCCTGTGAGGCGGATGCCGATCGGCTCGATCTCGACGCCGGCCGGCACTTCAGTTGCCGTTTTGCGCACTTCGGCTCGCCGCTCCGCTTCCCAGGCAAGGAAAGCCCGCGCCACTTCGCGGAACCGCGGCCGCCAGACGCTGTCGATATGCACGGGCAGCCGCTCCGCATCGAAGAGATCGGCAATGATCCGATCCATGGCCAGCGCCGCATCCGGCGTGCCGGCCCTATGCCCCTCGCGGACGAAGCGATCGATGATCTTGTGGTAGAGCGTGCCGCGCTCGGCCGGGCCGGGATCGCGGTTGAACGGGTCGACCGGATCGAGCCGCAGCACGCGCCGGGCGTAGATTGAATAGGGATCGCGCCGCAGCCGGCCCACTTCGCTGAAGGAGTAGCTCTTCGGCTGCAATTCCACGGGTGGCTTCGGGGCGGGGCGCAGCGCCGGCGCCTGGTTTTCACCCTCGTCGATCATTGCGGCCCAATGGCGATACTGGTCGCCGCGGAGCTTCATGGCGTCCTCCAGCGCCTCGCCGCCGAGGGCGATCAGGCGCTGCAGCCAGCGCGAGGCGACCGTTGGCGTCGAGCCCTGGCGCAGGGCGCGGGAATAAATCAGGTCGCGCGTGCCGTTCGCCATCTCGAAGTCGTGTGCGAGCTGGCCGATGCGGCGCTCCGGCGGCTCCAGGCCGATCTCCGTCTTCATGCTGCGGGAAATGAAGGGGTTGTTCGCCGTCTGCCCCGGCCATGAGCCTTCGTTCAAGCCGCCGAGGATCAGCGTATCGACACTCTGCAGGCGGGCCTCCAGCGTGCCGAAGATGAAGAGGCGGGGATGGCTGAGTGCCCGCGGTTTCACCGCCTGGCCCACGCAGAGCGCCGCCATGATATCGATCCACTGCACGCCATCGGCTTCAAGCTGGCCGTCGGTCTCGATGACATCTCGGAGCAGGCTGGCAAGCGTATCCCCGGCCTCGCCCGACCAGAGGCCCGCGAGGCTGCCACGTTCGTCGACGGCCGCGGCTTCCAGCGCACGGCCCGTACGCTCGGCCCAGTCCGAAAGGGTCAGCAGCCCCTCTGAAGTCGGCAGGGAAAGTGCCGATACCAGCGGCTCGCATGCTGCGGTCACGCGCCGGGCCAGGGCGCGTGCATGCTCGATCGCCTCAGGCGGCAGCGCTTTGCGCCACTGCGGCGCATGGCGGTCATTGGCCTGCTCGGCCACGCGCTCATCGAGCAGAGCTTCCAGCCCGCCAATATCGACATTGGCGACGCCGCCCCTGAGCGCCAGGATCTCCAGCGCATCGACGCCCGGCCGGTGGGTTTCCGCGGGCAGGCCGAACGAGGCGAGGGGGTGTTTCAGCAGCGCCACGACGGCAACGGGATCGCCGGGGCGAAGGGACGCCTCCAGCAGCAATTGCAGCAGCGTGCCTTGCGGCGTGGCGTTGAGCGGCGTGCCGGCCGAATCGTCGGCGGTGATGCCGAAGCGGGCAAGCTCGGCAGTCACGCGCCGGGCGAGATTGCGATCGGGCGTGATCAGGGCCGCTTGGCTTTCGCCACCGTTGCGGGCGGGCTTCTCCAGCGCCAGCCGTAGGGCGATGGCGATCGCCGTTGCCTCTTCGCGCTCGTTGGCTGCTTCGATCAGCGCTACATCGGCGAATGCGTCCGTGATTGCATCGGGAGCGAGCGTCTTGCGCCAGCTTCCCCAACCGCTCGTCGCCTTGGCCGGTGCCAGCGCGCGCGACAGGATCTGCGCCCGCATCTGCATGACTTCAGCCGCATCCGCGATGGGCTCGACATCGCGCCGCGTGACGCGCAACCGCTTCAGGAGCAGCGAAAGACCATATTGCGGATGGCTGCGCGTGGTCGGGTCTGCTCTTTCGCCGATGGATGTCTCCGGCGCCACGAGCTGCCAATCCTCCTCCGGCATAGCAAGATCGAGACCGGGCAGCACGATCACGCCCTGCGGCAGGGCGGCAACGGCGGCGATCAGCTCTGCCGTCGCGGGCACGGAACCGGTCGAGCCGGCAATGATGACGGGCCCCGGATGCCGCATGGTCGATATCCGCTGCACTTCGGCGCGCAGGACGGCGTTGCGGTTACGGGCGGGCGAGGATTTGCCGAGCTCTTCGAGGCGCGCCGGCCAGAAGCTGCTGGCAATGCGCAGAAATTCCGCAGTCAGCTGCCACCAGAGCGCATGGTCTTCAGCGCTGAGATTGGCAAGCTCGCTCCACTCGCGATCCTCGGTTTCAAGGGAATCGATGAGTTCGGCGAGATTGCGCGCGAGCCAAATGGCATCCGCCGGGCTTGCAGGCGCCACCAGCGGCGAATCGGAATGGATGTCGCGCACGATCTGCGGCAGTTTGTTGCGCCAGGCGAGGATCAGTCGCGCCAGTTCCAGGAGACGGGCGGTATTGGCAAGCGGCTGCGCCAGATCGGCTGTTTCGGGCAAGGCTTCCTCGAAATAGCCGCTATCGTCATCGGTCTCGCCGAGCGGACGAATGACCGGCAGGATGGCGGAGCGGCCGCCAAGCAACTCGACGAATTCCGAGCGCAGCACGCGGGCGGCACGCCGCGTCGGCAGGAAGATGCTGACCTTGGCGAGCGACAGCGGATCATCCGGATCGTGGCGGAAATGCTCGGTCAGCCGCCCGTCGCAGAGCGCTGCCGCCAAGGTCTTCAGGAAGGGCAGGCCCGCCGGAATCGTCAGGATGCGCTGCCGGTGCCCGCCTGCCATAGGCTCACGCAAACGCCCGGAAGTTCCGGATCGTTTCCTCCGCCTCGCCGACAGCCTCCGGTGTTCCCACCGTCAGCCAGTGGCCGTCGAGCATGGTGCCGTAGAGTCGGCCGCGCGCGATCGCCTTGTCGTAATAGGTGTTGATGTTGAAAGCGTCACCGGGTGCGTCATCGAGAAACGAAGGATTGATGACCAGCGTGCCGGCGTAAACCACGCCGTTGCCCGTAACGGCGCTGTAACGCGAGAGACGGCCATCTTCAGCCATGCTGAAATCATTCTTGCCGTTGTGGCCCGTCGTCTTGTCCAAATCGACGCAGAGCATGCCGAAGTCCATGCGGCCCGCGTCGAAGAATCCGGCTAAGCGCTCTAGATTGGTCGGTTGACCTTCTTTCTCACCGATCCAGAAGAGATCCGAATTCATGACGAAAACGGGATCACGGTCAAGCAACTTCAATCCCTTGGCCAGCCCGCCGCCATTGTTCATCAGCGCATCGCGCTCGTCGGAGACCAGGATTTCAAGGCCGCGATAGCCGCGCAGGTGCGCCTCCATCTGGTCGGCATGGTGATGGACATTCACGACAGCCCGCTCGACACCTGCCTGCACCAACGCATCCAGTACATAATCGATCATCGGCTTGCCGGCGATCTTCACCAGCGGCTTCGGTATGGTGTCGGTGATCGGCCGCATGCGGGTTCCAAGCCCCGCGGCCAATACCATGGCTTGCTTGATGGTCATTTCGTCTCGAACTTTCGATTCGCTCTCTGATTTCCATAGCACAGGGCCGGAAAGCCGTCGCGGGGTCTCCGGCTGTTATGCCCGACCGATCCCGGCCTTCTCGCACCATTCGCGTAAGGGGGCGAGCGCTTCGTGTTCGAAGGCGATGGCGAGATAGGCGAGCGTGCGCGGCATGTGCTTCAGATATCCCGGCTTGCCGTCGCGTTGCAGCAGCCGCACCCAGAGGCCGGCAAGCTTGCAATTGCGCTGCGCCGACATGATCGCCCAGCTTTTCAGGAACTTGGCCTCGTCGAAGCCACCCTGGGCACGGCGCAGTGCGAGATAGTCTGACATCAACTGGTCATGCAGATCGCGCTCGATCGTCACCCGGGCATCCTGCACCAGCGAGGCGACGTCATAGGAGGTCGGTCCGATCATCGCGTCCTGAAAGTCGATGATGCCGACGCGCTTTATGCCCTTTTGATGCGCCCGCCAGATGATATTCGGCGAATGCATGTCGCGCAGCAGCAGGTTCTTTTCCGCGTCTTCGAGCTGATCGATGAGCTTGTCCCAGATCGCCAGATAGTCGGCGCGTTCCTCTTCGCTTGCCGGCGTGCCGCGCTTCCAGGGCAGATGCCAGTCGAGAAGCAGCCGCGCCTCCATCTTCATCGCGGTCCGGTCGAAATCCGGAATGTGATGGACGTGGTCCGGCGTGACCGGAATGTCATGAGGAATGGAAAGACCGTGCAGATGTGCGAGGCAGGCGACGCTTTCGCGATAGCGCTCGGCAATCGGCTTTCCCTCCGCGTCGAGCACGCCGTCGGTGCCGAGATCCTCGATCAGGAGGATGCCCTTGTCATAGTTGGCGGCAAGGATTTCCGGAGCGGCGAAACCGTTCTCTCTGAGGATATTGGCGATCGCCACGAAGGGATAGGTGTCCCAGGCAAGATGCGCGACCTTAGGATAGGGCTTGCCGTCAAGCACGGGCGGCCCTTCCGGCAAGCCCGGCCAATCCATCAGGATCACGCGGCGTCCTCCATCCTTCGGATAGACGGATTCGTAAGCCCGCAGCGAAGCATCGCCGGTCAGGAATCGCCTGACAGCGCCGCGATAGCCGTGCGCATCGAGAAAGGCGCGGATAGCAAGCACGCGCTCGATGCGCGCCATCTGCTTGGCCGGTGCCGTGATCATAACCCGCCGCCCGTCACCCTCATGCGTGAGCTTTAGGTCGATGCGTTCCTTCGGCAGCTCGCCTTCGGCCATTTCGGGCCATTCGACGAGGCAGATGCCGGTCTGCAGGGCCTCGTCGAAGCCGAGCTCCGCCAGTTCGCTGGGATCACCGAGGCGATAGAGATCGAAATGCGAGACGGGAATGCGCAGCTCGTAGGATTGCACGAGCGTGAAGGTCGGGCTCGGTACGTCCAGTTCGGCGTCGTCGGCCATGGCCCGTAGCAGCGCGCGCGCCAGCGATGATTTGCCTGCGCCGAGATCGCCTGACAGTGCCAGACAATCGCCAGCCTTCAAGGCCAGCGCCAGATCCTCGCCGAGCTCGGCCGTGGCGGCGTCATCTGCAAGAAAGAGGGAAATGCTGTTGTCTGAGGCTGTCATTCTGCTGCGACGGAATGGGGCAGGTCGGCCGAGGGGATTCGGCAGGTGACCGTCGTTCCCTTGCCGGGCTGGCTTTCGATCGAAACCTCGCCCTCATGCAGGCTGACGAAGCTTTCGACGATGGAAAGGCCGAGGCCCGCGCCGCTGCGCTTGCCGCCTTTGCCGCCGGAGGCGAAGCGGTTGAAGACCGTGTTGATCAAATCCTCGGGTATGCCTGGACCCTTGTCGACAACCGAGAAGACGAAATCCGCACCTTCGCGTCCGCATTTCAGCAAAATCGTCGATCCCTCGGGCGCGAAATTGGCGGCATTGGTCAGAAGTTTCAGCAGGATCTGCTTCAGCCGCTGTTGATCGGCAACGATGGAGCCAAGATGGGCGGGGACGGTGATTTCGAGCGTCACGCCGCTTTCCTGCAGCCGGTCGGCGATTTGTATCGACACTTCGTCGAGCAGGTCGGAGAGCAATATCTCGGAATAATTCAGCCGCATGATGCCGGCATCGAGCGTCGCCAGGTCGAGAATATCGTTGACCAGCGTCAGCAGCACCGAAGACGAAGTCGAGATATGGTCGATATATTCGGCCTGCCGCTCGTTCAGAGAGCCGATGCCCGGCGTCTTCAGGAGATCGGTGAAGCCGATGATGTTGGTCAGCGGCGAGCGCAGCTCGTAGGAGACGTGCTGGACGAAATCGTTCTTCAGCTCGTCCGCCTTCAGCAGCGCGTCGTTCTTTTCCGTCAATGCCCGTTCGGCGCGTACGCTATCGGTCTTGTTGACGAAGGTCAGCATGGTCTGGGCGTTCGGCAGCGGAATGACGGCGTAGTCGAGCACCAGATTGGAATAGAGCTCCAGCGTCCCTTGCGAGGATGGCCGCTCGTCGTCGAAACTGGTGATCTGTTCGGCAAAGCGCTTCCAGCCATCTGGCCGGTCATAGGAGGGAGCGCAGGCTTCGGCCAATGCCTGGATATGCGTATCCGGCTTCGCCTGCGCTTCGGTGATGTTCCAGAGGATGCGGAAGGCCGGGTTCGACAGGCGGATGCGGCCATCCGGACCGAAAACGGCAACGCCTTCGGAAAGATGGTCGATGGTTTCGCCCTGGACCTTGACCAGCGTATTGTAACGCGTTTCGAGATCGACCTGCTCGGTCAGGTTCTCGAATACCCAGGTGGCGCCGCCCTGCGGATGCGCCGTCGCGAAAACCCGGAGGATCTGGCCATTGGGCAGGTGCCAGAGATCCGTCTGCGTGTCGAGTGCGCGGTAGACCGAAAGGACGCCGTCCTTCCATGTCTTCCAGCTCAACTGTTCGGGCAGCTTCTTGGCGCTGCGCAGCCTGTCCAGAAGCTCGCTATTGTCGGGCCGCTTTTCCAGAAAGGCGATGTCGAGTTCCCAGAGCTGGACGAAAGCCTGATTGTAGAATTGCAGCCGCCTGTCGCCATCGAAGATCGCAACCGGGGTCGCCAGATGATCGAGCGTTTCAGCATGGCTTTTCAGCGTGCGTGCGAGTTCCGCGCGGACGGATTCCGCTTCGGACACGTCGATGGCGATCCCGGCCGAGCCGTTCGGGGCTTTGACGTCGACGACGTCGAAGAAGGTGCGGTTGCCATGGACGACCGTCGAGATCTTGTCGTGGAACGGCGATTCCGGCGTGGTGGCGGCGCGAATGCGCTCGCGGGTCACGGTCGTCAGGAATTCCCTTCCTTCTCGCACGGCCTCATCGGTCGAAACTGCTTCCACCGCTTCGCCATAAGCCTGGTTGACCCAGGTGAGCGTGCCTTCCGCATCGCGCTGCCAGACCGGCAGGTCGATGGCATCAAGCAGGTTCTGGAAGGTGGAGATCGATGTCATCAGCCGGTCGCGCTCGATCTTCAGCTCGGCGAGTTCCGCGCGCAGATTGTTGAGCGCGATGAAGCGGACGAAGGCACGCCCGCCGGAAATGCGGCCCTGCGCTTCCAGAATTTCGTCGCGGTTGGTTTCGACCACCATGTCGAAGCTCTGGCCGCTGCCGCGCAGCTTGTCGATCGCCTTGTCGAGTTCGCCGGCCGACCATGATTTCAGCCAGCGGCCGAAGGCGAGGAATTCGTTGTCTTGTGGCGCGCCCGTCTCGACCGGAAGCTGGCCGAGCAGTTCCGGCCGCGCATTCTGGCCGTCCCAGATGACGATGCGGCGGTTCTTGTCGGCGATCAGCGCCTGATATTGCGAAATGCGCTGATTGGCATCGGAGAGTGCTGTGCGGATCTCGCGGCTTTCATTCTCCATATTGCCGCGCTGGCGGACCATCCACATGGTCGAGAGGAGTGCAGCGGAGATGACGCCGATGATGACGGAGAAGACGGCCATTTCCGAGGAGGTGAAGAGGCGCATGCTCGTCTGCGCGGCATCATTGCTCTGCGCGAAAACGGGACCCGCCAAGCCGGTCACGAGACCGCCGAAAACGCTGAGCCGCAACAGACGGCTAAAGGAGGCCAGCCGGCCTTTGCCGCGCTTCGCTCCCGCCGAAAGCCGATCTGCACGGCCCCGCAGCAACTGCGCCGCCGCTTGGCGTAGCGCTGGTCGATGCAGGTTGTCTTCCCCTTCAAACATAAGAGGTCTGTCTCCGTCTTTCAGAGCATGAAGCCGAAAAGTGTAAGCGGTTTTCGGATGACATCATGCTCTACTTATTTGATTGTAGATCGGATTCAGATTTTAGGCCGAACAGACCTAAAATCATCCGGCTCTACTGTGCCGCATCCTGACAAGACATCCCATTTTCATGGCTCCAGGCACGCCCGGTTCGTCACGAATCAAGTGTAAAAACAATACTGCCTAAGGGAATCTGCGGGAAGGGAGCTGGCTAAAAAATAAGCCCCGGCATTTGTCAATGCCAGGGCCACAAGATGTTGTGGATACTGTTTTTGTAATCAGTATCTGTAGTGGTCGGACTTGAACGGACCCTTCGGCGTCACGCCGATATACGAAGCCTGCTCTTCGGAAAGCTCCGTCAGCTTCACGCCGAGCTTGGCGAGATGCAGGCGAGCGACCTTCTCGTCGAGGTGCTTCGGCAGCACGTAGACTTCGTTCTTGTAGTGGCCGGGCTTGGTGAAAAGCTCGATCTGGGCCAGCGTCTGGTTGGTGAAGGAAGCCGACATCACGAAGGATGGATGGCCGGTGGCGTTGCCGAGGTTGAGAAGGCGGCCTTCCGACAGAAGAATGATGCGGTTGCCCTTGGCGAACTCGACCATGTCGACCTGCGGCTTGATGTTCGTCCACTTCAGGTTCCGCAGAGCGGCAACCTGGATCTCGTTGTCGAAGTGGCCGATGTTGCCGACGATCGCCATGTCCTTCATCGCACGCATGTGATCGATGCGGATGACGTCCTTGTTGCCGGTCGTGGTGATGAAGATGTCGGCCGAGGAAACGACGTCCTCGAGCTGAACGACTTCGTAACCGTCCATGGCGGCCTGCAATGCGCAGATCGGGTCGACTTCCGTGACCTTGACGCGGGCGCCGGCGCCGGAGAGCGAAGCGGCAGAACCCTTGCCGACGTCGCCGTAACCGCAGACGACCGCAACCTTGCCGGCCATCATGACGTCGGTGGCGCGGCGGATACCGTCAACCAGCGATTCCTTGCAGCCATACTTGTTGTCGAACTTCGACTTGGTGACCGAGTCGTTGACGTTGATGGCCGGGAAGGGCAGCAGGCCCTTCTGGCTGAGCTGGTACAGGCGGTTGACGCCCGTGGTGGTTTCTTCGGTCACGCCCTTGATGGCGTCGCGCTGCTTGGTAAACCAGCCCGGCGAAGCCTGAAGGCGCTTCTTGATCTGTGCGAAGAGGATCTCTTCTTCTTCCGAATGCGGGTTGGAGAGCACGTCCTCACCGGCTTCGGTGCGGGCGCCGAGCAGGATGTACATCGTGGCGTCGCCGCCATCATCGAGGATCATGTTGGAAACGCCGCCATCGGTCCACTGGAAGATCTTGTCCGTGTAGGTCCAGTAGTCTTCGAGGCTTTCACCCTTGATGGCGAAGACCGGAACGCCGGAAGCGGCGATCGCGGCAGCGGCATGATCCTGCGTCGAGAAGATGTTGCAGGATGCCCAGCGCACTTGAGCGCCGAGTGCGACCAGCGTCTCGATGAGAACGGCCGTCTGGATCGTCATGTGCAGCGAGCCGGTGATGCGTGCACCCTTCAGCGGCTGCGCTTCGCCGAATTCGGCGCGGCAGGCCATCAGGCCCGGCATCTCGGTTTCGGCGATCGTGATTTCCTTGCGGCCGAAGTCGGCAAGGCCGATATCCGCGACGATGTAGTCCTTTTCAGTGCTCATGAAGGTCTCCAGCCTGAACGATGCAGTCGCGCCGCGGGCAGACGCCTCGGCCGAATGCAACAAGAATTGCACGCTGACAGCGTGTGGATGATGCCGTGTAGCAGGCTTCAGGGTGGAAATCAATAATGATATAAAGAAGTCTTTATGTCTTTATATCCAGCTGGCAATCGCAGGCAAACGCCTAAATTTCCTCGCCGAACTTGTTGGCGACCAGCTGGTCGAGCGCCTCGAGCGCTTCGGCGGCCTGGTTGCCGCTTGCCGTTACCATTACACTGCAGCCGGGGCTGGCCGCCAGCATCATCAGGCCCATGATCGACGTGCCGCCGACCGTGGTGCCATCCTTCGAAACGGTGATCGCGGCGTCGTAGGCTTCGACGGTCTGCACGAATTTCGCCGAAGCACGGGCATGCAAACCCCGCTTGTTGATAATCAGGAGTTCCCGGGAAAGCTCGGTCATGGGGGCGGTGTTTGCCTCGTTATTTGCCACTGAGCACACGGCTGGCCACGTTGATATATTTGCGCCCGGCCTCCGATGCTTCCACCAAAGCCCTTTCCATATTGTTGTCGCCGCGCACGCCTGCGAGCTTGATCAGCATCGGCAGGTTGACGCCGGCGATGACCTCGGTGTGGCCGCTATTCATGACGGAGATTGCGAGATTGGAAGGAGTACCGCCGAACATGTCGGTGAGGATGATGACACCGTGCCCGTCGTCGGCACCGGCAACAGCCTGCAGGATATCCTGCCGCCGCTTGTCCATGTCGTCTTCGGGACCAATGCATACCGTTTCTATGAACTTCTGCGGACCAACGACATGCTCGACAGCATGCCGAAACTCTTCAGCCAGCTTGCCATGAGTGACAAGCACAAGTCCAATCATGATATTACTGCTCCCATCGCATACGCAAACAGGTGGCCCATATCGCAATGCAGCAATGTCGTCCACCAGTGGGGGGACATCTTGGCGATGAAAAGACGAAGTGCAAGCTTAAAATACAGGATTTGCGCGCCTGTGCGGGCCTAAATGGCCGATTCATCGAAACTCGCGCCGATTTTCGCCATTATTATGGCGAGCGGATTCGCAGAGGTTGCAGCCAATCGGATGAGCGGCAACCGGGCAGATGCGGTAATATCGATCCGCTCGCCTTCGGGTGGCATCCGTTCCGCCGTAGCCGGGTCGACAGGGCGGATGGCGAAGCGCATTTCGCCCTCGGAAATATAAGGCATGCGAACGATGCCGGTATAGCGGATTTCCATAAGCCCCGCGATCGAGGGCGGACATTTCGCAATAATGGAGCCGTTCTGTTCGCTAATCAGCACCCGGTCGTCCGCAATCAGGCTTGCCGCCAGTCCGAGCGGTTTGGCGGCGGCAAGGCAGGAGAAGGCAAGGGCGGATTTGCCGCTGCCCGAGGGGCCGAGGAACAGCAGCCCCGTTCTGCCGATGACGATCGCCGTTGCATGGATATTGGTCGTTTCGCCGGTCATGCGGCTGCTCATGCCGTCGTCTGGGCCGGCAGCGACAGGATGAAGCGGGCTCCGAGCAGCGTCGCGCCATCGCTATCGACGATATTTTCGGCGCGCAGCGACCCACCATGCGCCTCGGCAATTTGCCGGCTGATCGAAAGGCCGAGGCCGGAATTCTGTCCGAATCCTTCGGATTCAGGCCGGTCGGTATAAAAACGTTCGAAGATGCGGTCGATGTTCTCGGCCTGGATGCCGGGGCCGTTATCCTCGATATAGATGACGCAGCGCGTCCGCGTCCGCGTCAGCCGGACGGTGATCTTGCCGGTTTCCATCGGGACGAAGGAACGTGCGTTTTCGATGAGATTGGTCACGATCTGGCCGATGCGAAGATCGTGGCCGTCGATCGTGAACTTCGCCTTGTTGCCTGGCTTGCGGTCGACGACGTATTCGATCTCGACAGCTTTCTTGCTGTGTCCGACCTGCCTTGAAATCTCGATCATGTCGCGCAGCAGCACTTCCATATCGAGCGATCTCGCATCCGAACGGGCGAGCTCGGCATCGAGGCGCGATGCGTCGGAGATATCGCTGATCAGGCGGTCGAGGCGGCGCACGTCGTGCTGGATCACATCCATCAGCCGCTTCTTGGAATCGTCGCTCTTGGCAAGCGGCAGCGTTTCGACGGCGCTGCGCAGCGAGGTCAGCGGGTTCTTCAGCTCGTGGCTGACGTCGGCGGCAAAACTCTCGATCGCATCGATGCGGTCGTAGAGCGCTGAGGTCATGTCGCGCAGCGCAATCGACAGATTGCCGATTTCGTCCTGGCGAGCGGAAAAGTCCGGGATTTCCTCGCGTTCCTTCGCCCCGCCGCGGCGCACGCGGATGGCGGCGGCAGAAAGCCGGCGCAGCGGATTGGCGATGGTCGAGGATAAAAGCAGCGACAGCACGACGTTGACCAGCGTCGCAACGCCGAAGACACGCATGATCGCGAGACGTTCGGCATGGACGATCTTGTCGATGTCGCCGGCCTGGGTAGAGAGCAGCAAGACACCGAGAACGGCGCGGAAACGCTGGATCGGAACGGCGACCGAAACGATCAGCTCGCCTTTCTCCGTGGTGCGGACCACTGCGCCGCGCACGCCGGTGAGCGCGTTCATGACTTCCGGATAGATGGAGCCGTCGCCGCCGGGCGCTTCTTTATAGACAGGCAGGTTGCCCGGCTGCAGCATCTTGTTGAGCAGGCCGCTGAACCAGTCGGACCAGCTCTGCTTCTCGTCTTCGACGGGCGGCAGATCGTAGCGCAGCACCTGGCCGCGCGAATAAAGATGGCGGCTGTCGAGCAAGAGGTTCGCATCGGCATCGAAGATGCGGGCGCGGGTGCGTGTCGGCGAGATCAGCCGCGTCAGCACCGGCGCCACCTTTTCCGGATCGATCGGGAATTCCAGATCCTCGTCGTTCGGAACGGGCGTGATGCTCTGGCCGGCCTGCAGTTCCAGCAGCTTCTGCGGATCGATGGTGATGGAGTTGGTGTCGACCGATGCCGAAGCCGAGACGGCACCGGCGATGATCTCGCCCTGCGTCAGCAGGCTTTCGACGCGGGCGTCGATCAGGCCCTCGCGGAATTGGTTGAGGTAGAGAATGCCACCGACAAGCACGACGAGGGCGGCCAGATTGAAGAACAGGATGCGCCGCGTCAGGCTTGAGAACACGGCATTGCCGAAGATGCGGCGGATCAGAACGAACGGATGAGTCCAGCGACGGCGCGCGGGCCGAGCGCCGCTCGGGCTTTCCGAGTCGTCTATGTCTCTGTCCTGCACCAGCTGTGCCAAGCCTACGGCCCTTTCGAAGAACGGGATCGGCGATCCCGTCCGCATGCTCTTATTCCATTGGGTGCCGTATGGTCCAGTTAACTATCAGGCAGCTTCGCGGAAGCGATAGCCCACGCCATACAGCGTCTCGATCATATCAAAATCGAGGTCGACCATCTTGAATTTCTTGCGCAGGCGCTTGATGTGGCTGTCGATCGTGCGGTCGTCGACATAGACCTGCTCGTCGTAAGCCGCATCCATCAGGGCGTCGCGGCTCTTGACCACGCCGGGGCGCTGCGCCAGCGAATGCAGGATGAGGAACTCGGTGACGGTCAGCGTGACCGGCTCGCCCTTCCAGGTGCAGGTATGGCGTTCCTGGTCCATGACGAGCTGTCCGCGTTCCAGCGAACGGGCTTGCTGCGTAGCGCCCGGCTTGGCGGCGGTTGCGCCACCGGCAGCATTCGCGGCTTCGCGTGCGGAGGCACGGCGGAGCACCGCCTTGACGCGTTCGACCAGCAGACGCTGCGAGAATGGCTTGGTGATGAAGTCGTCGGCGCCCATCTTCAAGCCGAAGAGTTCGTCGATCTCTTCATCCTTCGAGGTGAGGAAGATCACGGGCAGGTCGGATTTCTGGCGCAGGCGGCGCAGCAGTTCCATGCCATCCATGCGTGGCATCTTGATATCGAAGATCGCCAGTTGCGGCGGCCGGGCCAGCAGGCCGTCCAGCGCCGAGGCTCCGTCCGTATAGGTCTCTACCTTATATCCCTCTGCTTCCAAGGCAATCGATACGGAAGTCAGGATATTGCGGTCGTCGTCAACGAGCGCGATTGTCAACATGGTGTTCGTCTCCGTCATCAGTGCGCGTCTCCCGGATTTGGAATCCAGCCCAGGCGGTCTGCCAGCTCGATCGGCGGTAACCTGGCGCGCTTATGGGGATAAAGGTGGAACAAATTGTGGCAAAGATAAAGGGGAGGATTGTTGCCGAGAAAAACCCTTGCGCATTAGTTGTGCGACGAAACGTCCCGCCGCCCCTTATTCAAACGATTTAAAATTATCGAAATTTATTTAAATCGATTAAATAACTGATATCATTAAACATTTCTTGCTTCTGGCTCTTGTGCTTTTAAAAAGAGCCCTCTACGCTTTAGGCAATTCTAACGGCCAAGCCCCTTTGTAGAGGAAAAAGTGATGGAGCAATTCGGCGTCCGCAATCCCGCGACTGAACTGGGATCGATCGGCCTGGGAGCCGCCGCCAGTGTGCACTATAACCTGATGGCAGCCCATCTTTACGAGGAGGCGATTCGCCGTCGTGAGGCCGATCTGACCGCCGATGGTGCGCTGAGAGCGATCACCGGACAGCACACCGGCCGTTCCCCGAAGGACAAGTTCGTGGTGCGTAACGCCACCACCGAAGACCAGATCTGGTGGGATAACAACAAGCCGATGTCGCCGGAGCATTTCGAGCTGCTGCACGAAGACATGCTGGCACACGCTCGCGGCAAGGACCTGTTCGTGCAGGATCTGATCGGCGGCGCCGATGTCGAATATGCTCTGCCGACGCGCGTCGTCACCGAATTTGCCTGGCATTCGCTGTTCATCCGCAATCTGCTGATCCGCCCCGATCGCGCAGCGCTCGAAAGCTTCGTACCGCAGCTGACGATCATCGACCTGCCGAGCTTCCGCGCCGATCCCGAGCGCCATGGCTGCCGTACGGAAACGGTGATCGCCTGCGATCTCGTCAACGGCATCGTCCTCATCGGCGGCACCTCTTATGCCGGCGAAATGAAGAAATCGGTCTTCACCGTCCTGAACTACCTGCTTCCGGAACGTGGCGTCATGCCGATGCATTGCTCGGCCAATGTCGGCCCGGAAGGCGATGCGGCGATCTTCTTCGGCCTGTCCGGCACGGGCAAGACGACACTCTCGGCCGATCCGACCCGCACGCTCATCGGCGACGACGAGCATGGCTGGGGCGAGAACGGCATCTTCAACTTCGAAGGCGGCTGCTACGCTAAAACCATCCGTCTGTCGGCCGAAGCCGAGCCGGAAATCTACGCCACGACGCGCCGTTTCGGCACCGTGCTGGAAAACGTCGTGCTCGACGAGCACGGCCGCCCGGATCTCGACGATGGCTCGCTGACGGAAAACACCCGCAGTGCCTACCCGCTGCATTTCATCCCGAATGCCTCGGAATCCGGCATCACCGGCCATCCCGAGACGATCATCATGCTGACGGCAGACGCTTTCGGCGTCATGCCGCCGATCGCCAAGCTGACGCCGGATCAGGCGATGTACCACTTCCTGTCCGGCTACACCGCCAAGGTCGCCGGCACGGAAAAGGGCGTCGTCGAGCCGGAAGCCACCTTCTCGACCTGCTTCGGCGCCCCCTTCATGCCGCGCCATCCGGCCGAATATGGTAACCTGCTCAAGGAACTGATCGCCCGCCATGGCGCTCGCTGCTGGCTGGTCAACACCGGCTGGACCGGTGGCGCCTATGGCAAGGGAAGCCGCATGCCGATCAAGGCGACGCGCGCATTGCTCGCCGCAGCCCTGAAGGGTGACCTCGACAATGTCGAATTCCGCACGGATGCGAATTTCGGCTTTGCGGTTCCGGTCGCTGTCGAAGGCGTCGAGAGCGCCATCCTCGACCCGCGCTCCACCTGGGCCGATGGCGAGGCCTATGATGCGCAGGCCAGGAAGCTGGTGCAGATGTTCGTCACCAACTTCGCGAAGTTCGAGGACCATGTGGACGGCAATGTCCGCGATGCGGCCCCGGGAATGCCGGTCGCTGCGGAGTAGATTTTTCGCAACAGCAATGACTCACGTGAAACCCGGCGGCCGATCCGCCGGGTTTTTCGTTTCACTGGATGTTTTCAAGCGCAATGCAATGTGGAATAGAGCGATTTCAGGAAAAGTGCTCAGCGGTTTTCCGCTTGGAATTGCGTAGACTGACGATAGAGCGGCGACGCGGCTTCAGCCGGATGTTCGCCGACCTCGGCAGGCGCGGAGAAGATCATGGCCAGCGAAGCGCTTTACATCAACGACCGGATCACGATCGCCGGCTGGGAGCTGACGGAACAATTCGTTCTGGCAGGCGGTCCCGGCGGCCAGAACGTCAACAAGGTCGCAACTGCAGTCCAGCTTTTCTTCAATGTCCAGAATTCTCCGTCGCTGACGGACCGCGTGAAGGCGAATGCGATCAGACTTGCCGGCCGTCGCGTGTCCAAGGAAGGCGTTCTGATGATCGAGGCCAGCCGCTTCCGCAGCCAGGACCGCAACCGAGAGGATGCGCGCGAGCGCCTGAAGGAGCTGATTCTCGAAGCCGCCGCCCCGCCGCCGCCGCCGCGCCGGAAGACCAAGCCTACAAAGGGCTCGATCGAGCGCCGACTGAAGGAGAAATCCGGGCGATCGGAAGTGAAGAAGATGCGCGGCAAGGTCGGTGGCGACTAGGCTTGGTTTTCGGGCTGCGGTTTTGGTTTGGTTGGGTCAAGATAGTCAAAAAACAGATCGTCAGGTGAGGCCGAATTCGTTGCAGCTATGTGCCTGGCCCCTCATCCTAATCTTCTCCCCGCTGAGCGGGGAGAAGGGACAACAGCGTGAAACAACAGACTCTCGTTGAAGCGACTAATTTGAGGCAAGAAGAGCTCCCTCGCCCCGTCCTGAGCTTGTCGAAGAGGGCGGGGAGAGGGCTGGGGTGAGGGGCCATGCGCGAGGATGCGGCAATGGCGCGCTGACCTGACCAGCAATGCTCAAAGGAAATATCGATGCAGCTCCCGAATGGAATTCGCCATCTGCCCGGATATCTCGATCGCCCCGCCCAGGAAGTGCTGGTCGAGGCTATCCGCGCCGTCGTGGCGGAGGCGCCGCTGTACACGCCCGTCATGCCCGGCACCGGCAAGGAAATGTCGGTGCGCATGACCAATTGCGGCTCGCTCGGCTGGGTGACGGACAAGCAGCGCGGCTATCGTTATCAGCCGACCCATCCGGTCACCGGTCGCCCCTGGCCGGTCATACCACCGCAACTGCTCGATTTCTGGCGCGATATAGCAGGCTATGAAAAGCCGCCCGAGGCCTGCCTGGTCAATTTCTACGGCGACGATGCCCGCATGGGCCTGCATCAGGATCGCGATGAGCGGGATCTCAAGGCACCTGTCCTGTCGATCTCCCTCGGAAACACCTGCCTGTTCCGCGTCGGCGGCCTTAACCGCAATGATCGCACGCTATCCTTCAAGCTTTCGAGCGGCGATATCGTCGTTCTCGGCGGCGAGGGGAGGCTGTGCTTCCATGGTGTCGACCGCATCTATCCGGCGACGTCGACATTGCTGAAGAATGGCGGGCGGATCAACCTGACTTTAAGGCGAGTGCAGCCCTGACCATCAGAGCTTCCGCAGCGCCACCTGTTCGATCAGATGATTCTTGCCCTTCTGCAGGATAAGGTCGGCGCGCGGCCGCGTCGGCAGGATGTTCTGGCGCAGGTTCTTCAGGTTGATGTTCTTCCAGAGCCCCTCGGCGATCGCCAGCGCCTCTTCCTCGCTGATCGAGGCGTAGCGATGGAAGAAGGAATTGGGGTCACGGAAGGCCGTCTCGCGCAGCCGCATGAAGCGGGCGACGTACCAGTTATGGATCAGTTCCTCGTCGGCATCGATATAGATCGAAAAGTCGAAGAAATCCGAGACCATCGGCACGATCTTGCCGTCGGCCGGCAGATGCCGCGACTGCAGCACGTTGATGCCCTCGAAGATCAGGATATCGGGGCGGTCGACCGTCTTGAACTCGTTCGGCAGCACGTCATAGACGAGGTGCGAATAGGAGGGCGCCTGCACATTCGGCTGGCCGGCCTTGATCGCCGAGAGGAAGCGCAACAGTGCGGCCGTATCGTAGCTCTCCGGAAAGCCCTTGCGCTGCATCAGGTTGCGGCGCTGCAATTCGGCATTCGGAAAGAGAAAGCCGTCCGTGGTGACGAGATCGACCTTCGGGCTCGACGGCCAGCGGCCCAACAACTCCTTCAGGATACGGGCTGTCGTGGATTTGCCGACCGCGACCGAGCCGGCAATGCCGATGACGAAAGGCGTCTTGGCGACATTGGAAAGGCTTAGGAAGCGATTGCGCTGCTCGAACAGAATCTGCGAGGATTCCACATGCGATGAGAGCAGTCGCGACAGCGACAGATAGATGCGCCTGACTTCGTCGAGATCGATCGGGTCGCCCATCGAGCGCAGCCGCTTCACTTCGTCTGATGTCAGCGTCAGCGGTGTGTCCGCCCGGAATTTCGCCCATTCTTCCGAAGAGAAGAAATAATAGGGCGAATAGGCTTTCGCCTCAAAAATATCGAGTGTTTCGGGCGCTGGCTCGCTCTTGGTCGCTATCGTCATCGCGTTCTTACCGGCTGGCCTTTTCTTGAAGGCCGGATTGTGAGGTGCGCCTTTCGAGCTCACCCATGACATTCTCTAACGGAATGCCGGCAATCTTCAATACGACTAAAAGATGATATAGCAGATCGGCGGCCTCATAAGTGAGGTTGTCGCGATCGTTGGCAACAGCTGCCATCACGGCTTCGATCGCTTCTTCGCCGAGTTTCTTGGCGGCTTTCGGCTGCCCGCCGGCAAAAAGTTTCGCCGTCCAGGATTGGTCCGGCGAAGCCTTGGAGCGCTCCTCGACGATACGTTCGAGGTCTGAAAGGGTAAATCCGCTCATCGCTCGCTGTCTCCTAATCCAGCCGCATGGGAATGCCGCGCTCAGCCATGTAGCGCTTTGCCTCGCCCACTGAGTAGGTGCCGAAGTGGAAGATCGAAGCGGCAAGCACCGCCGTCGCATGGCCCTCCTTGACGCCAGCAACGAGATCGTCGAGATCGCCGACGCCGCCCGACGCGATGACGGGCACGCGCACCGCATCGGCAATCGCCCGCGTCAGCTCCAGATCGTAGCCGACCTTGGTGCCGTCGCGATCCATGGAGGTGACGAGCAGCTCGCCGGCGCCGCGCTCGACCATCTTGCGGGCAAAATCGACGGCATCGATGCCGGTCGCGTTGCGGCCGCCGTGGGTGTAGATCTCCCAGGCGCTCATATTGTCGCCATCGAGCGCCTCGGTCCGGCGGCGCTTGGCGTCGATCGAAACGACGATGCACTGGTTGCCGAACTTGTCGGCCGCTTCGGCAACGAAATCCGGATTGTTGACCGCCGCCGAATTGATCGAAACCTTGTCGGCGCCACAAAGCAGCAGCTTGCGGATGTCGGCGATGGTGCGCACGCCGCCGCCGACGGTAACGGGCATGAAGCATTGTTCCGCCGTGCGGGCCACCACGTCGAAGATGGTGTCGCGATTGTCCGAGGAGGCGGTGATGTCGAGGAAGCAGAGTTCGTCTGCACCGGCAGCGTCATAGGCTTTGGCGGCCTCGACCGGATCGCCGGCATCGACGAGATTGAGAAAGTTGACGCCCTTGACGACGCGGCCGTCCTTGACGTCGAGGCAGGGGATGACGCGGGCTTTCAGGGTCATTGCACTGCCTCCTTGGCCTGCTTGATCAGGGCCAGTGCCTCTTTCGGATCGATCCGGCCATCATAGAGCGCGCGGCCGGAAATCGCACCTTCCAGTTTGCGGGCATCCGGCTGTGTCATGCGACGGATATCGTCCATCGAGGCCAGCCCGCCGGAGGCGATGACCGGAATGGAAACGGCCTCGGCCAGCTCCAGTGTCGAGTCCCAGTTAATGCCTGTCAGAATGCCGTCGCGGTCGATATCGGTATAGATGATTGCCGCAACGCCGGCGCCCTCGAATTTCCTGGCGAGTTCGATGACGCCAAGCTCGGAAGCTTCGGCCCAGCCTTCGACCGCCACCTTGCCACCCTTGGCGTCGATGCCGACGGCGATATGACCCGGGAAATGGCGGCAGGCTTCCACGACAAGCGCTGGATCGCGCACCGCCACCGTGCCGAGGATGACGCGGGCAAGGCCGCGTGACAGCCAGTTTTCCATGTGCTCGAGCGTGCGGATACCGCCGCCGAGCTGCACCGGGTTCTTGGTTGCCTTGAGAATGGCGTCGACGGCAGCGCCGTTCACGGTCTCGCCGGCGAAAGCGCCGTTGAGATCGACGACATGCAGCCATTCGAAGCCCTGGTCTTCAAAGGCTTTCGCCTGCGCGCCGGGATCGGGGTTGTAGACGGTCGCCTGCTCCATGTCGCCGAGCTTGAGGCGCACGCATTGCCCGTCCTTGAGGTCGATTGCGGGAAAGAGAATCATGTTTTTGTCCTTTTAGCGCGAGCCTTACGGCTTCCAGCGCAGGAAATTGGCGATCAGGGCAAGGCCGAGCTTCTGGCTCTTTTCCGGATGGAATTGCGCGCCGGCGATATTGTCGCGGCCGACAAAGGCGGTCATCGGCCCGCCATAGCTCGTCGTCGCGATGACATCGTCGCCGTGGTCCGCTGCCAGATGGTAGGAATGGACGAAATAAGCATGCAAACCGTCCGGCCCGGTCTCGATGCCTTCAAAGAGCGGGTGCGGATGCCGGATATCCAGCGTGTTCCAGCCGATCTGCGGGATCTTCAGGCTGGGGTCGCTTGGCGTCATCTCCTTGACGTCGCCCTTGATCCAGCCGAATCCCTGCGTGATCGTCTTTTCCAGCCCGCGCGATGACATCAGCTGCATGCCGACGCAGATGCCGAGGAAGGGGCGGGCCTTGTGTTCCACGACGTCGATGACCGCTTCCGTCATGCCGGGCACGGCATAGAGGCCGCGGCGGCAATCGGCATAAGCGCCGACGCCGGGAAGCACGATGCGATCTGCCGTGGCGACGCGCTCAGCGTCATCGGTCAGGTCGATGTGAGCGTCTATGCCTGCCTCGCGGGCGGCCCGCTCGAAAGCTTTGGTGGCCGAGCGCAGATTGCCGGAACCATAGTCGATAATCGCGACCCGCATGGTCAGCGTCCTCCGTCATAGCCGGGAAGGCCGAAGCTCGGGCCTGGGCGGCTGGTATTGGTGTTTTGGGCCGGAATATCCCAATTTTTCGGATGGATATCCAGGTTTGGTTCCTGCTCGAGCTGGGAAAAGTGGATTTCCTCCGCAGTCGCCAGATCATGCGCCGAGACGAGATTGCTTACCTTCCAGCCGCGACCGACAAGGCGATTGCCGAGCGCATGCGGGCCTTCGAGGGCGGCGAGAATATGCACGCCGAGCAGAAGTGCCGCGCCCGCGGCAAAGAAGCCAGGCTGGCGCATCAGTTCCAGCGCAATACCCTGCAACAGAAAGGTCGCGATCGCATAGAGCCAAAGCCGATGGAAGAGCATCCAGAGCGTTGGAAACAGGAATGCCTTCCACGAAAAGCCGTCACGGATGAAGCGCGTTTCGTCGCGATACCGATCCGATACTTTGGGTCGGCTCGACGCTCTGGGCGGAGTCAAAATCAGATAGCTTGCCATTTCCTCAATTCCCCAGTTCGGGGCTTAGGCGAGCGTGCCTTTCGTCGAGGGCACCCGGCCTGCCTGCCGTGGATCGATCTCGGTTGCGGTGCGCAATGCGCGCGCAACGGCCTTGAAGCATGTCTCGGCTATATGGTGATTGTTGGCGCCATAATGGTTGAGGATATGCAGCGTGATGCCGGCATTCTGTGCGAGCGCCTGGAAAAACTCGCGCACCAGCTCGGTATCGAAGGTGCCGATCTTCGGCGCACTGAACGAAACGTTCCAGACGAGGAACGGCCGGCCGGACAGATCGACGGCCGCTTTCGTCATCGTCTCGTCCATGGCGAGATCGATCGAGGCGTAGCGGGTGATGCCGCGCCGGTCGCTTAGCGCCTTGGCAATGGCTTGGCCGATGGCGATGCCGGTATCCTCGACGGCATGATGGTCGTCGACGTGCAGGTCGCCCTTGGTGTCGATCTCCATGTCGATCAGCGAATGTCGCGACAGCTGTTCCAGCATATGGTCGAAGAAGCCGACACCGGTCGAAATCGTCGATTTGCCGCTGCCGTCGATGTTAACGGAAACGGAGACCGAGGTCTCGTTGGTCTTGCGGGAAATGCTTGCCGTGCGGCTCGCTGCGGTCTCTGCCATGGGCTGCTCCATCGGAATACGGCCGTTCCTTATCAGGCGTATCGGGAAATATCCAGAAGTTACGCGCGGGGCTCACGCGTTTAGCCGGCTTGCCGCCATCATTCGGGCGCAGCCGCCATTTGCAATCACAAAAACCCCTCTTACATAGGTGCTGACGGGGCCGATACGCGGCCCGGCAGAAAGCCCGCCGAAACGGGGGCAAACAGGTGTTAAATGACGACAATCGTGACTATTCGCAAGGACGGCAAGGTCGTGATGGCTGGTGATGGCCAGGTGAGCCTTGGCCAGACCGTGATGAAGGGCAACGCGCGCAAGGTTCGTCGCATCGGCAAGGGCGATGTCATCGCCGGTTTCGCCGGCGCGACCGCCGATGCCTTCACCCTGCTCGAACGTCTTGAAAAGAAGCTCGAACAATATCCCGGCCAGTTGATGCGCGCCGCCGTCGAGCTCGCCAAGGACTGGCGCACAGACAAATATCTGCGCAATCTCGAAGCCATGATGCTGGTTGCCGACAAGAACATAACGCTCGCCATCACCGGCAACGGCGATGTGCTTGAGCCCGAGCATGGTGCGCTCGCGATCGGTTCCGGCGGCAATTATGCGCTCGCCGCCGCGCGGGCCCTCATGGATAGCGACAAATCGGCAGAAGACGTCGCCCGCCGCGCCCTCGACATCGCTGCCGACATCTGCGTCTACACCAACCACAATGTGGTTGTCGAAACGCTTGATGCCGAAGCCTAAGTTCCTCTCTTGATAGTTTCTAGCCCTGACAGGGAACATACGAAATGACCACTTTTTCCCCCCGCGAGATCGTTTCGGAGCTCGATCGTTACATTGTCGGCCAACATGAGGCCAAGCGCGCCGTGGCGATCGCATTGCGCAATCGCTGGCGCCGCCAGCAGCTCGAACCCGAGCTCCGCGACGAAGTCATGCCCAAGAACATCCTGATGATCGGCCCGACCGGTGTCGGCAAGACGGAAATCTCCCGTCGCCTTGCCAAGCTTGCCGGCGCTCCCTTCATCAAGGTCGAAGCCACGAAGTTCACCGAAGTCGGCTATGTCGGCCGTGACGTCGAACAGATCGTCCGCGATCTCGTCGAAGTCGGCATCGGTCTGGTGCGCGAGAAGAAGCGTGCCGAGGTGCAGGCCAAGGCGCATATGAGCGCTGAAGAACGCGTGCTCGATGCGCTGGTTGGCGCGACAGCTTCGCCGGCGACGCGCGACAGCTTCCGCAAGAAGCTGCGTGATGGCCAGCTCGACGACAAGGAAATCGATATCGAAGTTGCCGATACCGGCTCCGGCATGCCTGGCGGTTTCGAAATCCCCGGCATGCCCGGCGCCAATATCGGCGTTCTCAACCTCTCCGAAATGTTCGGCAAGGCCATGGGCGGCCGCACGAAGAAGGTGCGCACCACGGTCAAGGATTCTTACAAGGAACTGGTGCGCGACGAATCCGACAAGCTGATCGACAACGAAGCGATCCAGCGCGAAGCCGTGCAATCCGCCGAAAATGACGGCATCGTCTTCCTCGACGAGATCGACAAGATCGCCGCCCGCGACGGCGGCATGGGTGCCGGCGTCTCGCGTGAAGGCGTGCAGCGCGACCTGCTGCCGCTGGTCGAAGGCACCACGGTTTCGACGAAGTATGGCCCGGTCAAGACGGACCATATCCTCTTCATCGCCTCCGGCGCCTTCCACGTCTCCAAGCCTTCGGATCTGCTGCCGGAATTGCAGGGCCGTCTGCCGATCCGCGTCGAGCTCCGGCCGCTGACCAAGGAAGATTTCCGCCGCATCCTGACCGAGCCGGAAGCCAGCCTCATCCGCCAGTACAAGGCGCTGATGGAAACGGAAGACCTGAAGCTCGACTTCACGGATGATGCGATCGACGCTCTCGCCGACGTCGCCGTACATCTGAACTCCACCGTCGAGAATATCGGTGCTCGTCGCCTGCAGACGGTCATGGAGCGCGTGCTCGACGATATCTCCTACAACGCCTCTGACCGCGCCGGCGTATCGGTGACCATCGATGCCGCCTATGTCCGCGAGCATGTCGGCGACCTCGCCACCAACACCGACCTGTCGCGCTTCATCCTGTAACTGGACAGCTGAAGGCGATCTAAAACAGTAAGCACTCGACAACGGGCCGTTAACTTTTTAGTTAGAGCGTGATGCCGAAAAGTGTGTGCGGTTTTCGGACGACATCACGCTCTACTTTTTTGATTCTAGAGCGGATTCAGATTTTAGGTCGACCTGACCTAAAATCATCCGCTCTAGTGGCCCGTTTCTTTGTGTCGGATGGCTTTATTCGGCCAAGATTATCCGTCAGGGACGCGCACGGAAACATCGGTTGAAACTTCGACAGGACGGCCATCTTGCGACGTATACTGATCACTCTTCTTCTGGCGATCGTCAGCCTCTCCTGGGTTCCCGCCTATGCGGATGCGGCAACCTCGGTGCCTCCGGGCAATCGCAATGCCGAGCAGCCGCCGGTTCCCGGCGCTTCGGTCCGGCGCACGCGCGGCACGAACTCCACTTTCGACCGCAAGTATCAGAAGGTTCGCGAACTGCTGGCGACCGATACGAAGCTGATGTCGAAGATCAAGTCGACGGCGCGGGCCTACGGCATCGAGCCGATCCACATCATCGGCGCGCTCGTCGGCGAACACACTTACAATGTCGACGCCTATGACGGCCTGCAGTCCTATTACGTCAAGGCTGCATCCTATGCCGGCCAGAGCTTCCGTTTCGCCTATAATGGCGAGAATGTCGACGATTTCGTCGCCCGGCCGCAATTTGATGCCTGCAAGGGCAAGGGTGATTCCTATAGTCTCTGGACCTGCCGCGAGGATGTCTGGGAAGACGATTTCCGCGGCAAGACGGTCGCCGGCAAATCCTATCCGGACAATCGCTTCAGCGCGGTCTTCTTCCAGCCCTTCTATGCCGGCCAGACCTTCGGCCTCGGTCAGGTCAATCCGCTGACGGCCCTTGAGCTGTCGGATTTGGTCAGCCGTACCTCGGGCATCCCGAAGCTCAATGAAAAGGATGCCGGCGGCGTCTACAAGGCGATCATGGACCCGGATCTGTCGCTGGCCTTCGTTGCCGCTTCGATCCGCAAGTCGATCGACGATTATCGCTCGATCGCCGGCATGGATATCTCAGGCAATCCCGGCATCACCGCGACGCTTTATAATCTCGGTAACTCTCGCAAGCGCGCCGCGGCCCTCGCGGCCAAGAACCGTGGCTCTTCACAGCCGGTCTGGCCGGAAGAGAATTACTATGGTTGGCTCATCAATGATAAGCTGAGCGATCTGAAGTCGTTGCTCTAAGAAGTCCTGCGCGACGTTTTATCGTCTGGATTTTGCCGACGGCGTTTCCCATATCGTAGGGGTGCGCGGCTCTTGCTGTGGTAGATCGAACGTCGCGCAATTTCGAGGAGAATGGATCCCATGGACATGATTCCGGAAGCCTTCTCCCCGCCGGCGCCGATCCCGCGCACCATTCCGCCGTCGCGGTGGACCATCATCAAGACCATCCTGCGCAATCCGCTCGAGCTCTGGGGCGAGCCCTCCTATACGCTGCCCTGGATCAAGACCAAGTTCTTCAACGAACGGACGCTGATCGTCAACGATCCAGGCCTGATCAAGCACGTCCTGGTCGACAACGCCGCCAATTATCGCATGGCCGATATCCGCCAGCTCGTGCTGCGGCCGATCCTGCGCGATGGCCTGCTGACGGCGGAAGGGCCGGTGTGGAAGCGCTCGCGCAAGGCTGTGGCACCGGTGTTCACGCCGCGCCACGCCCAGGGTTTCGCCGGCCAGATGCTGAGCCAGAGCCTGGATTATCTGCATAAATACGAGGAAATCGGCGACGAAGGCGCGGTTTTCGATATTGCTGCCGACATGACCGAGCTGACCTTCGTCATCCTGGCCGAGACCCTGTTCTCCGGCGAGATCGTCACCGAGAGCACGAGCTTTTCCGACGACGTCAACGAGCTGCTGCACCGCATGGGCCGGGTCGATCCCATGGATCTCCTGCGCGCGCCTCCCTGGGTGCCGCGCGTCACCCGCATCGGCGGCCAGCGCATGCTCGACAAGTTCCGCGGCATCGTTCGCAACACGATGGACCAGCGTTTGGAAAAGATGCGTAGGGATCGCGCCAGCGCGCCGGATGATTTTCTGACGCTGCTTCTCGAAAAAGCCGGCCCCGACGGGCTAACGATGGAGGAGATCGAGGACAATATCCTGACCTTCATCGGCGCAGGCCACGAGACAACAGCCCGTGCGCTTGCCTGGACGCTCTATTGCGTCGCCAACAGCCCGCATATCCGCCAGGCCATGGAAGAGGAAATCGACCGGGTGCTTGCAACCGATGCGGAGCCGGTGGCCTGGCTCGACCTGATGCCGCATGTCCGCGCCGCCTTCGAGGAGGCGATGCGTCTCTATCCGCCGGCACCGTCGATCAATCGCGCCGCGATCGCCGATGACGAATGGACGAGCGCCACGGGCGAGCGGGTGACGATGGAGAAGGGCATCACCGTCCTCATCATGCCCTGGACGCTGCATCGCCACGAACTCTACTGGGAAAAGCCGCGTGCCTTCATGCCGGAGCGGTTTCTTCCGGAGAATCGCGGCAAGATCAATCGCTTCCAGTATCTGCCTTTCGGGGCAGGTCCCCGCGTCTGTATCGGCGCGACATTCGCGCTGCAGGAAGCGGTCATCGCCCTTGCCGTGATGATGCGTCGCTTCCGCTTCGATCTGACCGACGAGACCGATCCCTGGCCGGTACAGAAGCTGACGACCCAGCCGCGCGGCGGTTTGCCGATGCGGGTGACGAGACGATAGAACTGTTTTTGCCGCTTGCCAGCTAGCGGCTCGGCCCGGAAGGGTGCAATAACGGCATCACAGTGCATTCAAGGGCTGGATATTGTCGTGACGTCTCATTTCCTGCTCGGCATCGATACGGGTGGAACCTACACCGATGCCGTTCTTTTCCACGAAACCGATGGCGTGATCGCCAAGGCGAAATCACTGACCACGCGGCACGATCTGGCCGTGGGCATTGCCGGCGCCGTCGATGCCGTCATCGCTAGGGCCGACATTCCTGTTGCGGCAATCGGCCTCGTGTCACTCTCGACGACGCTTGCCACCAATGCTTTGGTGGAAGGGCAGGGCGGTCGCGCCGGGTTGGTCATGATCGGTTTCGGCCCAGAGGATCTCAGGCGCGATGGTTTGGCGGATGCGCTGGGGTCGGATCCGGTGATCTATCTTCCCGGCGGCCATAATGTTCACGGCAATGAAAACCCGCTCGATCTGACGGCACTGCGCGACGCATTGCCGGAACTGGCCAAATCGGTGTCGTCCTTCGCCGTCGCCGGCTATTTCGCCGTGCGGAATCCGGCTCATGAAATCAGGGTGCGCGACTGTATTCGCGAGATCTCGCATCTGCCGGTCACCTGCAGCCATGAACTCTCGTCCAAATTGGGCGGGCCGCGCCGCGCCTTGACGACGCTGCTCAATGCCCGCCTCGTGTCGATGATCGATCGTCTCGTCGGTGCCTGCGAGGGATTTTTGGCAACACGCGGCATATCCGCGCCGATGATGGTGGTGCGCGGCGACGGCGCGCTGATTTCGGCGGACGAGGCGAAGCTGCGGCCGATCGAGACGATCCTGTCGGGTCCGGCTGCAAGCCTTGTCGGTGCGCGCTATCTCACCGGCCTCGACAATGCGGTCGTTTCCGATATCGGCGGCACCACCACCGATGTCGCCGTCATGGAGGATGGCCGGCCGCGGCTCGATGCCGATGGCGCGGTGGTCGGAGGCTATCGTACCATGGTCGAGGCTGTTGCCATGCGCACCTATGGTCTCGGTGGCGATTCCGAAGTGAAGATCAACGATCGTGGCCTTGTCGCCGCGTTCGAACTCGGTCCGCGCCGCTTGTTGCCGCTCAGCCTTGCCGCTCACATGCATGACGATGCCGTCCTGAATATGCTGGAGCAGCAGCTGCGGGCGACGCATCTTGCCCGTAATGCTGGCCGTTTTGCGCTCCGCACCGGCGTGCCCGATCATCTCGCCAGCGGTCTGACAGCACCCGAGAAGGCGTTGTTCGACCGGATTGGCGCCGTTCCCGTTGCGCTCGACAAGCTTCTGACGATGACATCGCAGAAGGCGACTTTGGATCGGCTTGTTGCGCGCGGCCTCGTGCATCTGAGCGGCCTGACACCTTCGGATGCCATGCATGTGCTCGGCCGGCAAAGCCAGTGGAATGCCGAAGCCGCCCGCCTGGGACTGGCGCTGGCGATGCGGCTGAAGGATGGCTCCGGCCGCCCCATCGCGGCATCCGTTGAGGAACTCGCGCAGAAGATCGTCGATCGCCTCACCCGCCAGTCGGCCGATGTCATCCTTGCCGCCTGCTTGGCCGAGGACGGCGTGGCCGATCTCGATCCCGCCAAGTCCATCTCCATCGATCGCGCCCTTCGTCGCGCGCCGGGGATCGCCCGTTTCGCCATCTCGCTCGATCGGCCTTTGGTCGGGCTCGGCGCTTCCGCTCCGGTCTATTATCCTGCGATCGCCGAGATGCTGGCGACCGAGAGCGCCATTCCCGGTGATTCGGATGTTGCCAATGCCGTCGGCGCTGTCGTTGGCCAGGTGCGGGCCAGCGCCATCGTCTTCGTCACCATGCCGGAGGATGGCATCTATATTTTGAACGGAGCGGGCGAGAGTCTGCGTTTTACCGACGAGAGCCGGAGTTTTGCCGATGCCCGCTCGCGCGCGGTCGAAGCCGCTATGGCGCAGGCAAGGCTGAATGGTGCGGTGGATCTCGTCGTGGCGGTGGACGAGCAGGTGGATGCGCCCGAGGTCGAGGGCAATCGTAAGCTGATCGAGGCACGGTTTATCGCCACTGCCAGCGGCCGTCCCCGCATCGCCACGGACTGATTATTTCCCTAAAGGCATAAATCTTTCGAACTATTGCCAAATTGACAGAAGTGAAAGCGTGAGCAAAGTGGCAACATGTAAAAATTAAGCCGTAGAACGGCCTTGAGGAGTATATGGCATGAGCCGCATTGAGAAACACGGGCTTCAGATCGAACAGGTCCTTTACGATTTCCTCGTCAAGGAGGCACTACCGGGTTCGGGCGTGGATGCCGATGCCTTCTTTGCCGGTTTTTCCAAGATCGTCCACGATCTCGCACCGCGGAACCGCGAGCTCCTCGCCAAGCGTGACCGGATGCAGGCAGCGCTTGACGACTGGTATCGCAAGAACGGCGCGCCCGTCGATCTCGCCGCCTACGAAGCCTTCCTTCGCGACATCGGCTATATCGTGCCCGAAGGCCCGGCCTTTGCCGTGTCGACCGCCAATGTCGATCCCGAGATTTCCCAGATTGCCGGCCCGCAGCTCGTCGTTCCCGTCATGAATGCCCGCTATGCGCTGAACGCGGCCAATGCCCGCTGGGGATCACTCTACGACGCTCTCTACGGCACCGATGCCATTCCGGAGACTGATGGCGCCGAAAAGGGTAGGGGTTATAATCCCAAGCGCGGCGAGAAGGTCATCGCCTGGGTTCGCGATTTCCTTGATTCCACCGTGCCGCTTGACGGTGCCAGCTGGAAGGACGTTACCAGCCTCGCGGTCAAGGATGGCGTCCTGGCGATCGCGACCAAGGGCGGTGCCGTAAAGCTCGCCGATGGCAGCCATTTCGCCGGCTATCTCGGTGATGCCGCCACCCCGACGCATATCCTCCTGAAGCAGAACGGCATCCATATCGAAATCGTCATCGATACGAGCACGGCCATCGGCAAGACCGACCCGGCCGGCATTTCCGACGTCCGCCTGGAATCGGCGATCACGACGATCATGGACTGCGAGGATTCGATCGCGGCCGTCGACGCCGAGGACAAGGCCGAGGTCTATCGCAACTGGCTCGGCCTGATGAAGGGCGACCTGACCGAGGAAGTCGCCAAGGGCGGCAAGACCTTTACGCGCCGCCTCAATCCCGATGTCGCCTATACGGCGCCGGATGGCAGCACTTTCGATCTGCATTGCCGATCGCTGATGCTGGTGCGCAATGTCGGTCACCTGATGACCAATCCCGCCATCCTCGACCGGGATGGCAACGAGGTGCCGGAAGGCGTCATGGATGCTGTCATCACCGGCCTGATCGCGCTCTACGACATCGGCCCGAACGGCCGCCGCAAGAACTCGCGCACCGGCTCGATGTATGTCGTCAAGCCGAAGATGCACGGCCCGGAAGAAGTCGCCTTCGCCGTCGATATCTTCACGCGCGTCGAGGACCTGCTCGGCATGCCCAGAAACACCATGAAGATGGGCATCATGGACGAAGAGCGCCGCACCACGGTCAACCTCAAGGAAGCGATCCGTGCCGCCCGCGAGCGCGTCGTCTTCATCAATACCGGCTTCCTCGATCGCACCGGCGATGAAATCCACACCTCGATGGAAGCCGGCCCGATGATCCGCAAAGGCGACATGAAGCAGGCGGCCTGGATCGCTGCCTATGAGAACTGGAACGTCGATATCGGCCTGGAATGCGGCCTTTCCGGCCATGCGCAGATCGGCAAGGGCATGTGGGCCATGCCCGACCTGATGGCCGCCATGCTCGAGCAGAAGATTGCCCATCCCAAGGCCGGCGCCAACACCGCCTGGGTGCCGTCCCCGACGGCGGCGACGCTGCACGCCACGCATTATCACCGCGTCAACGTTGCCGAGGTGCAGAAGAGCCTGAAGAGCCGCGGCCGCGCCAAGCTCTCGGATATTCTCTCCGTGCCGGTCGCCTCGCGGCCGAACTGGACGCCGGAGGAAATCCAGCGCGAGATCGACAACAACAGCCAGGGTATCCTCGGCTATGTCGTGCGCTGGGTCGATCAGGGCGTCGGCTGCTCTAAGGTTCCGGACATCAACGATGTCGGCCTCATGGAAGACCGCGCCACCCTGCGCATCTCGGCGCAGCACATGGCGAACTGGCTGCATCACAAGGTCATCACCGAAGCGCAGATTCTGGAAACGATGAAGCGCATGGCCGCCGTGGTCGATCAGCAGAATGCCGATGATCCGCAGTACATCGCGATGTCAGGCAATTTCGACGGTTCGGTCGCCTTCCAGGCAGCGCTTGATCTCGTCCTCAAGGGCCGCGAGCAGCCGAACGGCTATACCGAACCGGTCCTCCACCGCCGCCGCATCGAGCTGAAGGCAAAGCAGGCCGGATAGGCCTGCCGGAGGCACAGCTGAAAGACGCAAACAAAAAAAGCCGCCGGATCGATATCCGGCGGCTTTTTTAAATCCGAATGCCCAGTGATTACTGGATAACGATGACCTTGGTGCTGCGGCCCGGAAGAACGCGGCTGTAGAGATCGATCACGTCCTGATTGATTAGGCGGATGCAGCCAGAGGAGGCTGCGGTACCGATCGAAGCCCATTCCGGCGTGCCGTGCAGGCGGAACAACGTGTCCTGGCCCTTTTCATTGTAGAGATACATGGCGCGCGCACCGAGCGGGTTCGACAGGCCCGGGTTCATGCCGCCATCGACATATTTGGCGATTTCCGGACGGCGAACAGCCATTTCCTTCGGCGGATGCCAGTTCGGCCATTCCTGCTTCCAGGCGACATATGCGGTCCCGGACCAGGAGAAGCCCTGCTTGCCGACGCCGATGCCGTAGCGCATCGCTTCGCCATTGCCGAGAATGTAGTAGAGATGACGCTCGCGCGTGTTGACGATGATGGTGCCTTCGGCCTCATCCGTCTTGTATTCGACGATCTGACGGCGGAACTGCGGCTTCACCTTCTGGATCGGGATTGCCGGCAGCTGGAAGCCGTTGTCGCTCGTGACACCGTAGTCGCCATCGAAAGTCTTGATGGTCTCGGTGGCCGAATTTGCGGTTGCGGCCGGCGCTGCTGCGGCGGTGGTGGCATAGCCAGCCGATGCGAGCGTTGCGACAAGGCCGAGTGCGGTCATAGCATTACGGATGCGCATGGAAGTCTCTTGAATTTTCGTGGCGGGAAACGGATGGCTATCAACCATCTTTGTCTAAAGTTTATTTTCCATTAAACTTGGCTTTGCAAGCTGCTGTGGCCCTACAAAAATAGCGCCGGCGCGCAAATTAGAAGGACATGGTTTTTTTGCAACAACGCCGGGCCTGTCCCCGAGACAATTCATGACGATTTTGAACGTTTACAATAACAATCCGTTAATAGATGGCCGGCAGTCGGAGCGGGCCATGCTTGTACGCAAGGGCGTGCAACTATTACTGCATGACATGCGCCATGCGGTCTTGCCGGAGTTGCCGCTTGCCAGCGGTCGTCGCGCCGATCTCATCAGCCTTTCGGAAAAGGGCGAGATCTGGATCATCGAGATCAAGACCTCGATCGAGGATTTCCGCGTCGATCGCAAATGGCCCGAATACCGGCAGCATTGCGACCGGATGTTCTTCGCGACGCACAAGGACGTGCCGCTTGATATCTTTCCGGAGGATTGCGGGCTGTTTCTGTCCGACGGCTATGGCGCCCACATCATCCGTGAAGCGCCGGAGCATCGCCTGCCGCCGGCGACGCGCAAGTCCGTGACGCTCAATTTCTCCCGCGCCGCCGCCCAGCGCCTGCTGTTGGCCGAATGGGCGACGGGCAAGTCTTTCGCTTCCGAATAGGTCAGCCCGCTCTCCAGCACAATTCCGGAGAACCGCTGCACACTTTCCTGGAATCGCCTATTTCGGCGCGCGCTTGGCAAGAATGCGCTGCAGCGTCCGGCGATGCATGTTGAGGCGCCGGGCCGTCTCGGAAACGTTGCGCTCGCACATTTCATAGACGCGCTGGATATGCTCCCAACGGACGCGGTCCGCCGACATCGGGTTCTCGGGCACTTCCGCCTTTTCGCCGGGGCGCTGCGTCAGCGCGGCATAGACGTCGTCGGCATCGGCGGGCTTGGCGAGATAGTCGACCGCGCCGAGCTTGACGGCAGTCACGGCCGTCGCGATGTTCCCGTAGCCTGTCAGCACCACGATGCGCGTGTCGTCGCGTCGCTGGCGGATTGCCTCGATCACGTCCAGTCCGTTGCCGTCGCCGAGGCGAAGGTCGACCACGGCATGTTTCGGCGGGCTCGCCTTGGATTTGGCGACGCCTTCCGCCACTGATTCCGCCGTCTCCACGACGAAGCCCCGCGCTTCCATCGCGCGCGCCAGCCGGCGCAGAAAGGGACCATCGTCATCGACGATCAGCAATGTGGCATCCGGGCCTATGTGGGCTGCATCATCGTTCGCCCCGGCCTGCGGGGCTGTGCTCTCTTTATCCGTCATTCTATCTTCTATCCCGGCGATCATCCGCCTGCATATTCCTACCGATTTTGACGATCGCAGTTTTAAGCCGCGAAAATCATTTTGTCGAATTACTGTCGATTAACACGCGCGGCCATTCGACGCGGATGCGCGCGCCTGGCGTTTCCGGATCGCGATTGCCGAAGGAAAGCGCGGCGCCCGAGCGTTCAAGCAGCGTCTTGGCGATGAAGAGGCCAAGGCCGAGTCCGCCCGCGGTGTCGTCACGCTGGCGCGAAGTGACATAGGGTTCGCCGATCCGCGCCAGTATTTCCGGCGAATAGCCATTGCCGTCATCCTCGATGACGATGGTCAGAGCGTCGGCTGTATAGTCCACCGTGACGGTCACCGTTTTACGGGCATAGTCGACGGCATTTTCGATGAGATTGCCGAGGCCGTACATGATGCCGGCATTGCGGCTGAGGACGGGTTCGCCGGAGCGCGGGCTCTTTTCGATGAATTCCAGATTGATCCCGAACTCGCGATGCGGCGCGATGATCTCCTCCATCATGGACGACAAAGTGAGCCGCCGCATATGCGCCTCATCCTCGGAGGAGAGAGTCGTTAGCCGCCGCAGGATATCGCGGCAGCGCTCGCTCTGGCTGCGCAGCAGCGCCACGTCCTCGCGGAACCGGTCGTCTTCTCTGAGTTCGCGTTCCATCTCCTTGGCGACGACGCTGATCGTCGCCAGCGGCGTACCGAGCTCGTGTGCCGCCGCCGCCGCCAGCCCATCGAGCTGCGACAGGTGCTTTTCCCGCTGCAGCACCAGCTCCGTTGCCGAGAGCGCATCGGCAAGCTGCGAGGCTTCCATGGAGACGCGATAGGCATAGAAGGCGGCGAAAGCCATGGTGGAAGCGATAGAGCACCAAACGCCCAACTGCATCACGCTGTGCACACTCACCGAAACGCCCTCATACCAGGGCAAGGGGAAGGGAGAGAAGGCAAGGCCGGTAATGCAGATCATCGCCAGACCTATCAGCGGCATGCTGTAGCGGATCGGCTGCGAGGCGAAGGAAATGATGACGGGCACGCAGACCAGCGCCGAGAAGGGATTAGCCAATCCGCCGGTAATCAGCAGCAGTCCACAGAGCTGCAGAAGGTCGAGGCTGAGCAGCGCGAAGGCCGCCGGCGCCTCCAGCCGGTGCGTCGGCGGGTAGCGCAGCGTCAGGAAGAAGTTGATCCAGGCGAGGCAGGCGATCAGCACGCAGCAGGGCAGGAGCGGCATCGGAAATTTCAGCCAGAAGGCGACGATCATCACAGTCACCGTCTGGCCGCCAACCGCTAGCCAGCGCAGGCGCACCAGCGTCTGCAGCCTCAGCCGCCGGCTGGTGTGATGCCCCTCCTGCGCCTTCATCTCGGCTTCGGAGAGTTTTTCCAGTCCCCGGAAGAAGCGTGCCATTATCAGGTCCCTCGTGGCTTGGCGCGTGTTGTCGGCAAGGCCTCGGCCGGATCTTCCGGCCAGGGATGCCTCGGGTAGCGGCCGCGCATATCGGCGCGCACGTCCTTCCAGGATCCGGCCCTGAAGCCCGGCAGGTCGCGCGTCGTCTGGATCGGGCGATGGGCCGGCGATGTCAACTCCAGCACCAGCGGCAATCTGCCGCCGCCGATCGCCGGATGCTGTTTCAGCCCGAAGAGCTCCTGAACGCGAATGGTGAGCAGCGGCTCCTCGCCATCATATTGAATGGGATGGCGCTGGCCGGTCGGCGCTTCGAAATGCGTCGGCGCCATCCGGGAGAGATCGCGCTGCAGCTCATGCGGCACCAGTGACATCAGCCCATTGGAAAGGCCGCCGGCCGAGATGTCGGAAAGGCCGCGCGCGTCAGTCTGAAACGGCGTGAACCATTCGTCGAGCCGTGCGGCCAAGGCTTCGTCGCTCATATCCGGCCACGGCTCGCCGATCGTCCTATATAAGAAGCCGATCCTGTCGCGCAGCTGCGCCGCCTCCTTGGAAAAGGGCAGGACGTCGATCCCCAGTTCGCGGATGCCCTCGGCCAGCGCCTTGGCCGCCTGCTCGCCGGAGGGGCGCGGCAGAGGCGTTTCCTCGAAGATGATGGCGCCGAGCCGCGTTGCCCGTCGCGCCCGCACCTGCCGGCTCGCTTTATCGAAAAAGCTCTGATCCTCGGTGCGGACCTCGCCCGGCAAATGCTCTTCGACATCGGCGCGGGAAATCTCCGCCGCCGCGAGAATGCGCGCCTGCGCCGCACGTCCCGTCAGGTCGGCGATGACGAGCATCTGCGATCCTGCCAGCCGCTCGGTCTCCGGCAGTTCCGCGCCGCGCCCATTGGCCATGACGAAGCGTGCTCGTCCGCCGCGCTGCAGGGCGATGCGGTCGGGAAAAGCATGCAGCAGCAATGCACCGGCAAAGGGTGGAATAGATGAGGCGGTGGGGCTGGTGTTGCCGCCGGCTGCCTGGGCGAGACGCCCGGCAAGGCGACGCGCGGCTTCCGCCCGCTCACCCTTTTCCGTCTTGAAGCGTCGCAGCCGATCTTCCAGATCGATGCTCTGCCCCCCAAGCCCCTGTTCCGTCAGCAGCACGGAAAGCAACGCCGCCTCGCGCGCCTGGCCGAATTCGGCAGCCGAAATCACCATGGCTGCCAGCCGTGGCGGCAGGGCGAGCTCCCGCATCAGTCGGCCGCGTGCCGTCAGCCCGTTTTCCGCATCGAGCGCGCCCAGCTGCCGCAGTAGGGTCCGCGCCTCGGCAAGCGTGGTTGCCGGTGGTTGGTCGACGAAAGAGAGCGTTGCCGGATCCTGTACGCCCCAGTGAGCGAGATCGAGTGCGAGACCGGAAAGGTCGCTCGAAAGGATCTGTGGCGGCGTAAAGGCCGGGAGTGCCGCCGTCTGCCCCGGATGCCACAGTCGAATGGCGATACCCGGCTCGGTTCGCCCGGCGCGGCCGGCGCGCTGATCGGCCGAGGCGCGAGACACGCGCACGGTCTCCAGCCGCGTAATGCCGGTCGAGGCCTCGAAGACGGGCAGGCGCTGCAGGCCGCTGTCGATAACGATCCGCACGCCGTCTATGGTGATGGAGGTTTCAGCGATCGACGTCGCCAGCACGATCTTGCGGGTGCCTTGCGGCGCGGGCCGGATCGCCGCATCCTGTTCTTTCTGGCTGAGATTGCCGTAGAGCGGCGCAATCACCGTCTCCGGCCCGAACCGGCCGTCGAGCCGTTCCGCCGTGCGGGTGATTTCTGCCTGCCCCGGCAGGAAGGCGAGGATCGAGCCCTGTTCCTTGGTATGTGCGTCGAGGATCGCCCGCGTCACCGTATCCTCGACCCGCTCTCCTGCCGGCCTGTCCTGATGGCGTATATCGATCGGAAAGCTGCGGCCCATGCTCTCGATGACGGGTGGATGGTCAAGCAGGGCCGCGACACGCTCGACGTCCAGCGTTGCCGACATCACGAGGATGCGCAGGCCCTCCCGCAGCGCCGATTGCACGTCGAGCGCCAGCGCCAGGCCGAAATCGGCATCCAAGGAGCGCTCGTGGAATTCGTCAAAGATGACGGTGGAGATGCCGGTGAGTTCCGGGTCGTCGAGGATCATGCGGGCGAACACGCCCTCGGTCACCACCTCGATGCGGGTCTTGGCAGAGATGCGATTGTCGAGCCGCATGCGATAGCCGACGGTATCGCCGACCTGTTCGCCAAGCAGCGAGGCCATGCGGGCAGCAGCGGCCCTTGCCGCCAGCCGCCGTGGTTCCAGAAGAATGATCCTGTCATCGCCGCGCCAGCCTTGACCCAATAGATAGAGCGGCACCAGCGTCGTCTTGCCGGCGCCGGGCGGTGCGGAAAGCACGGCACGCCGCTCGCTGGCGAGTGCCGCGCCGATATCGGCAAGCACATGCGAGACCGGCAGCTCCGGCAATGAAGGCACTCTATATGTCACGCCAGTCGGCTCCGTATCGCGCTATGTGGG
>NZ_CP157967.1:3652500-3765000 GCF_040215725.1 Rhizobium sp. ZPR4
GCCAATGGCACGGCAGACCTGCTCCATAGCCATAGGCCTTCACCCGGAACCACGGTACCTTCGTCCTCATTCGGCTGCATCCTTCATCGGATCGGCCGCCGATCCACTCTTCCTCAACGCCGGCATTGTCCGGCAGCTTTCGATCAACGACAAGGCCACCGGCACGAAAATGAGCGTCAGCGCCGTCGAGGACAGGAGCCCGCCGATCACGGCATGTGCCATCGAAGCACGCTCCTGCCCGCCTTCGCCGAAGCCGAGCGCCAGCGGCATCATGCCAATAATCATCGCGGAGGTGGTCATCACGATCGGTCGAAAGCGGACAATGCCGGCATCGATCAGGCTTTGGCGCATGCTTGCGCCCTCCCGGCGCCGCTTGTTGGCATGATCGACAAGCAGGATGGCATTCTTGGTGACGAGGCCCATCAGCATGATGAAGCCGATGACCGAGAAGATGTTGATCGTCGATCCCGTCACAAGAAGACCGATCAGCACACCGCTTATGGAGAGCGGCAGGCTGGTCATGATCGCGACCGGCTGCACGAAGGAGCCGAATTGCGAGGCGAGGATGAGATAGATGAAGACGACAGCCAGCATCAGCGCCTGCGCCGCATAGCCAAAGCTTTCAGCCATATCGTCGGCTTCGCCGCCGATTGTCATGCGATAGCCCGCCGGCATGGTCTGCCCGGCGATCAATGTCTGGATATCGCGCACGACTTCGCCGAGAGGGCGGCCGCTCAGATTGGCGGAAAGGCGAACCTCGCGGTCGCCGTCGCGTCGGATGATCGTCTTCGGCGCCAGGGTCTCGGTAATATCGGCCACCTGGGATAGCGGCACGGTGGCGGCGGGACCTGTCACGCCCTTGCGATCGACGGGGATAGGGATCTGCGCAAGGTCTTCAACCGTTCGGCGCCCGCTCTCCGACAGCCTGATGGCGACATAGCGCGATTCGTCGCCGCCATGTGCCCAGCTGGTCAGCTTCTCGCCAGCGACAAGCGGGCGAAGATTGTGCTCGATGGTCGCGGTCAAAATCCCCAGATCAGCCGCTTCGTCCGCACGTAACCGCACCATCAGCATAGGCCGCTTCTTGTCCGCAGAGGATTCGAGATCGATGATCCCCGCGAGCTTGCCGAGCTTGGCCATCATGTCGTGCGATATTTCCTCCAGCACGTTCAGATCCCCACCGAGGATCGATATCTGGATTGTCTTGGCCTGCGCGCCGGAGACCTCTCCGGGTTGGCCCACTTCGATCCTGGTGCCGGCGACGGGGCTCAGTGCCTCGCGCAGTGTTGGCGCAATGGTCACCGAAGTCATGCTTCTCTTGTCAGGTTCCACCATCGAAGCTGCGATTCTGGCTTCATTGGTGTTAGCGCCGTCGCCGCTGTTCACAGTCGAATACAGGTCCTTGATGTCGGGATACCTCCGCAGGATGTCTTCGGTCTGCCGGATCTTGGCGGCGGTATAGTCGACCGACGATCCCTCCGGCAGGGTGAGGCTGACGGCAACCATTCCCTGATCGGATTTCGGCACGAATTCCATACCGATTCTGGGGATGAGGCAGAGGCTTGCGGCAAACATAGCAAGCACACGGACCGAAGTGACTGCGCGATGATCGAGACACCAGCCGACCATGTCGCCATAGCGATGTGCGATCCGCTCGAAGGACGTGTCGAAACGGTCGAGCAAGGCTCGCAATCGTTCCTTTCGTTGCTGCACCGGCTGGTCGGCCCAGACGCTCGACAGCATGGGATCGAGCGTGAAGGATACGAAGAGCGAAATCAGCGCGGCGACGGAGACGGTCACGCCGAATTGCAGGAAGAAGCGGCCGATCACGCCACCCATGAAGGCGACGGGAATGAAGACCGCGACGATCGAGAAGGTCGTTGCCAGCACGGCAAGACCGATCTCCGTGGTGCCATCAAGCGCGGCCTGCCGGCGATCCTTGCCCATGGCCGCATGGCGGCTGATGTTTTCACGCACGACGATGGCGTCGTCGATCAGAATGCCGATGCAGATCGACAGCGCCAGCATGGTCATCAGATTGAGGCTGAAGCCGAGAACAGCGATGGCGGCAAACGTCCCGATGACCGCGACCGGCAGGGTCAATGCCGTGATGATGGTCGAACGCCAGGAGTTGAGAAACAGAAGCACGATGACGATGGTCAGCGCGCCACCTTCGATTATGGTGTGTTGAACGTCGCCGATCTGGCCGATGATGGTGCGGGAGCTGTCCTGCGAGACGACGATGCCCATATCCCTGAGCGCATCGTCCTTCCGAAGTTTAGCCAGCTCCCGTTCAACACCTTTGGCAACGTCGACGGTATTGGCGCCTTCCAGCTTATTGATATCGAGGCCGAGCGCCGGCTTGCCGTTGAACCATGCCCGACTCTTTGGATCGGCGCCTGCCTCCATCACGTCGGCGACTTCAGAGAGGCGGATGGTGCGCCCGGCGCTGTCCTGGGCAATGACGATGTCGGCGAACTCTTTGAGGCTGCCCGGCTGCACGCTGACGGTGATGCTGCGCTCGCGCGTCGAGGAAACGACCGAGCCGATGGCACTGTCGCGGGTCGCCCGCTGGATCGCCTCGATCAGGCTCGGGATCGGGATGCCGAAGGATTGCAGTTTCACCGGGTCGGGCTGAATGCGCACCTGGTCTTCGCTGCCGCCGACCAGCGTCACCTGTCCGACGCCCGGCACACGCCGCAGGCGCGGCACGATCGTCGTGTCGGCGATCTGCGTCATGCGGCTGATGGAAATATCGGCGGAGAAGGCCGCCAGCGACATGATCGGCGCGTCCTGCGGATTGAAGCGCGTGACGAGCGGCCGATCGGCGCCATCGGGAAGCACATCCTGCAATCGCGATATGCGGTCGCGCACCTCGTCGGCTGCCGCTCTCGACGGCGTTTCGAGGGTGAATTCCGCAATGACGAGCGAATTGCCCGTCGAGGAATGCGAGGAGATCTTCTTGATGCCGGAGATGGCGCCGATGCTTTCCTCGATCGGCCGGCTGACTTGCTGCTCGACGGCGAGTGCCGACGCGCCATCGTAATTGGTGGAGACGACGACGGTCGGCAGATCCACCGAAGGCAGGAGGTCGACCGGCAGGCGCGACCAGGCGACGATGCCAAGCACGACGATCGCCACCATTACCATGGTGGCGAAAACAGGCTGCTGAATGGAGATACGGGCAAGAAACATGGGGATAGTCCTCAGCGCCCGGCGATCTTGACCAGAGTGCCGCTCGTGACGTCCTTGAGCGGGACAGTTATGATGCGATCGCCCTCGTTTAGTCCGCTCCGAACCTCGACGAGATCCTCTCCGATCCGGGCATTGCCGAGGGTTATGGGCTGCTGGCGGACAGCGCCATCCGAGATCGTCCGGATGAAGGTGTCCCCGCCTTCTTTGATGACCGCTGCAGCGGGAACTGCGAGAATGTCGTCATGGCTTTCGATCTGCAGCGTGCCGTGGCCGAACATGCCGCTGCGAAGACCCGGCATCGCCTGTTCGATCCGCAGGTAGACCTGCAGCGAGCGTGAGCCGTCCACGGTCGCGGGGCTGATCCTGTCGAGTCGCGCCGAAAGGGGCTTCTCCGGCAGGCCTTCGATCTCGATCTCCGCCGTCTGACCGATCGAAAGCCAGGCGCTTTCCTGCGGCGGGATGAGAGCCACCAGGTCCAGCCTGGCGATATCGACGACCTCGAAGAGTTCGGTGTTGATCGAGACGGCCTGGCCCGGATTGACCCTGCGCGTATTGACGATGCCGTCAAAGGGCGCGGTGACGACCGCATCATCGAGGGCGCGCCGCGCTTCCGCTTCCTCGGCCTGCAGGGCGCGCAATTCGGCCTTCAGCACCGCGACGTCGGTCTCGACCTCGATCAGTTTCGCCTGGGCGACGCCGCCCGTTGCGGCGAGGCTGCGGGTGCGCTCCAGGTCCTTCTGCGCGCGCAGCAGCGTTGCGGCCTTGGCTTCGGTGGTTGCGACCAGCTTGTTGAGGGACAGCGTCAGCGTTTCCGCGTCGAAACGCGCAATGACGGCGCCGGCCTGCACGGCCGTGCCGATATCGGCCTCCACAGCGGCCAGCGTCCCGGACAATCTGGCGGTGAGAGTCACGCGACGGGCCGGCTGGATGAAACCGTTGATGCGAATCTGCTGGCGGTAGTTTTCGCGGCGAACCTGCATCACTTCCACGGCGGCGACTTCGATCGTTTTGATATCGGCGGTCTGCCGAGTGGCGGAAGGGGCGTTACGTGCATCGTTCCCGGCCGGCGCGATCACGATGCCTGCAACTCCTAGCGCGGTCAGCGTTAGGGCAATCGTTATTTTCATGACAACGCTCATCATGACACCTGACATCATGCTTTCATTTCATGATCGAGAGCGGCGAAAGAACTGACTCGGGGTTTGATCAGCCATCCTCCGCCACTCTCCGTCGGGCACGCCTTGGCTTGAAAGGCGTGCCGATCTCTGCAAATCGGCAATCAGAAGCGATAGTTCAGGCCGGCCTTGATGACGTGATCGCGCAGATCGGTCTTCGACTTGCCGCCCGATGTCGTCGTGGAGACGTCATTGGTCATGACGTAGTTGTATTCGATCTTGGCCGACAGGCCGCCGCCGAAGCCCTGTTCGACGCCGCCGCCGACAAGGTAGCCCTGCTTCCAGCCGCCCGAGGTGGAAACGCCCTTGCCGCCTTCGAACTTCGTCATCGTCAGACCGGCCGTTCCGTAGACGAGCGTCCGATCGAAGGTCAGGCCGGCCTTGGCCTTGGCGGCGCCGCGGAAGCGTTCTTCCACCTTGCCGTTCGGCACGCGCAGCTCGTTGTTTCCGAGGTAGGAGCCTTCCAGTTCGGCGCCGACGATGCCAGGCCCCACCTGGAAATTGTAGCCGGCTTGCACGCCGCCGGTCAGACCCTTGCCGCTGGCGAAAGGGTTGAACTTCGGCGAGGCGATACCGCCATGGGCACCGAAATAGGCGCCGCTCCACTGGAAGGCCGGTGGCCTGTCATAGCCGGCATCCGGGGCTTGATAGGTGGTGAGATCGGCTGCAGAGGCGTTCGTCGCGGCCGTCATGGCCAGAGCCGCGAACAGAATTGATTTTGCGCTAAGCGACATTGCTAACTCCATACGAAACCCATGCGCCATCCCTAGGCGCTCGCAAGGTCTCTGTTGCGTTGGAGAACCGGACATCGGTTCCTGCTGCTCTCCGATGCCGTCCGTCTTGGGGAGCGGATCGTCTTCGAGAGATGCAGATCATTTTGCCGGTGAGAATTGCGGGTACATTGCAGGATTCGAAAATATTGAAAAATTATCGAGTATTTTTATGCGGTTGTTGGCAATTTCTTAACTAAATCTTAAAGATGGGCATTGCCTGGCGAGCCAGGCCGTCAGCCCGGGAAGCAAAGGCGGAAACAGGCGCCACCCTGCGGATTGTCGGTAACGGCGACATGGCCGCCATGCCGCTGCATGATCTCCTTCACCAGATTGAGCCCGAGGCCGGCACCGTGCTCATGCGGCTGAAGACGGTGGAAGGGCTCGAAGATCCGGTCGCGTTCCTTAGCCGGTATGCCAGGCCCTTCGTCCGTCACCTCGATGACGGATCGCCGGTCGATCCGGATCGTGATGTTTCCCTTGCCGCCCGCGTGCTCGATCGCGTTCTGGACGATATTGAGGACGACACGCTGCAGCGCACCGGCATCTCCCTGGATAATCAGATGGTCGAGCCCGGTTTCGAGCGAGAGATCGTAGCCCTGTGCGATCGCCAGCGGCGCCATGTCGGCCGCAACGTTGCGGCAGATCTCCACCAGATCGACCGAGGAAAAATTCGCGCCGATAACGTCAAGGCGTTGCAGATCGAGCAGTTGTTCGGCCAAAGCCGCGATGCGGCCGGCATCCGACAGGAGCCTGTTGCGGATCGGCCCTTCGGCGATCGTTTCGACACGTGTCTGCAGAATGGCGACCGGCGTGCGCAATTCGTGCGCCGCATCGAGAATGAACCGCTGATGGCGCTCATGCCCCTCGTCGAGGCGCTGCAGGGCGCCGTTGATGGCATTGACGAGCGGCATCACTTCGCGGGGAATGCCGCTCTCCGGCAGCCTGTACCCGCGCCGGTCGATATCTATAGCCTCTGCTTCCTTCGCGACGACGGAAAGGCGAGAGAATGCCCGGCTCACGATCCACGGGATGACGACGATCGTTATGATGACGAGCAGAACAAGGATAGGTACCATCAACAGGTTGGAGAGCAGCAGGATGGCATAGGTCATGCTGAACACATCGCCCTTGCCAAGCACGGTAAAATCCCCGGCGGGGCCGGATACGTTGCGGATGACCGCCAGGTACGAGAAGGGTGGCGTAGCGTCCCGGATGTCGCCGAAGGTGATGCGATCGAGGTTCTCCGCCATCACGGCATAGACCGCCGGGACATTGCCGGTCTGGATGATCTCGCCCTTGTCGCTGCGGGCGACGAACCAAAAGTCCGTCGAACGTTGCCGCAACTTCACGAGCTCTTCCGTTTCGTTGAGCACGAGATGGCCATCGGGCTCGCGTTCGATCGCGCGTGCGGCGACATCCGTAAACTCGGGATCGGAGAGAACGATGCCTTCGCCCGCCTGTATCAGGTAGGCGACGAAGGCGACGCTGAACAGCAGCAGGATACCCGCCTGGAAGAGCAGAAGCTGTGCAATGAGCCGGCGCTTCAGCGATTTTGATTTGGGATGCTTCATGTAAGTGGTCTCAGAAGGTAGCCGACGCCGCGAATGCCGTGGATTTCGATATCGGCCTGAGCATCGGCCAGCTTCTTGCGAAGCCGCGATACGTGTGAATCGAGCGCATTCGACTGGATTTCGTCGTCGAAGGCATAGACGGCCTCTTCCAGTGCGGCCCTCAGAACGGTTCTGCCCTGGCGACGGATAAGTGTTTCTAGCACGAGAAGCTCGCGTCGCGGCAGATCGAGCACCCTGCCATCGATCCGCGCTTCTCTGTCATCGAGATTGAATTCCAGCTTGCCGAGCTTGGCGATCATCGGGGCGACGGTTGCCGGCCGGCGCATCAGCGCACGGATGCGCGCCAGAAGTTCCTCGAGTGCGAATGGCTTGGCCAGATAATCGTCGGCGCCGAAATCCAGCCCCTTGACGCGATCGGCGACGGAGCCGCGGGCGGTGAGCACGATGACAGGCGTCGTCGCGCCGATCGCGCGCAAATCCCAGATAAGCTCCAATCCGTCGCCATCGGGCAGCTGCCGGTCGAGCACGATCATATCATGCACCTGCTCGGCGATGGCGCCTCTTGCAAAATCAAGGTTCGGAGCGTGATCCACGATGATGTCGTATTGATGCAGGGCGGCCGCAAGCGCCTCGGCCATCTGCGGCTCATCCTCTACAAGCAAGAGGCGCATTCTCACCCTCCATGAAACGAAATAGTGTTGTCCAAGACATAGCGACGAACATTACGGCATCATTGCGCGCAACCAGGCGTGCGCCTCATCGACGGCTCTTATCCCGCTTTCGGTCAGTCGGTCTGGATGCATTCGAGCCAGGCGGCGCTGACGGCGGCCGCCAGCGACAGCAGGAAGATCAGCAGGATGCAGGTCGTGCGGAACGAGGTCAGGCCGATTGCAGCGCCGGTCAGCATATATTCCAGCGGAAGAAACAGCAGAACCATCGAATAGGAAAGACCCATCACATAGGGCCGGCAGTTACGCGGCGCTTTCATCTGCAAGATCGCGACAAAGGCGGGCGAGAGCCAGCCGTTCGCCAGCCCGGCGACGAGGCCGGCAAGCATCATCGTCAGCGGCGAAATCTGCATCCACAGAATGCACATCGAGAGAGCGAGGCCGAGGAGGGCTCTCGAAACGATGACCGCGGGCGCCGGCATGGCGTGGCGAGACGCAAGGTGCAGGTTCATCATGATCGTGCCTGTTGCCGATGCCGCGATGAAGAGCCCGAGCCATGCGACCGATGCGCCCTCGAGACGCAATGCGGCCGGCACGACGAAGACCTGCAGCACGATGAAGAAGCCGAGCGCAGCACTTGCCCAAAGCGTGAATGGCAGCGACGCGGCCGCGGCGCGGAGCCGCTTTCCGGCACGGACGATATCGCCAAGTCTCGGTGCCGGGCCTAAACGAAACCTCGGCAGGCTGAAAGACAGGAGCATCATCGCGGCGAAGTTGCCGACGACGATCCACCAGGCCGCGTCCTTCGGGCCGATGACGGTGATGACGAAAGCGCTCGCTGCAGATGCCGTCAGCAGCACAAGCCCGTCGATCGTGTCGTCGATGGAATTGGCAGTGGTCGAGGACAATCTTGAAAGGCGGGCGATTTCCGGCGTCTTCGCTTCGGTCGCGACCGTCGCCGGTCCATCGAGGATGGAGCCGATGAAGCTCAGAAGGAGAAAGGTGCCTGCGTGTAGAAAATCCGCCATATAGAGCACTGCAATCATCAGCGACGTCAGCATCCCGACCTTCGCGGAGATGAGCGCGGTGTAGCGTGCACCCAGCATCTCGGCCACGTAGCCGCCGAAGATCATGCCGATCAGGAGCATGGCGCTATTCACCAAAGCCATTAGCGCCATGCAGACGACACTGCCGGTTAAGTCGTACATGATCCAGGGATAAAGAATGGTCGCAAAGGCGTGGCTGGCGTTCAGGGCGGCATTGCTCAGTTGAAGCCCGACGAAAGGCCAGCGTGTGCTGCATTGAAATTGTTGAAACACGGTTCTTTCCCGACGATCGTTTGTGTCGTCAGGTTCAGCGCCCTGCCTTGCGGTAACATTACGGAGATCGAAAATTTTGCGGGTGACACCGGAAACCGCAATGGTCCACTGCGCCACCCTCGGCGATCATGTGCACGGGCTCGAAGGTCTATTCGCAGCGTTGGCCCGTCGCGCGGTCGAAGAGATGCAGTGCGTTGGCGTCGAAGCCGAGCTTGAAGGTCTGCCCTTCGGCAATCGCGGTGCGCGGCGGCAGGCAGGCCATCAGCCGCTGCGAGCCCGCCTGTGCAGTGACGATCAGCTCCGGACCGGTTAGTTCCGCGACTTCGCAGACGGCCTCGAGCTTGCCGTCTTCATCGAGACGCAGCGTTTCCGGCCGGATGCCGACCACCAGATCTTGACCCTGTTTGATCGCGGCTTTCGTCGCTGGCATGGACAGCGTGATCGAGGTTCCGTCGATGCGCAAAGAACCCTGATCGGCCGTCGCGTTCAGCAGGTTCATCGGCGGCGCGCCAACGAAGGTCGCAACATAGAGTGTTGCCGGATGATTGTAGATCTCGTCCGGCGTGCCGAGCTGCTCGATCCGTCCGTCCCGCATAACGGCGATGCGGGTTGCGAGCGTCATCGCTTCGATCTGATCGTGCGTCACGTAGACGACCGTGGTCTTCAGCATCTGGTGCAGGCGCTTCAACTCAGTGCGCATTTCCATGCGCAGCTTGGCGTCGAGGTTGGAAAGCGGCTCGTCGAAGAGGAAGACTTCTGGCTTGCGCACCAGGGCACGGCCGATCGCCACGCGCTGGCGCTGACCGCCGGAAAGCTGGCTCGGCTTGCGCTCCAGCAGCGCTTCGATCTGCAAGAGCTTCGCCGCCTCGCGCACCGCCTTGTCCCGCTCGGCGGCAGGCACCTTGCGCATTTCCAGGCCGAAGCCGATGTTGCGGTGGACCGAAAGGTTTGGATAGAGCGCGTAGGACTGGAACACCATGGCGATGTCGCGATCCTTCGGATGCACGCCAAGCACGGAGCGATCGCCGATACGGATATCCCCGCTCGTCGCCTCGGCAAGCCCGGCGATGATGTTGAGCAGCGTGGACTTGCCGCAGCCCGACGAGCCGAGCAACACCAGGAACTCGCCGCTTTCAAGGGAAATATCGATGCCCTTCAGCGTCTCCACTTCGCCATAGCTCTTGCGGATGTTCTGGATTTCGAGCGCGCTCATTGAACGGCCTCCTCGGATGCTTTGGCCGGGCCGTAGCTGCGCGGCAGAGTGGAAATGGCGCGGGAAGCGACGGCGGTTCCCGCCGAAAGGCAGGCTGCAGGCGGCTCGCCACGGGCTAGGGCGGCCAGAAAGCCGGCATTGAAGACATCGCCGGCGCCGATCGTATCGACCACGGTGACGCGCGGTGCCGTGGCCAAAACGAGATTGCCGTCGGCATCGATGGCGAGCGCTCCATCAGGGCCACGCTTGACGACGAAGATGGCGCCTTCGGGCATCAGCGCATGCAGCGCGCGTGCAGCCTCGGCCGGATCGTCTATGCCGGCTAACGTTGTGGTCTCGACCTCGTTCATCAGCGCCACGCCACAGCGGGAAAGCCAGCGCCGCGTGGCGTCGCAATTCGCCTGCGTCCAGCCATCCAGCGGCCAGCCGGTATCGAGCGCGACCGTGATCCGGTGCTTGTCGGCCCAGTCGAACAGGGCGTCGTAGTCGCGGGCGAGGTCTTCGGTGAGGAAGGCACCGCACAGTAGTGCATAGCCGCCGGCAAGCCTCTCGCCGTCGAGAACCGTCAGCACATCGTCGAGGCTGAATCGCGGCAGATGCCCGCGCGTCGTGAAGAAAGTGCGCTCTCCATCCGGATGGGTGATGCCGACCGAGAGCGTCGTGCCCTCCGGCCTGACGGGCCACTTGCTGCTGCGCGCGCCGAATGCCTCGCTGAGCCAGCGTCCGAACTCGTCGCTGCCGACATTGGCCGATATTTCGTAGTCAACGCCGAGGCCTTCCCAGGCGAGCGCGCTGTTGCCCGCCTGGCCGCCGACGCGCAACTCGTCGTGATCGACGATGATCTCGGTGCCGGCCTTCGGCCATGGCGCCGCCGGCCCGAGGATCAGGTCGATATTGACGTTGCCGATGACTGCAAGCGGCTTCATTCATTCGCTCCGGGTGATCTTGGTGGAGCGGACCGGCGTGCCGGCATTCTCCATTCGCTCGTCGGCAAAGGCTATCATCAGCGCCTGCGCGACAGGCAGCATCTGGAAGATGGCGGCAATACCGGCTTCCGGCTTGAAGCGCAGCGTGACGCAGCCGGGCACGGGTTCGTCTTTAGAGCCGTCGAAGATGATGACAGGTGCACCGGTCTCGGCGGCGGAAACGGCCATGGCCGTCACGAGGCTCGCCGTCGCATCGTTACCGCGGAAGAGGATGACGCCGATCGACGGTCCCAGCATTTCCATCGGGCCGTGGCGCAGTTGACCGCCTTCGAGCGAAAAGCAGGGACGGCGGGACAGCTCGGTCAAACCAAGAGCCAATGCCTCGGCGACACCCTGCAGGCGGCGGCCTGAGGTGACGACGGTCGCGACATTCGCGAGAGCCGAAAGCGCCGGCTTGATATCGAGCGTTTCAGGTGCACGAAGCACGGCAAGCGCAGGCGCCGGGTCCTGCCCGAGCGCAGCGAAGATCGCCAGATGCAGCGCGAAGGTGACGGTGAGGCTGCGGGTTGCCGCAAAGGCAAGCTCTGTGCCGCCGGCGCCGACAAGCGAAGGCGCGGTTTTGGCGAGGAAGGAGCTGCCCTCCAGCGTCAGGCCGAACGTGTCGTCCGTGCCGCCCGTCTCGTTGAACCAGCGTACCACTTCGGCGCTTTCGCCCGATTGCGAGGTCATGAAGATCGTGCGTCCCTCAAGCGACAGCGGCTGGCCGAGCTGTTCGGAGAGTGGCAGGGCGATCGCATCGATGCCGGCGGCGCGATAAAGCGGCTCGACAGCACGATTGACGGCGTGGGAACCACCCATGCCGAGGAGGAGCAGCTCGCCCGTGCGCTTCAGTGATGCCGCGGCCTCGGCGGCCATATCGGCTGCGGCCTTGAAGGAAGCAAGCGCGTCGGCATGCTGGCGGGCCATTTCGCGGTCGATGGCTGTAAGGCCTTCGGGGCGGGTTTTCTCTTTGGTCATGGTCATCCCTTGACGCCGCCATTGGTCAGGCCCGAGATCAGGGCACGTTGCATGACAAGGCCGATCAGTACCGGTGGCAGGGCGGCCAGCACGCCGGCAGTCGCGATCAGTCCGTAATCCGAGACACGGCCGCCGGCGAGATCCGCTATGGCGACGGTGAGGGTCTTGGCGCGCTGGTCTGATGTGAAGAGAAGCGCATAGAAGAATTCATCCCAGGCAAGCAGGAAGGCAAAGAGCGCCGAGGTTGCCATCACGGGCATGGCAAGCGGCAGTGTGATGATCTTCAAGGTCTGGAACAGCCCGGCGCCGTCGATCATTGCGGCTGCCTCGATCTCCTTCGGAATGGAATCGAAGCCTGATTTCATCAGCCAGGTCGTGAACGGCGCCAGGATCGTCAGATAGACGAGTGCCAGGCCGAAGATGTTGTTGAGCAAGCCGAGATGGGCAAGGCCCATATAGAGCGGCACGGCGAGCGCGACCGGCGGCAGCATGTAGGTGGCGATGACCATGGAGAGCGACCATCCCACGGACGGCGTGCGCGATACGGCCCAGCCGGCGGGGATGGCGAGCGCGATCGCGGCGATCGTCGCCATCCCAGCCACTTCGATGCTGTTGCGCAGCGACGAGGTGAAGGCGGCGCCCTCGCTGTTTTCCAGCGTCGACAAGAGCACTTTGTAGCGCGAGAAATCAACCGTCTGCGGCCACCAGCGCAGCGGCTTGGCGGCAAGATCGGCAGCCGGCGAAATACTCATGATGAAGAGCCAGGCGATCGGCGCGAGGATGACGACGGCGAGCAGGATGGCGCAGACATAGATGAAGCAGGTAAACAGCGGGCTCTGGCGTTCCATCAGGTGGCACTCCCTGCGGTTTTGCGGACGAGGGCGGCATAGGCGGCGGCGAGCACCGTAACCAGCAGCGTCACGATCAGGGCAAGCGACGCCCCGGACCCCGCTCGCTGGAAAGAGAAGGCTTCCTGATAGACGAGGATCGACAGCGTGCGCGTGCTGTTTGCCGGGCCGCCGCGCGTCATCACCCAGATGATGTCGAAAACCTTGAATGCCTCGATGGTGCGCAGCACCAGCGCCACCATCAGCGGTCCGACAAGATAGGGCAGGATGACGAAGCGGAAGCGCTTGAAGGGTCCGGCGCCATCGACCAGCGAGGCGGCCGTGATGTCGCGCGGCACGGCCTGCAGGGCGGCGAGCGCGATCAGCGCGACCAGCGGGAAATTCTTCCAGCAGTCGGCAACGATGAGTGCCGTCAGCGCCGTGCCCGGTTCGCCAAGCCAGGAGCGGTAGGCGTCGAGCAGGCCAAGCTGGGTGAGCGCTGCATTCAGCGCGCCATATTCCGGATTGTAGATCAGCCGCCAGAGCGTCGCGTTGACGACGGTTGGCAGCGCCCAGGGCAGGATCATCAGCGCGCGCAGCACGCCGCGACCCCTAAAATTCTGGTTGAGCAGCAGCGCGGCCAGCACGCCGAGCACCATTTCAGCGGCGACGGAAATGATCGCGAACCAGGCCGTGGTGATCAGGGTGCGCTGGAAATTGGAGTTCGCCAGCATCTTCGCGTAGTTGTCGATGCCGACGAAATTGCCGCCGGTTCCCACAAGCTTTGCATCGGTGAAAGAAAGGCCGACCGTGTCGACGAGAGGCCAGCCGATGACGGCGATCATCACCACAAGCAGCGGCAGCATCAAAAGCCAGGCGCGAGTTGTCATAGAGGTGCCGGACATGGCAGGCCCCTTCTTTCATTCTTCATGGAGGGTCGAGAGGCGGGCGGTGACTGGCACCGCCCGATAAGACTATCAGAGACCGCTGTTGTCGGCAGCAGACTTCAGCGCGTCTTCCGGAGAAGACTGGCCAAGCAGCGATTCCTGGATCGCCTGCTGCAGTGCCGTCGACAGTTCCTGATATTTCGGCGTCGTCGGACGCGGATACATGGCGGCGAGGCCGATCTTTGCGGCCGCGATTAGCTCTTCCTGGCCCTTGGTCACGGCCGGATCGCTATAGGACGATGCCCAGATCGGCAGGCTGAGCTTGGCATACTGGTTCTGCGTTGCCTGCGAAGTCATGAAGGAAATGTACTTCCAGGCTTCGTCCGGGTGTTTGCTGGCCGAGGTGATGCCAAGGCCCATCGAGCCGTTGACAGCGGAAGCCTCGCTCTTGCCGGCAACGCCCGGTGCCGGCACGACGCCGACCTTGCCCGCGACCTTGCTGTCCTTCGGGTCGTTCGCCATGTTGTACATGTAGGTCCAGTTCAGCGCGAAGGCGGCGTCGCCGTTTTCGAAGACCTTGCGGACATCCTCTTCGAGGAATTCCTTGGAGTTCGGGTTGGTGAGGCCGGACTTGTAGCTGTTGACCATGTACTTCAGGGCATCGAGGCCGCCGCCGGTCTGGAAGTCCGGCTTGCCGTCCTTGATGAAATCACCCTTATAGGCGCTGACGAGCGTCGCATAGTCGCAGATCGCGGCTTCCGCCTGCGACCAGCTCCAGGCGATCGGTGTTGCCAGAAGGCCCTTGTCCTTGATGATCTTCGCCTGTTCGTTGAGCTCGTCCCAGGTCTTCGGCGGCGTCTTGATGCCGGCCTTTTCCAGGATTTCCTTGTTGTAGAACAGGTACTTGGTATCGAGAATCCATGGCATGCCATAGTACTTGCCGTCATACTGGACCGTCGTCCAGGCGCCCGGCAGCACGCTCTTCTTCGTGTCGTCGGAGATGCGCGAGGACACATCGACCAGAACCTTGTTGGTCGCGTATTCGGCCGGCCAGATCACGTCGAACAGCACGACGTCGTAGCCGCCGCCGGACCCCTGAGCGAGCACGGTCTTGTCATGCAGGCCTTCGTAAGGAACGAATTCGAGATTGACCTTGATGTCCGGATTGGCCTTGGAGAAGGCATCCGTCATGGCGCGCACATCGGCTTCGCTATAGGCAGCCTGTGCCATGAAGAGGGCATTGATCGTGGTTTCGGCAAAGGCATGCGAGGCGAAGGATGCGCCGATCAGCGCTGCGCCGAGCAATGTCTTGTTCAATGATTTCAACATTCCATCCTCCAGTTTTTGACAGTCACGCGATTTTTCCAATGGCGGCTCAAGCGTCGCCATCGGTTGTCGGGCAGGCAATTGGCCGGGCCGGCTGCCGAACATCGATCGGCGCGTCTCTGGAGCCCGAAAGCTCGCTTAAGTTCCCTGATGAAACTCTGTGGTTTCTTTTAAGTCAATTGTCTTGACTAATTTGTTCTTCAATATTCTATTGGTGTCAAGAGGCAAAAACAGATGAACGATATTCGCCCGATCAGGGCTACGAGCGGAACGAACCACGAAGGCACCAGCGCCCATAACCGGCGGGTCATCATCGACGCCCTCAGGCTGAACGGCGCGCTCTCCCGCGCCGATCTTGCACGCGCCACCCGCCTGACGAAGCAGACGGTCTCCAACATCATGGAGGAGCTGGAAAACGACGGGCTGGTGACGTCTAGGGAAACGGTGCGTCGCGGCCGCGGCCAGCCCTCGACGCCCTATGGTCTTGTGCCCGAGGGCGCCTTCGCCATCGGCCTGCAGATCGACCGCCACATCACCCGCGCCATCGCCGTCGATCTCGTCGGCAACGTGCTGATCCGCAAGGAAGCGAACCTGCCGGCCGGCGGACCGGCGACGGGCACGCCCGTCGTCCTGAAGCTGATAGAAGATGTGCGTGCAGAACTCCGGCAGCGCGTCGCACAGGCCGAGAAGCGCCTCGTCGGCCTCGGCGCGGCGATGCCGGGTCCTTTCGGCATCGAGCAGGAGGATGCCGACAATCCCTGGATGATGGGTGCCTGGCAGCGCTTTCCCTTGCTCGAAACCCTGTCGGCCGGAACCGGTCTCAATGTGACCCTTCAGAACGACGCTGCCGCCTGCGCGACGGCGGAGCGCATGGTGGGGGCTGCCCATGGGCTCGACCACGCCGTTTGCCTCTATGTCGGCTACGGCATCGGCGCGGGGCTCATCCTCGGCGGCGAACTCTATAGCGGTGCTCATGGCAACGCGGGCGAAATCGGCATGGCGCTGTTGACGGCAGGCGGGCAGCAGACCCAACTCGAACATCGCGCTTCGCTGGCTTCCCTCTACGATCACCTCGACGTCGATCCGATGGCGCCGGACCTCTACTCCCTCATAAACGACCGCGCTGCCGCCGATGATCCCGATATTCTCGCCTGGATCGAAAGGGCGGCGATCGATCTGCGCTGGAGTGTCCAGCTGATCGAAACCGTCTTCGATCCGCAAACGGTGATTCTGTGCGGCGGTGCCCCCGTCGCGCTCGCCACGCGGCTGATCGCGGCCATGCAGCCGCTGCTGCCCTCTAATGCCGATCGTCCCGGCCGATCGCTGCCGCGCCTGCAGCTGGGTATGACCGACCCCTGGGCCGTGGCGCGAGGTGCGGCCGCCGAGCCGATCGGCCATGCCTTCGATCCACGCTTTTCGGCGATCTTGAAATCCTGATATTCAGGGGTGTCTCGGGCTAGCGCCGAGGCGCGCAAGCACCTTGTTCGGAATGCCGTAGCGCTGGATGACGTCACGGCCGTTGCGCAGGCCGCAGATCTCGCGGTGAATGAACATGCCCCAGACGGCTTCGGCGGCAGCATCCACCAGCCGCTCGTGCTCCACGCCTTGCTTGCCCTTGGCTTCGCCGTCCTGCAAGGCGGCAAGCGCTGTCTCAACCTTCATGCCGTGGCGGCCGAGCGAACTCGCCCTCTCCGACATCATCTCATATTCAAGGATTCCGAGGCCGGTTTCCTTGGTTTGCGATGGATTGAAGTTGCGAGGCGGGCGAACCGTCATGTAGGGCTCCGCATGCTGGCGGTGTGTCTCTCCACGGTTTTACACAATCTCAGCCGCTTTCCCAAGCCTGACCACGCCGCTTGCGTCATTCTGATCTCGGCGACTGACGTTAGAAATGTTGGATTTCGCCGCTCGTTGTTCCTTTTCGGGTGGTTGCAGGCCGCCATTTAAGATCCAATGGGGACATAAGCGCTCCATCAGAGGCAATCTCGCCCGATGCCACGAGCGCAATTCAAAGAAAGGATATCGGCATGACCAAAGCTCAGAAAAACACAGAAAAGCACTATGTCTATCGGATCATGAATTCGCCGGTTGGCGCCCTAAAGCTCATCGGCAGCGATGATGGGCTTGCCGCGATCCTCTGGGACAATGATCGCCCGGGCCGTGTGCCCCTGCTGATCGTGGCGGAAGATGATAGCCATCCCGTGCTGCTGGAGACAGAGCGGCAACTCCGCGAATACTTCGCCGGCGAACGACAGGCTTTCGATCTGCCACTCGATTTTGCCGGAACAGAGTTCCAGCAGAAGGTATGGCAGGCGCTGCTCGCCATCCCTTTCGGCGAGACGCGCAGCTACCGCCAGATCGCAACGGAGATCGGCTCGGCAAAGGCGATCCGCGCCGTCGGCGCCGCCAATGGCCGCAACCCGATCTCGATCATCGCGCCCTGCCACCGCGTGGTGGGCTCGGCCGGTGATCTCAGGGGATTTGCCGGCGGTCTCGAGCGCAAGGCCTATCTGCTGCGGCTTGAGGGCGCGGACACGAAGACATTCGATTTCGCCGCCTGACTTTGGCGATCATTCAGGCAGACATGAAAAGGCCCATCCGGTTTCCCGGATGGGCCTTTTGCTTCAGCACTGTTTGACAGCGCCAGACCTATCTCAGCCTTCGAGCCACTTGACCTGTTCCGGCGTGAGCTTGATGTCGAGTGCCGAAAGGCTGTCTTCCAGCTCGGCGACCGTGCGCGGGCCGATCAGCGGTATCACAGGGAAGGGCTGGGCGACCACATAGGCAAGCGCGATGTGGATCGGGCTGCGGCCGAGCTTCTGCGCCAGTTCGATCGCCCTGTCGCGGCGGCCAAAATTGCGGTCGGAATACCAGACGCGTACCAATTCCTCGTCGTCACGCTTGTCGCGGCCGGCGCGGTCGGTGAAGAAGCCGCGGCCCTGGCTCGACCAGGCGAAGTTGGGGATCTGCTTGGCGTTGAGCCACGCCTTCCAGTCGTCGTCGGAAGCCGCGACGCATCCGGCCCAGATCGGGTCGAGCATTTCCGCTAGCGAGAAGTTGTTGGAAAGGGCGGCCGGCGCCGTCTTGCCGTTCTTTTCGGCATAGGCGATCGCCTCATCGAAGCGGGCGCGCGTCCAGTTCGAGCCGCCGAAGATGCCGCGAATACGGCCAGCCTTCACCTCGGCATCCATGGCATCCACGAACTCGCCGACCGGAACGTCGGTGTTGTCGCGGTGCATGAAGTAGATATCGACATAATCGGTCTTCAGGCGGTTGAGGGACTGGTCGAGCTGCTTGGCGATCATGTCCGGGTAGCAAAGCGGCGAATGGGCGCCCTTGCCGATCAGCACGATCTCCTCGCGCGGCACGTTGCGGCTGGTGTGCCAGTCGCCAAAGATGCTTTCCGTCTTGCCGCCGCCATAGACGTAGGCCGTGTCGAAGGCATTGCCGCCCGCTTCATAGAAGGCGTCGAGCGTCAGCGATGCTGCTGCGAAATTCGGGAAGAATTCGAAGCCGAGCGTGACGAGCGATGCCGGCTTGGAGATGCCGGGAATGCTGCGCTTCGGAATGCTGTTACCCTTGGTGACGGTCGCGCCAGCGATATTCTTCGTCCGCTTCGCTGCCTTCTCGACACTATATTCGAGGCCGATCGAAGCGCGCCATTGGTCGAGGACCCGGAGATTGCCGATCGAATCGGCCCAGCTGATGCCGGGATAGGCGAATTCCTTTTGTCCGGCGCGAATGGCATCGCCAGCCGCATCGACTTCGAAGGAATAGAGCCAGCGATCTTCCTTGACCTCGATCGTCTGGGTCTCGCCGCCCTTGATGACTTCGATCTTGCCGACGCCGCCCTTATGGCCGGAGGCGAACCAGAAGTCGGCTACCTCGATGCGGCCTTCGGAGCCGATGATGCGCAGCGTGTTGTCCTGGTTCGCCATGATCGAGCAGGACACTTCGGCGATGACGTTGTTCGGGAATTTCAGGACGGCGGAAGCCCATTCGTCGACGCCTGTCTGGCCGAGATGGCCAACGCCGGAGACCTTGTCCGGATCGAGAAACGGCTTGCCGTCGACCGCACCGGCGATCAGGCGTGCCATCGAAACCGGATAGCCGCCGACATCGAGAATGCCGCCGCCGGCGGTCTCATTGGCAAACAGCCGGTGTTCTGGATTGACCTTTCCCATGTTGAAGCCGAAGGAGGAGCGGATGATGCGCAGATCGCCGATCACGCCGCTCTTGACGAGTTCGATCAGCTTCGCCGTCTGCGGATGGACGCGATACATGAAGGCCTCACCGGCGAAGACGCCGGCCTTCTTGGCCTCATGGTAGATGGCTTCCGCATCGAAAGCCGAAAGCGCGATCGGCTTTTCGACGAGCACATGTTTGCCGGCGCGGATCGCCTTGATTGCCCATTCGGCATGGCCGGTGTGCGGCGTGGCGATGTAGACGGCGTCGATCTCTTTGTCGGCAAGCAGGGCTTCATAGCCATTGACGATGCGAGCGCCGGGAAAACCGTCGCCGAGACCCGGCTTGTCGGGGTTACGGCTGGCGATCGCCACCAGCTTGCCGCTGCGGGAATGGGCGATACCATCGGCAAAAGTCTGTGCGATCCTGCCGGGGCCGATGATGCCCCAGCGGATTGGTGTGTCGGTCGTCATGAAGTCGTCCTTTCCTAAATCTGCATGCTGTCTTGGGAGGGAAGAGGGGCAGCGCCTATCGCAATCGGTTGCCGGCGCTGTCGAACAGGAATGTCTTGGTGGCCGATAGCGCCACGGTGAGCTTGTCGCGGTTGCCCGTATTGCGGGATTCTTCGCGCTCGATGACGATCTGCTCGCCGCCTTCGACATTGGCGTAGATGTAGCTGGTGTTGCCGAGATGCTCCGCAACATCGACGTCGACGGTCATGTCCACGTCGCCGCGGCCGGCCTCGAGGAAGTGCTCCGGACGGACACCAAGCGTCACGGGCTGGCCGACCTCCAGCTTTGCCGAGGTGACGGGCAATGTCAGGCGGACATTGCGCTGGCCCTTGAGCACGACGGCGATGCGGCCCGGCTGGTTGTCCGTGACCTCGGCCTGCAGGAAGTTCATCTTCGGCGAGCCGACAAAGCCGGCGACGAACTGGTTGGCCGGATCGTCATAGAGATCGAGCGGCGCTCCCACCTGTTCGATGTTGCCGCCGCGCAGCACGACGATCTTGTCGGCGAGTGTCATCGCCTCCGTCTGGTCGTGGGTGACGTAGATCATCGTCGTACCGAGCTTCTTGTGAAGACGGGAGATTTCCACGCGCATCTGCACGCGCAGTTCGGCGTCGAGGTTGGACAATGGCTCGTCGAACAGGAAGATCTGCGGCTCGCGCACGATGGCGCGGCCGATGGCGACGCGCTGGCGCTGGCCGCCGGAAAGCTGCTTCGGTCGGCGCTGCATCAGCTCGGTGATCTGCAGGATTTCGGAGGCCTGCTTGACGCGGCGGTCGGTGTCGGCCTTCGGATTGCCGTTCATCCGCAGGCCGAAATTGAGGTTCTGCTCGACGGTCAGGTGCGGATAGAGCGCGTAGGACTGGAAGACCATGGCAATGCCGCGATCGGCCGGCTCCACGTCGTTGACCACACGGCCGCCGATCTTGAGTTCGCCGCCGGTGATGTCTTCCAGCCCGGCTATCATGCGCAAGAGCGTGGACTTGCCGCATCCGGACGGTCCGACGAAGACGACGAATTCGCCGTCCTTCACCTCGAGATTGGCGCCGTGGATGATTTCCAGCGAACCGTAGCGTTTGACGATATTGGTGAGAGAAAGTTCAGCCATACGGATCTCCCGGAATTATTTGATTGCGCCGGCGGCGATGCCGGCGATGAAGTGGCGCTGCAGGAGAACGAAGATGATGAGGATCGGTGCCGTCAGCATCACAGCACCAGCCATGATGCCGCCCCAGGAGACCCTGGTAAGGCCGATCAGTGTTCCGAGCGCCACGGGTGCGGTCATCATTCCCGGCCGGGAGTTGATGAGCAGTGGCCAGAGGTAATTGTTCCAGGAGGCCAGGAACAGGATGATGGCGAGCGCCGCCATGGTCGGCCGCGCCAGGGGCAGAGCGATGCGCAGGAAGATCTGCCATTCCCTGACACCCTCGACGCGGGCGGCATCGAACAGCTCGCCCGGCATCATCGAGAAGGCCTGGCGCATGAAGAGTACGCCGAGCGAATTGAAGAGCGGCGGTACGATCAGCGCGACCCACGTATTCGCCAACCCGAAATCGCGCGCCACCATGATGAATTGCGGGATGATGACGACGGAGTAGGGCAGCGTGATGGTGCCGAGGATGATGCCGATGACGCCCGAACGCCCGACGAACTGGTAGCGCGCCAGCGCCCATCCGGCCATCGAGGTCAGCAGCACCGACAGGAAGGTGTAGACGACGGCAACGATGATGGAGATCGTCATCGCGCCGACGAAGTTGGTGTCGGCCTGCAGGTTCCGAAAATTGTCCATGAAACCTGTCGACGGCGTCAGGATGATGCCGGGGCTGAAAATGCCGTAATCGGGCATGGTCGAAAAGACGAACATCATCCAGAGCGGAAACAGCCAGATGATGGCGAGCGGCACCAGCAGGCCGTGCAAGGCGAGCGAGCGGATCAGATTGGATTTGGACTTCGATTTCATTTCGGTTCGCGCCCCACCCAGAGATTGAGAAGAGAGATGGCTACCGCAAGCGCCGCCATCGTATAGGCGATCGCCGAGGCATAGCCGAAGTTGGTCGACTGGAAGGCCTGGCGATAGAGCAGCAGGCCGAGCGTCTCCGTACCGCCGCCGGGGCCACCCCTGTTGGTGATCAGATATGGTTCGGTGAACAGCTGCATGGTGCCGATGACGGACAGGACGACGCAGAACAGAATGATCGGCTTCAACAATGGCAGGGTGATGTGGATGAACTGCTTGAAGCGGCTGACGCGGTCGAGGGTTGCGGCCTCGTAGACATCCTCGGGGATCGATTGCAGACCGGACAGGATGATGATGGCGTTATAACCCGCCCAGCGCCAGGTGACGGCGATGATGATGAGCACCATTGCGGCATGCGATTCGGCGAACCACGACACCGGCGCGAAGCCGACCGCGCCGATCAGCTTGTTGACGATGCCGAAATCGACGTTGAACATCAGGCGGAAGACGGCGGCATAGGCCACCTCTCCGACGACGACGGGTGCGAAGAAAGCAAAGCGAAAAATGCCGCGGGCCTTCAACAGCGGTGAATTCAGCAGCACCGCCATGACCGTGGCGAGCGTGATCATGACAGGCACCTGGACGATCAGGATGATCAGCGTGTTTTGAAGCGCGTTGTAGAATGCCGGGTCGCCGAACAGGCGCCCCCAATTGAGCGACAGATTGAAGGTCCACGGATTGACTCGGGTGTTCTGGAACGAAATCAGGAACGAATCGATGATCGGCCAGACCCAGAAAGCGGCGAACACCAGAAGATAGGGTGCAAGGAACGCATAGGCGCTCCGGTTTCGCAACCGCATGAAAGCCTTCTCCTTTATGCGCATTTATGCGCAGGGAAATGATGCGTGACGTCGCATCCCCGCCGCCCCTAGAGCGTGACGCCGAAAAGTGTAGGCGGTTTTCGAACGACGTCACGCTCTACTTTTTTGATTCTAGAGCGGCGGGGATGCCGAGCGCGGCTTGGGATGCGCGCCCGGCAGTGTCACTCATTTCGCGAGCGGCAGGCCCGTCGCCGAGGCGATCTGCTGGGCCGCATCGTCGAGCGCGGCCTTGCCGTTTGGATAGCCGCCTGCGAGGTATTTCGTCTGGACGGCCTTTATGACCTCATCCGCGTCGCTGAAATACTGGGTGCCGGGGCTTGGGCGGATCTTCGGCAGGGTGGCGAGGATATCGGCCCAGACCTTTTGTCCGCCCCAATAAGGCTGCGGCTGGTTGACGAAGGGATCTTGAACCGCCGTCAGCAGCGACGGCACGAGCCCGAAGGACTTCAGCATCGTCACCTGGCCCTCATTGGTGCCAAGCGTGTACTCGAGGAATTTCCAGGCGGCTTCCTTGTTCTTGGAACCGTTCGAGATCGCCAGCGACGAGCCGCCGAGATTGGCCGCATGCGGGCCGTCGGCCGTCATGCTCGGCATCGGATAGACGCCCCATTTGCCCGCGAGATCCGGCGAGGTCGAGCGAACGGTGCCTTCGTACCAGCCGCCATAGAGCTGCGATGCCACCTTGCTTGCCGTGTTCGCCTGGATTTTCTCGTTCCAGTTCGCCGCGGTCATCAGGCCGGCGTCCTTGATTTCCTTTACCTTGTCCAGGGCCTTGACGCAGCCGGGCTGGTTGACGGTGATGCTCTGGCTGTCATCCGAGAAGTAGCCGCAGCCCTGTTCGTTGGCGAGCATGCGGAACCATTCGCTGTCGCCGTTGAGATCGGCTTGCGTCATCACGACACCGGGATTGGCGGCGGAGATCTTTTTGCCGGCGGCGATGAAATCGTCCCAGGTCTTGATCGTTGCCGGATCAACGCCTGCCTTTTCATACATGTCGCGGCGATAGAACATGGTGACCGGGCCGGAATCCCATGGCATTGCATAGGCGGCGTCGCCGACTTCGAGCTCGGCGCGCTTGAAATCCGGGAACTGCTTCTTGAGGGCATCATTGTAGCCGAGCTTCGTCAGGTCGGTCAGGCAGTCCGGAAAGCGGTTCCAGAAGATCGAAGCCTTGTGGTTTTCGATCGACATGACGTCGGGCAGACCGTCGCCGCCGGCCGCGCATGCAGCCAGCATCTTGTCGAAGACCTGCGGGTTGCCGATGTCTTGAACCTCGACCTTGATGTCGGGATATTTCTTGTTGAATCCCTCGACCGTGGACTTCAGCGCCGATGCGGCGATGTTCCAGCTCCAGACTGTAATGGTGGTTTGCTCTGCAAAGGCAGAACCGGAAGCGAGCAGGGCAGCAAGCGCCGTCGCTCCAGCAAGTTTTAAACGCATTGAAAATCCTCCCTTTTCAATTGCCGTTCTCAAGAGAACACGCTTAAACTAGCTGTCGGTACGCTTCTGTCTCCTAAAAAAGGAACATCGACTTGGCGAAAAGTAAGGTAGGTCAACGGGCGGTTTATCAGCCGGGTGCGAGCAGTGTCGAAGGGCTGCCAAATGTCCTGCAGATGTTCCATAACCACCCGTTGCCGATGGCAAAGCCGCATTGGCACGCGCAGGTGGAAGTCAACTACATCGTCCGCGGGACTGTGCACTACCGCGTGGGCAATCACGAGCTTACCCTGAGAGCCGGCGAGATCTGCCTTTTCTGGGGCGGACAACCGCATCAGCTGGATGAACTGTCGGAGGATGCGATCTATGCCGGCGCGCATCTGCCGCTGGTGCATTTTTTCCGCCTGCGCCTGCCGCTCGATATTTCCGGCCGCCTTATCCGCGGGCAGACCCTGATCAGCTCGGCGACCGATGCTGCGGACGACGAGAATTTCGCGCGGTGGCACCGTTATGTCATGTCCGAAGACGGTGCCAAGGCCGAACATGCCGTTGCTGAACTTCTCCTGCGCCTGGAGCGCATCGCCTTCGAGCCCTATCGCATGGTGCCGGAGAAGCAGGAAAACCTGACCAGCGACCAGGCCCATCCGCAATCCTCGCGCAGCCTGGCGCGCATGTGCGATTTCATCGCCGAGAATTTTCTGCACGACATCGATACGGTCGATATCGCCAAGGCGGCGCATCTCCATCCGAAATACGCGATGAACCTCTTCAAGAAATCCACGGGCATGACGCTGGCCAAATATGTGAACCTGCTGCGCCTGTCGCGCGCCCAGGCGATGTTGATGCGGGACGGCGCCAACGTGCTGCAGGTGGCCATGGACAGCGGCTTCGGTTCGATCAGCGCCTTCAACAAATCCTTCCGCCATATTGCAGGCATGACGCCTTCCGATTTCCGCCGCGACATGCGCGTCCTTTCCGCCATCAATGTCGAGGCCATCAAGCCCCCGATGCCGCGGCTGCCCCAGCAATATCATCGCTAGCGAGACTTGCAGCCCTGGTTCCTCTTGCAGTCAAGGGCGATCTCGCGCATTGCTCCTGACCGGTTGAGGGAGGAGAATCTCATGCGGCAGTTTTCGGCTTGTATCGAATGGTTGTTCGGGCGCGACGGCGACGCTTTTACCGATCGTATCCGGCTGGCACATGAGGCGGGGCTCGACGCCATCGAGTTTTGGCACTGGACGAACAAGGATCTGGACGCGATCGCGGCTGCCGTAGCCGAGACCGGCATCGCGGTCTCCGGCCTCGTGGCCGAACCGATGATCGCACTGACGAATCCGGCAAACAAGGAGGCGTGGCTGAAGGGCCTGCGAGAGTCCGTCGCCGTGGCGCAGCGTCTCGGTGCGCGGGTTCTCATTGCCCAGGCCGGCGACGACCTGCCCGACTATTCGCGTGCAGATCAGCGGGCGGCCATCGTTGCCGCCCTTGGCGCCGGCGCCGAGATTCTCGAAGGGTCCGGCGTCCGGTTGGGCCTTGAGCCGTTGAACACGACGATCGACCATATCGGCTACTACCTGTCTTCGACGGTTGAAGGCCTCGATATCGTCGACGAGGTCGGTCGCCCGGAAATCGGCATCGTCTATGATGTCTATCATTCGGCTGTCATGGGCGAAGACACGCGGCAGGTGATCGGCGATCGTATCGACCGGATCGTGCATCTGCATGTCGCCGATCATCCGGGCCGTAGCGACCCCGGCACGGGCCGCATCGATCTGAAGGAACGGCTGGATTGGCTCTTCGCCCGGGGCTATCGCGGCAGGGTGGGCCTGGAATACAAGCCCGCGACAAGCGATGCCGAAACCGTTCGCGCGATCGTGAAGTCGCTCGGCGGCTAGACCGGCTCCAGCATCCCGAAGACGGCGATCAGGCCGATGACGACAATGCCGATGACGATCTCGGCGATGCTTCCAAGCCGAAGGGCCAGTAGCGCGCGCGTCGGCTTGCGGCCGATCCACGGAACGAAGACGTAGCGATTGATAATGGCCAGCACGGCCATGATGGCGACCAGCGCGATCTTGACGGCAAGCAGCATCTGATAGGGCGAAGACCAGTCGGTCGGCAGACGCTTCAGGATCAGCAGCGTATTGACGATGCCGGAGAGAATGACGAGCGCGACCGCGACATGCCCGGCATTGGAGAACCGGCGCAGCGCGATCCGTGCTTCCGCCCTGCATTCCGGCCGGCCGAGAAGCCGAAGAATGGAGAGCAGCGGCACCAGCGCTCCCAGCCAGCCGCCGCCGGCAAGCACATGCAGTATATCATTGGCCCGATGCGCCTGCCTGAGCCAGCCTTCCAGCATCGAGGCATGCCCGGTCAACGACAGCGAGGCGAGACCAAGACCCGCACCCAGCGCCAATCCATGGCGGCGCCCGCTCTCCGGCAGCAGCAAGGCGCAAACCATCACGATGGCCGCCAGCGCCTGCGCCTGCCAGGCGACCCCGACCGTGGTTTCGAAAACCACGTCATGGATCATGCTAGCATTGAGCGCATCGTTCCAGCCGCTGCCGATATTCGCCGTCGTCACCGGCAGCGCGGCCAGGGCTGTTAAAACGGCAATCGCAGTAATCAGCAAAAACGGTATCGCAACCATGCGCCACACGATATGGGCCAGCGTTTGCGGCACGAACAGGGAGAGATAGGCGCAGGCACCCCACAGAAGCATCAGGGATGCGTCATGCAGGAAGCGGCAGAGTTCGAGCGCTGTCGTCGTCTCCATCAGGACTTCACGATAAGTTTACAGGCGCCATGAATGGGACGTTCCAGTTTGAGGCATGTCGTTTGCGTCGGTAATCCGGCAGCGCTCGTGCCGAAGCTGCCCGACACCCACGTTTTCTCAGGTTGAACGGCGGGAATTTCTCGCGCCAGCGTGGTTAGCGCGATAAGATTGCGGATACGCGCTGTCAACTTTCTCCATGCATAAAGGCGCCGTTCGGGACGCTTTGCCGCAAGGCGGGTTGGTGCCGCAGGCTCAGGCCCGCTGCCAGAACCGTCATCAGCGATGATTTCCGCCTCTCTGGCAAAGAATCGTCGCTTTTGAGTCCTTTTTGCAGACACAGTTAAGGCGTTCCGGGGTGTGCGCTCGAAAGGCAGTTTCATGGCGGCGTCTAGGATACGCGAAAAAATGGCGAATGGCTTCGGCCATCGTCGGCGTCGGGAATGGCTCGAACACCTCGACATGCCCACCTATGTGATCGGCGACGTCCATGGCCGTTACGATCTCCTGAGCGCACTGGAGCGCAAGATCTTCGCCGATGCGGTGGGGCTGCCCGGCAGAAAACTCATCATCATGCTCGGGGATTTCATCGATCGCGGTCCGGCATCGGCGCAGGTGGTCGGCCGCCTGATGGCGCCGCCACCGAATGGTTTCGACCGCATATGCCTCACCGGCAATCATGAAATGGCGATGCTTTCCTATGTCGATGGCGAGATATCGCTTGAGGAGTGGGTGGGGCTCGGCGGCGATGCGACGCTCGCCTCCTATGGCGTGGATATCCCTCGGTTGCAGCAGCTATATCCCAAGCAGAAGAAACTCGACACGTTCATCCGAACCTGGCTGCCGGACGATCACGTCAATTTCCTGCGTCGCCTGCCGATCCTGCTGGACACGCCGAAGGCCCTGTTCGTCCATGCCGGCATCGATCCGGATCGGACGATTGCAGATCAGCAAGACGATGACCTCGTCTTCATCCGCTCGCGTTTCTACGACAGTGCACAGCCGCTGCCGAAGCTGATCATACATGGCCATACACCGATCAGCCGAGCCGAAGTCAATGGTCTCAGGCTCAATCTCGATACCGGCGCTTTTCACACCGGTCGGCTGAGTGCGGCCCGCTTGTGGCAGGGCCGCATTCACATCACCTCAACTTGATAGTCGGCTATAGATTGCCGATGCAAAGATACTTCATTTCCAGATAGTCGTCGGCGCCGTGGCGCGAGCCTTCGCGGCCGAGGCCGGATTGCTTGATGCCGCCGAAGGGAGCCGTTTCCGACGACATCAATCCGGTATTGATGCCGACCATGCCGTATTCCAGCGCTTCCGCCACGCGCCAGACCTTCTTCAGGTCGCCGGCGAAGAAATAGGCGGCGAGACCGAATTCGGTGTCGTTCGCCTGGGCGATGACATCTTCGACCGTGTCGAAGCGGAAGAGTGGCGCAACGGGGCCGAAGGTTTCCTCGCGGGCAACCTTCATGCTGCGGTCGACGCCCGTCAGGATGGTCGGCGCGAAGAATGTGCCGGCACCTTCGATGCGCTTGCCGCCAAAGGCAACGCGAGCACCCTTGGAGACGGCGTCACGAACGTGGTCTTCGGCCTTGGCGACACCCTGTTCGTCGATCAGCGGTCCGACAGTCACGCCCGGCTTGAAGCCGTCGCCGACGGAAAGTTCGCCCACCTTGGCGGCAAGCTTGGCGGCAAAGGCGTCATAGACACTCGACTGCACATAGATGCGATTGGCGCAGACGCATGTCTGGCCGGCGTTGCGGTACTTCGAAGCCATCGCCCCTTCGACGGCGGCATCGAGATCGGCGTCGTCGAAAACGATGAAAGGCGCGTTACCGCCGAGTTCGAGGCTGACCTTCTTGATCTGGTCGGCACACTGGCGCATCAAGATGCGACCGACTTCGGTCGATCCGGTGAAGCTGATCTTGCGCACCTTGGCATTGCCGCAGAGTTCGCGACCGATCGCCGGGCCGTCTACACCGACGATGATATTGAGAACGCCGGCCGGGATGCCTGCTTCTTCCGCGAGAACGGCAAGCGCAATCGCCGTCAGCGGCGTCTGTTCGGCGGGCTTCGAAACGACGGTGCAACCGACAGCCAGCGCCGGCGCGATCTTGCGGGCGATCATCGCGGCCGGGAAATTCCAGGGCGTGATCGTGCCGACGACGCCGACCGGCTGCTTGATGACGACCATGCGCTTGTCGTTGGAGGGGGCGGGGATGGTCTCGCCGTAGATACGCTTGGCCTCTTCCGCGTACCATTCGACATAGGAGGCGGCGTAGAGGATCTCACCTCTGGCTTCCGGCAGCGGCTTGCCCATTTCAGCGGTCAGGATCGCCGCCAGCTCATCGGCATTGGCGATCATGAGGTCGAACCATTTGCGTAAGGTTGTGGCCCGTTCCTTGGCCGGGCGGGCGGCCCAGGCGGCCTGGGCGATATGGGCGGCATCGATCGCTGCGGTCGTCTCGGCAGCTCCCATATCGGGCAGCGAGGCGAGCACTTCGCCGGTGGCGGGATTGATGACGTCGAATGTCTTCGTTGCCTCGCCGGCCGTCCAGGCGCCGTTGATATAACCGGCGGCGCGCAGGAAGCGCGAGGAGAAAGGCACATGCTTGGTCATTGCTGTTGTAAAGGACATGCTATGCACTCCGACAGGTTTCGCCCGGCAGGCCGCGCGGGCGGATAAAAGGAACTACGTGGATCGCGTCCGTCAGCGCGAGGCGCTTGCCTCCAGCAGCGATGCCTCAAGAATGTCGAGTGCCTCGCTGAACACGCCGTCCTGAATGGTGAGCGGCGACAGGAAGCGGATGACATTGCCGTGGACGCCGCAGGTCAAAAGGATCAGACCCTTGTCGAGCGCGATCAGCCGCACCTTGTTGGCGAAGTCCGCACTCGGCAGCTTCGTCGTCGCGTCGTTGAATTCGACCGCATTCATGAAGCCGGGGCCGCGGATGTCGGCGATCTCGGGCACCTTGTCGCGCAGCGATTCCAGCCGCTGCTTCAGGCGCGAGCCAAGTTGATTGGCGCGGTCGCATAGGCCCTCCTCGGCGATGACGTCGAGCACGGCATGGGCAGCGGCAATGCCAAGCGGATTGCCACCATAGGTGCCGCCGAGGCCGCCGGGACCGGGGGCGTCCATGACTTCGGCGCGGCCGGTGACGGCTGCGAGCGGGAAGCCGCCGGCAAGGCTCTTTGCCATGGTGACGAGATCTGCCGAAACCTCATGGTGATCCATCGCGAACATCTTGCCGGTGCGCGCAAAGCCCGTCTGCACCTCGTCGGCGATCAGGAGAATGCCGTGCTGGTCGCAGATCTCGCGCAGCGCTTTCATGAAGGCCGCCGGCGCGGGATAGAAGCCGCCTTCGCCTTGCACGGGTTCCAGAATGATGGCGGCGACACGCTGCGGATCGACATCGGCGGCAAACAGCTTCTTCAGCGTGGCGAGCGATTGCTCGACGCTCACGCCATGCAGCGGCACGGGGAACGGTGCATGGAAGACATCGCCCGGCATGGGGCCGAAGCCGATCTTGTAGGGCGCGACCTTGCCGGTCAGCGCCATGCCCATGAAGGTGCGGCCGTGGAAGCCGCCGCCGAAGGCGATGATGGCGGAGCGGCCCGTAGCGGCGCGGGCGATCTTGACGGCGTTTTCGACCGCTTCCGCACCGGTCGTCACGAAGATCGTCTTCTTGGCGAAATCGCCGGGAACGATCGCGTTCAGCCGCTCGGCCAGATGGACATAATTCTCATAGGGCACGACCTGGTGGCAGGTGTGCGTGAAGCGGTCGAGCTGCTCCTTGACGGCGGCAATCACGCGGGGGTGCCGGTGGCCGGTATTCACCACGGCGATGCCGGAGGCAAAATCGATGTAGCGATTGCCTTCCTTATCCCAGATCTCGGCGTTTTCGGCGCGATCGGCATAGATCTGCGTCGTCATGCCGACGCCGCGGGAAATGGCGGCATTCTTCCGCTCGGTCAGGGTCATTGCAGTGGCTCCCAGAAGGTCGTTTTCGAATTATCTTGCAGAACTTCTGCAAGTTATTTACAAAACTCCTACATTTTTCCTGCAAGATTTCAAGCGGGATTTTGTGCGGGTGACAAGAATGCGCCAACGGCTCGCCTGGAACGCCGTGCGGCTTTTAAGGCGCGCTAAGTCGCTTCATCCATGCTAAACGGTTCCAAAAAAGGAAGATCAGGAATATTGGCAATGAGCAGCATCGAGCCCGAGCGCTACCCCGTGCGCTACAAGGTGGCAGAGGCAGCACGTCTGGCTGGCGTATCGGCCTCCACCCTTCGCCTATGGGAAAGCCAGGGGCTAGTGGTCCCCTCCCGTTCCGAGACCGGACATCGCCAATACAGTGCCGAGGACGTGGCGCGGCTGAAGCGCATTTCCTGGTTCCGCGCCGAGCGCGGCCTCAATCCGGCAGCGATTCGCGAGGCGCTCGAGACGGAGGAAGGGACTGCCGGTCTCGAAAATGGTGAGCAACTGGCTTCCTCGGATATCGGCCGCAGGCTCCGCTCGCTGCGCCATGCCGCGGGCAAGACGCTGGAGCAGGTCGCAGCCGACATGGGCGTGACGTCGTCGACGCTGTCGACCCTGGAACGCACCTCTCAAGGCGTCAGCTTCAAGACCCTCCACGATCTGGCGGATTACTACGGCACGACGGTGTCGCGCCTGTCGGGCGAGCAGCGCGAAGATGTCCCCGCGCTCATCCGCTCTGGCGAATGGCGTGCCTGGCCGGCGACGACGCCGGGCGTCACCGTGCAATTGCTTGCCGAAGGCAGGACGATGATGGATTGCCATCGCTTCGTTCTTGCTCCGGGTGCTGCGAGCGAGGGTGCCTATCGCCATGAGGGTGAAGAATTCATCCATGTGCTTGCCGGGCGGCTGGAGCTGGTGCTCGACAGCGATCAGTTCTTCGATCTGCTGCCCGGCGATTCCCTCTATTTCGAAAGCCGCCGCTATCACTCCTGGCGCAACCGCCATGATGGCGAGACCATATTGCTCTGGATCAATACGCCGCCGACTTTTTGACGGGCGCTGGTATGGTTCTCAACCCGTCTGTTCTATAGAACGGACGAAAAGCGAATTCTGAATAGAGAGCCGGGAGAATCTCATGGCCGCCACCATCCGTTTTCACGAAGGCGATATTTCCACTGAGGATGCCGCCCACTACACCGGCGCCATTGCCATCGATACCGAAACCCTCGGCCTCGTTCCGCGCCGCGACCGGCTTTGCCTCGTACAGCTTTCGCCGGGTGATGGCACGGCTGACGTCATCCGCATCGCCGCCGGCCAGAAGCAGGCTCCCAATCTCGTCGCAATGCTCGCCGACCCGACGCACCAGAAGATCTTTCACTATGGCCGGTTCGACATCGCCGTCCTGTTCCATACGTTCGGCGTCACCACCACGCCGGTCTTCTGCACCAAGATCGCGTCGCGCCTCTGCCGCACCTATACCGACCGCCACGGCCTGAAGGACAATCTCAAGGAAATGCTCGACGTCGATATTTCCAAGGCACAGCAGTCGTCAGACTGGGCGGCGGAAACGCTTTCGTCGGCGCAGCTCGAATATGCAGCCTCCGACGTGCTCTATCTGCATGCGCTGCGCGAAAAGCTGACGCAACGCCTGCTGCGCGATGGCCGCATGGACTATGCGGATGACTGCTTCGCCTTTCTGCCGACGCGCGCCAAGCTCGACCTTCTCGGCTGGGAAGAGGCGGATATTTTCGCGCATAGCTGATTGTTTCGCTCACAGGGCGAAATCCGAAGGCCGGTGCCGCGGAAGTGGCATCGGCCCTTTTATTTAGTGATCTGTTAAGGACTCGACTGCTATTTTGCGGATGATTTCCAGTTCAGCGCGTTCGCGCCTCGTCACTTCGGTCATGTGGCGCTAGGAAATGTACCGGCCGCATGAGCGGATCTGGATTGAACCTGCCCTCCCGCTTCCATCGTCGCCTTGCCAGACAAAGGAGCATGTCATGTTGCTTCCCGTTGGTGCCGTGTCCGCTGTGGGTGTGTCCATTGAGAAGCCGATTGCCGCAACGGCTGAAACCTCCGGGCTTCAGACGACGGCAACGCCGCTCGCCGTTCTCTCGAGCACCGTCAATGCCAACGTCGAGGGTAAGCTGAACATGCTGCTGGTCGCGGCCCGCGAACGCATGCTCGACAGCCTGCTCTCCGCGATCGACGCCGCCAGCAAGGTGGTGAATGTTTCCCGCGAGCCGGGCGAGAGCAACACCGCCTATGCGCAGCGCGTCGCTGCCGCAATCCGCAGCCTGACGCCGCCACAGCTCGCCGCCGCGCAACAACGGCTGGATGCGCAGATGAGGACGCCGGTGCCGCTGCCGCTTCTTGCAGCAGCATTGGAGGACCCGGAGAGCCCACAGGCGGTTCAGCTGGCTCTGAGCCTTGAGCAGGCATTAACCGCTGAGCCGGACGCCGTGCTGAAGGCTGTCGTCAGCTCCTATGGACAAAACGCCGGCGAGGTAGAAACGCCAGCTGCGCAGGCACCGACATCGGCTCCGTTGCAGAAAGCGGCTGATTTGGCTGCTCTCGCGATGGCTCTGGCGACGGCAGCGGAAGAGCCGGCCGTGCCGACGACAACAACAACAACAACAGCCCAACCCGCTCCCCAGCAGGCGCCCGCGCCGCAGCAGACGCCGCCATCGGGCGTTCCCGCTCAATCCGCACCGTTTGCCGCAGAGGCAGCTCCAGTTCAGACGGCGACGCAAAACGTGACCGTGGCCTACCCGCAAGCCGCACCTGCTGCTGCCAGCCCGCAAATAGCGCCCGCCGCCGTCAGCATTGCGGCTTCAGCGCCCCAGCCTTCGCAGCTTGCTTCCCTGGTCGACGATCTCGCCGCGAGCGCCTTGCTGACAGCGATCGCCGCCGAAGCCGAGCTCCCGACTGAAGTGGCACTGATCAGATCGCCGCTCTCCCCGCCACCGGTGCCGCGCGATATCCAGCAGATCGAAGCCGATATCAAACAGGGGCTTCAGGTGGTCATCAGCCCGCCCGCGATGGCAACCAATTCCGATCTTCTGCAGATCATCAGCAATCCCTCGTCCTCGGTTGAGAAGATCATCGCGCAGGCGCTGATGGGCAATGCCGCGACAGAGGCCCCGCCGTCGCAGCCACCGAGCGTCAATGAAAATGCCAGGAGCCCGGCAACGGCAACGGCTGTTCCCGTGTCCTTGACAGAAGAGCTCGAGGCGCCATCTGCCGTGCTGTCCGGCAAGGCGCCGGTGCAGGCTCCGTCGGCAACGCCGATGGCGGTGTATGAGGCGGCCGAACAGACTGCAATATCGACGCCACTGCCGCCCGGCGTTCCCTTCGTCGTCGCGAACTATCTGCCGGCCGATACCCCGATCAAGAACGGCGACGCAAAGCTGCTCAATCGCGTTGACCCGGTCGGCGACGAAGACGGCGAGCAGGCTCAGGACGAGGAACAGTCCCCGCAGGATCAGGATAAAGACGAGGCCCATGCAGAGGATTCGTCGGTGCAGGCGGGCGAGGAAGGATTTGATGAATCGGAAGTCAGACCCGTCCCTTCGCAAGGCGACGGTTCCCGGTCGGAACTCGTTGCGCTGCCGCAGCCGCTGCGCGATCCCCTGCATGACCACGCCTTCGATTTCTATCGCCGCATGGTGGCCTGGGAATAAGCAGATTCGAAACGCCATGGCTGGCTGGCGCAGACCCGACACTTGGACAAAGAAAAACCCGCCGGATCGCTCCGGCGGGTCTTTTGTTTGAGAGGCTTCGACCGAAGATTATTCGGCGTTGCGGTTCTTCAGAGCCGCACCCAGGATGTCGCCGAGCGAAGCGCCCGAGTCGGAAGAACCGAACTGAGCAACGGCTTCCTTCTCTTCTGCGATTTCCAGAGCCTTGATGGACAGCATGATCTTGCGGTCCTTCTTGGAGAAGTTGGTGACGCGAGCGTCGACAACCTGACCAACCGAGAAACGCTCAGGGCGCTGCTCGTCACGGTCACGCGACAGATCGGCGCGGCGGATGAACGAGGTGATGTCTTCGTGGTTGACGAGCTTCACTTCGATGCCGCCGTCGTTGACTGCGATGACTTCGCAGGAAACGACTGCATTCTTGCGCAGGTCGCCGGAAGCGGCTGCTTCGCCGACTGCGTCCTTGCCAAGCTGCTTGATGCCGAGCGAGATGCGTTCCTTCTCGACGTCAACGTCGAGAACGACAGCCTTGACGACGTCACCCTTGTTGTACTCTTCGATGACCTGTTCGCCCGGACGGTTCCAGTCGAGGTCGGAGAGGTGAACCATGCCGTCCACATCGCCGTCGAGGCCGATGAACAGGCCGAATTCGGTCTTGTTCTTGACTTCGCCTTCGACTTCGGTGCCAGCCGGATGGTTGCGGGCGAATGCTGCCCACGGGTTTTCCAGCGTCTGCTTCAGGCCGAGCGAGATACGACGCTTGGTCGGATCCACTTCGAGAACGACAACTTCGACTTCCTGGCTCGTGGACAGAATCTTGCCGGGGTGAACGTTCTTCTTGGTCCAGGACATTTCCGAGATGTGGATGAGGCCTTCGATGCCCGGCTCCAGCTCGACGAACGCACCGTAGTCGGTGATGTTCGTGACGGTACCGGAAATCTTCTTGCCTTCCGGATACTTGGCCTGGATGCCATCCCACGGATCGCTCTCGAGCTGCTTCATGCCGAGCGAGATGCGGTGGGTTTCCTGGTTGATGCGGATGATCTGTACCTTGACCTGCTGGCCGATGGACAGGATTTCCGACGGATGGTTCACACGGCGCCATGCCATGTCGGTGACGTGCAGCAGGCCGTCGATGCCGCCGAGGTCAACGAACGCACCGTAATCGGTGATGTTCTTGACGACGCCGTCAACAACCTGGCCTTCTTCGAGGTTCTGAACGATTTCAGAACGCTGCTCGGCACGGGACTCTTCCAGAACCGTACGACGCGAAACGACGATGTTGCCGCGGCGCTTGTCCATCTTGAGGATTTCGAAGGGCTGCGGGTTGTGCATCAGCGGGGTGACGTCGCGAATCGGACGGATGTCGACCTGCGAACGCGGCAGGAAGGCGATAGCGCCGTCGAGATCGACGGTGAAGCCACCCTTGACCTGGTTGAAGATGACGCCTTCGACGCGCTCGCCAGCTTCGAACTTGGCTTCGAGCTTGATCCAGCTTTCTTCGCGGCGAGCCTTTTCGCGCGACAGAACAGCTTCGCCAAGTGCGTTTTCGATGCGCTCGACGTAGACTTCGACTTCATCGCCAACCTTGAGCGTGCCGTCCTTGGCGCGTGCACCGAATTCCTTCAGCGCGATACGGCCTTCGACCTTGAGGCCGACGTCGACAACAGCAACGTCCTTTTCGATGGCGGTGACGATACCCTTGGTGACATAGCCTTCAGCCAGATCGTTCTTGGCAAAGGATTCTTCGAGAAGAGCTGCGAAATCTTCGCGAGAGGGGGAAGTTACAGACATAAAATCTCCTGGCGTGTCCCGATCATGCAATCTGGACACTGACGCGCCGGTGGTTCGCGTTAAACAGGCCTGACCCCAGTCCGCCTCCTTTTCGGGAAGCTATCCGGCGCTTGGACGGAATGTCAGGCTATTTTGAAATCGGCGGTTTCCGGCGCGGGGCGCGCGAAAGCCGCTCACATTTTCAGGCATTTCGGCTCAGAGCGGCGTCGATGATCGATTTTGCCGTCTGAAACGCCGCTTCTATACTCATTTCTGAGGTATCTAGCAAGTATGCGTCTTCAGCTGGTTTCAAAGGGCTATCGGTGCGGCCCATATCGCGCTCGTCGCGCCGCTTCACATCTTCGAAAATGGCGTCGTAATCGGCGCTACCGCCAGCGTCGACGATTTCCTCGTAGCGCCGCTTCGCCCGGACTTCGGCCGAAGCCGTCACATAGAATTTCACCGGCGCTTCCGGACAGACGACGGTGCCGATATCACGGCCGTCGAGCACGGCGCCCGGCTTCTTACCGGCAAAACGCTGCTGTGCCTCGACCAACGCCCGGCGCACGGCCGGCATGACGGCGATCTTCGAGGCAGCTTCGCCGATTTCGTGCCGGGAGAGGATAGTCCGGTCGAGCCTGGCGAGATCGACCTTGTGCGCCATCGCCTCGGCAACGGTTTCATCATCAAGCGGTAATCCGGCGTCGAGCAGGGCCTTGGCGGTGGCGCGGTAGGTGAGGCCGGTATCGAGATGATGGTAGCCATAGGCCTCGGCGATCCGACGTGCCAGAGTTCCCTTGCCGGCGGCCGCTGGTCCGTCGATGGCGATGATCATGTCTTCTCTGTCCCTAGCCGGTCTCTTGTTATTTGCTGTAGCGACGCACCAGATCGGCCATTTCCGCGGCCTCCGTACGATCGATCGTCGTAAGGCCTTCGGCGACGCCCTGGCGGTCAGCCAGCGGCCGGTTCTGGCTTACCTTCCATTTGCCGTCAATCGTCTCGATGTCGATTTCGATGCCGACGATGCCTTTCATCTGCGCTGCGATGAAGTCCGGTGGCGCATCCTCCACTGCCCACGGCTGTTGACGGTCGCTCTCGTTTTCGCCCGTCAGCGCGCCGATCTGCGCGCGCAGCCACACCGGATCCTCGATCGTCCGCGCGGCGCCGCGAACCTGCACGATCGCATAGTTCCAGGTCGGCACCACCTTGCCGGTTTCCCGTTTCGTCGCATACCAGGAGGGCGTGATATAGGTATCGGCGCCCTGGAAGACGACGAGCACGGGTGCCCCTGCGGCGATCTCCTTCCACTGGCCATTCGCCCTAGCCACATGGGCCTGCAGCGTTCCCTTCGGCGAAAGCTCTGTATTCAGGTGGAATGGGACGGCATTGGCGATCAGCCCGCCATCACCAGCCGTAATGAGCATTCCGAGCGGATGGGCGCGGATCAGCTGGTGCTGCGTGCTAAGATCGTCTTCGCGATGGTGTGGCGGCTGATACATGGCTTCGATCCGTTTGCTGCGCCATTCCCAGGAAACCCTGCCAGGAACCATGTACGACAAGGCTTCGAATGGCCAATGGCGCGGTCTATCAGTCTCTGGTTTCGATCGTCGCGCTCAATCTTGTCATCATAGCAAAAAAACGCGAAAGCATCGTGGCGATACCTTTGAATCAGATGTGCCCCGCTTCGCATCGGCTCGTTTGACAAAGGCCCGCCGGGCAATGCACGAAAAGCGCGTGCAAAGCGGCATGAACTTTAGCTTTGACAGAAACGGCCGCAACGATTAAGGGGACCGGCTGATATTTCCCTTAAAACGCCGGCTTCCCCGGCATTGCCGAATTTTCATTCGGCCATTCATGAGGCTTTGACAGTGGCGAAAGCGGAACTTGGAACAAAACGTACCGATCCCGATACCGGCAAGAAGTTCTATGACCTGAACCGGGATCCGGTGGTCTCGCCCTATACCGGCAAGTCCTGGCCCTTGTCCTTCTTCGAAGAAACCTCCGCTTCCAAGGAAGTTCCGGAAGAGGACGAAGTGGCCGAAGTCGATACCGAAAACACGGAAGTCGAACTGGTATCGCTCGAAGATGCCGACGAGGCCGCAAGCGGCGACGACATTCCGGACATGGGCGATGACGATGTCGAAATCGGCGACGATGACGACGACACCTTCCTCGAAGCCGACGAAGATGAAGACGATGACGACATGAGCGACATCATCGGCGTCACCGGCGACGAAGACGACGTCTGATCTGAAAGACAATCGGCCCGGGACCCAAGAAAAATTTCCCGGGCCGAATTTTTCGGCTTGCTATCTGTGAAAACCACAAGTAATAAGCCGCCACCCCAACGGGCGAAGCGCTCGGAAGGGACCCAGGGCCGGTAAAACGGCACCATCTTGATGGGGCTATAGCTCAGCTGGGAGAGCGCTTGCATGGCATGCAAGAGGTCAGCGGTTCGATCCCGCTTAGCTCCACCAAATTTCAACTACCTTTAAAAAATCCTTTCTAATCAGCTGGTTAACATTTTCCGGGGGCCGTCGTTCCGACCAAATCGGACCAATGATTCAGACCAAGTTTTTTGCTCTGCGGGGTGAGGTGTTTTTCGAGGTCTGCGCAATTAATCAAGAACGAAGGTACTGGTCTTCGGGTTGGGAGACAGTTTACACATGTCTCGCGCATGATATGGAGACGAGCGAATGCGTCCTGACGAGCAGTTGGTTTTCGTAAGCTACACAGCAGCGGACAGAGAGAGGGTCAGTCCTATAGCTGATTGGCTCGTTGGCGCGGGTATAGATGTTTGGATGGACTTCAAGCGGCTCAAGGCGGGGCAAAATTGGGATTACGAAATCCGTCGCGCGCTCGATCAGGCAACAGTCATAGTCGTTTTCCTATCCGACAAGTCCGTCACGAAGAGAGGCTATGTTCAGCGAGAAATCAAGCTCGCGCTTGAGAAGGCAGAGGAAAAGCTGATCGATGACATCTACCTGATACCGGTGCTGCTGGACGATGAAGTCAGCGTCCCTCGCGAAATTAGGAGTGTTCAATTCATTAGACTTTCCGATGAATCATTCCAAGAAAGTCTGCTGGATGCCATTAAGCATCAGTTGGAGCGCGTTGGCGTAGCAATAGAGACGGCTCAAAATAACTCGGCGGTAAAATGGAGTTTTTACACGCACCACGAGTTTCGAGATGGAATTCCGGGATTTGATGCGACCTATCGCATGCCCCGGCTTAGCTCCGAGACCTATCCGTTTGTTTCCCAGGCGGGTGACTTGATTAGAGGGGATATGTTTGCGGACCTCATGGAAATGAGGTTTTTGACGCTCATCCCGGAGGTCAACCATTTCAATTTCGGGCAAGACCGCTACAGGCGGCTAAACTCGGTGTATGCAAATCCTCAACTGCCCAAAATGCAAGGCAGGGTTCTGTCGCTTGTTTATCAAATGCATAGCTACTCTGCCGGTGCCGCTCATCCTAATACCCATTTCCAGACTTATTGCTTCCTGTGTGATCCTCTCTGCCGCATCGAACGGCTACAAAAGATATTTGAAAATCCCGACAATGTGTTTCCGATTTTACAGGCCGATGCGAGGTCTCAACTATTGGCCCGCCGCCGCGAAGACGAGGATGTACCTGCTTTTGAGGAAGAGTGGGTAAAGACTGGTACTGCTGATTGGGATTGTTTCCGGGCGTTCAGTTTTGATGAGAAGGGGCTGGAATTCCATCTGGCACCCTATCAAGTCGCAGCCTACGCTTATGGGCCTCAGTTGCTTCACATCGGCTACGAAAAAATCGTGGATCACATGTCTCCAATTTTCAAATCGGCTCTCGACATCGAATACTTTCCAAGGGTTGCGACATAGTGAGGATGGCACTGCCAGCGCCGACTATGGCGAAAACACCATGAAAGCCCTCTATCGCGAGATTACTAAATTGCCAAAATACGCTGTGGGTAGCGCCTCCATTTCGACGGCGAAAAAAACCGACGCACGGACAGCTTAACTGCCAATGCGCCGGTTACTTGTAGTCGGCTAGAAATTTGTCTAGCGTATGCGAAGGGAAGCGTTTCGGCTCCCGCCCCCTTTGCTAGAGGGTCAGAAATAGGGTCACGGTAAGCGACACCGTGACCTTTCTTATTTCCGCGCTCCATCCTTTTCTGGCAAACCGCGAATGACGGTGTTTGCAAACCAGAGCATTGGAAGCGTGTTCTGGAAAGGCAATGTTCCGAAAATCGAGCGTGCATCCCTCTGAGAGAAGGGGTCCCCTTGAGCTATGCCTGTGATGCCACGAACCGAATTCATAGCATTATCGATCATCCCCAAGGCTGGAAACGAGGTATATCCCTGAGAGGGCTGCCCCGTTACGCGGCTATCGAACAGCGGATCAAAGTGCGCCAGCCACGCCATGTTATCGACCACTGCCGGAAAGACCGAATAGAAGCCCGCCCGTTGGAATGCGGACGTTCCTAACCGCTCTGGCGAAAGGCGCTTCTTTAGCCACTCCTCGCGGTCGCTTCTGCCGATGGACTGAAGATGCGTCTGGGCGGCATAGGACAATGCTCCGAAGGTCATCGTCGCTAAGATCATCGACATGCTCTCCCAGTCTCGCATGTGGATATTGTGCAGGGTGTTCTTGGTCCAAGCGCCCAACATGAAGCCCCGGAACTGGAAGAACAGCTTGCCGAGGGTATGCCCCAGCATCGTGTTCGTCTGGCCCAAGTCGTTCTCTTGGATGATCTTTCGCGTCCACCTGAAGATGGCGTGTTCGAAAGCGCCACGAGTCTCCGGGTTCCACTTCTCAAGGTTCAACCTCATCAGCTTGCCGCCTTCGCGTTCGCTGCTGGTCTCGCCCATGTGCTTGCGGATTTCACCGAAGATACGCTCCTGCATCTCGTCATCGAGACCCAGCACGCGCATCCGCTTGCGGTTCACGCGGGCACCTTCCTCGCTCATGTCAATGAACTTCTGAAGGACGCCCTTGGACGCCCAGCGCTGAAGGTAGGCGTTGATCGGGGCCATGCCGCTGATCATCGTCATGGTACGCGCCCCACGACTGAACGCGCCCTCAGCCTTGAGCATTGCGGAGGACTTACCGGCGTGAGTGACCGGAGCGCCAAAGTCGTCGGTGACGATATGGCCGATGCCCCGAAGGGTGTCGGTTCCGGCTGTGCTGATCCACTCCAGAGCTTCAGCGTCAGCATCCTTCAAGGCACCGGTCTTCGCATCACGCATGAACGTGCGCAAAGACGGTATTGATTGGATGGCTGTCTTCAGGCCGAGGGAGCCAGTGATCATACCCATTTCGGCAATCTGCGCAAAGCCGACCTGGCCCATGACCCGAAGGAAGTTGTAGTCTCGGACCATGCGCACGGCTGACGCCACGTTGGACTGGTCAAACTTTGATGGCGTGCCGGTTATGCCATCATAGAGGAACTGAAGGCGGGCAACGTCATCATCCACGCTCTTTCGCATGGCATGTGTGGCCCCTTCACTCGACGCGATAGCGCGAACCTGCTTGATGACCGTCTCCCAATCGGAACGGCTGTGAACCCCGTCGATCAGGTAGCGAGGATGAATGTCGTCCTCTCCCGGCCTCCAGTTCGGGTTCTCGACCCGCAAGCGGGACATGGCGACAGCGCCGCTCATCTGCCGGTTGTAGCTTTCGAACAGGTGCTGAACGTCGTCGTGAAAGAGTTCCGCAATACGCACTTCACGCTGGCCGTTGGCGGTCGGCAGGGCGATGCTGAAGTTCTCGTTCAGCAACTGTCTGCGCTTGCCGCGTGCCTGTCCCGCCTTGTCGGCATCCCGGCCTTCCATCCCCTTCATCACGAACTTGATGTCATCAGGGTCGAGACCGGCTTCCTCAAGGTTCATCCGCATCTCGTCCATATCAAGGGTCGAGAAGATGCGTGAAGCCGACTGCTCTTGGCCTGCATCGACTTGTTCAAGGCGCTTGATGTAGCCCTTGGCAATCTTGTCCGCCTTCACCTTGTCGATGTCGGCGTTGCGGCCACGGATGGCAGCAGAGATGAGCTTTGTCAGGCCGGTGGAGCCAAGCTCCGACTGGAGCGCCCTGAAGCGTTCCCAGTGGACCAGACGCGGCACGTAGGTTTCGCTTTCGCTCAAACCTTCCCAGCCCTTCATCGGGGCGCGCTGGGTGCCGTCTAGGGACAGGTGATCGCCCTGCGTGAGCTTCACGTAAGCGGCACTGATCTTGTTCCACTCGTCCTTCATCTTCACGATGGCGGGGTCAAACTCCCTCAGTGGGTCGGTGTTGCGGATGGCCTCAGTCACCTGTTGACGGAATGCGGTCTCTTGTCCGTTGACGCCAGCCGCCCAGCCAAGGCCATTCCGCTCCCTGTAGTCGGCCCACGCTGAGCGATAGGCCCGCGACCACGAGATATCGAAGCGGCGCTGGATAATTGTCTGGTCTTCCGTTAGGGCGCGCGAAGTTGCGCCACCCTTCTTCTGACCGACGGTCTCTTCAGGCAGTAGGTTGCCGAGTGCCCGAACTAGCGGGTTCTCAGATGCCTTGAGCTTGCCGGTTAAATCCCAGCGATGCCAGCCGTTGAGGGCTGAGTCATCCTGAGCGTCCGCGAAGTTCTTGGTAAGGTATTCCGAGATGTCGGTGCGGATGGGGTTGCGTGCCATGGAGTTCTGGGCAGCGCCAGCCGACCGACCCATCTCAACGCTCGACATAAGTTCGCGAGCGTTCTTCCCGAGAATGTTGGTCTCTTCAGCATTAGCGGCATTGCGTCCAGCCGAGCCAAACGCTGCCCCGAACAGAAACCCACCGGCACCCGCGTAGATCAGGTTCTCCTTTTCCCACGTCGGCTTCATCTGGGACATCACACCTTCAAGCGTGAGGTTTGCCGTGGCACCTTCGACGCCAGCAGCAAGAATTCGGCCAACGCGCCCCGCCTTCACCGCGCCACCGATCGGTGCAACGGCAGCGGTCGCAAGCCATCCCGCAGGATCAAGAATGGCCGCACCGAGACGCAGGCCGACACCTGTCACGCCCATAGCCGCAAGCTTCTGCTCGACGGCGATATCCTTCTTCAGCCGCTCCAAACGCCAGTCGAAATCGGCGCCTGAGTGACTGTCGCTGAGATAGCCCAGGTATTCGGTCGGAACGTCCGCTGCCTTCTGCTTGAGCATATCTTTGGTCACGCGAAAGTTCACGTCGGGTGCCGGTCGTCCAGCCTCCGAGAAAGCCCAGCCAATGATCTGCTCCTGCTTCATGGCTTCCCACGCGCCTCGACCAAAGCCATAGCTTTCGTCCTGCCGTTGGCGTTCCATAACGGCGCGCTCACGGTGGTCATAAGGGTTCGGCACCGTTGCCGCTTCCATGTTCCGACCCATGTCAGGGACGAAGGGAACCTGCGGCTTGTCGATAACGAGACCGTCGAGACCTTTGCCGGATATCTTCTCGTCAGCCCAATGCCTGATGTCATCGACCGTCTGAACGGACTTGAACACGTCCGGGTTAGCGGCCACCGAATTGGGGTTTACGATACCGTTGACGGCGGTTCCCGAAGGAGCATTGAGAACCCTGGCGGCGTCGTATGGACCGAGGAACCAAGCCAGATATTGCTCGCCCACGGAAGGGTCACGCCCGACCCGCTTGCGGATGACATCGGAGTATTCGCGAAGCAGCCATGGGGCCGCGCGCGCCTGCTGTTCCGGGTCGAAGCGGTTCGTGAGGTTGAGATCAGGACGTGCCTTGGCGATGTCGTTCCATGTCCCTTCAATGATCTGGAACGGGCCGTGAGCGGTCGAGGTGCCACCTTCGTTCGGGACATTCTTGAACATGCTCTCTGCCCCGCCGATGCGGTAGAGAACGTCGCTATCAACACCTGCGGAAGCGGCATGTTGCTCCAGCGAATTCCACCAAGCAGGAAGCTTGCGGTTCGTGCCGCCAGTCGTCACTGGGTTGGTGACTGGCAACTTCATCAGGTTCGCTAAACTATCGCGCGCCCACTCAGGCGCACCACTGGGGTCTGCGGCAGAATAGTTACCTTTTGGGTTCCATCCCCAGACAGTTGGAGTGTCGCGAACGTCAATGTGCAGGCTATTGCCAGACGGATAAATACCGACGCCCTTGGCACCGAGGCCAATCGCCGCGTCGAGTAGCTTGCGCTTCTGTGTGTCATCGTATCCTGAAATATCGAGGTCGAGGGCGTTACGATGAATGTGCTGGCTATCATTCGCGCCACCTGCTGCCTTGTTCTTGGCGGGGTCGCGGAAGCCGGAGCGCACGCGGATATCGGGAAGATCACCGTGGCCGACCAGTCCATCAAGGACCGAGCGCGCGCGCGGTGACAGCCCATCGACGTCACCGCCGAGGTTCACATAATTTGCCATGAGGGTTTCCTTGGATCAGGCCGAGATACTCAGATTGGCAGCGTTAACGAGAGACCATTCTCGCCCCTTGGCAGAGGTTCTACCCTGTGAAACGAAGAGGTTGTCGCGGCGAAGATTGAGGGTGCTGCCGTCTTTGTAGCGCACGGTGATGCCACCGAACGGAACCGGGCGGACAAGCCGCGCAATACTGACGAGATTGCCAGTCCAACCATTGGCGATTGAAAGGCTCGCGCGAACGTAGGGGTTCTTGCCATCGCCATCCTTGTTAAAAAACCAATTCGGAGAGACGCCCAAGGACATCAGGCCGGCGAAGTCATTTGCAAGCACGGTCGCAAACTGCCCATCACGAAGATACACGCGGACAATTTCGGCCCCATCAGCATCTTCTGTGAGGACGAGCGCGCGCTTGGCTGAGGGGAACTTTTCGTTGAGATAGGTGGTCATTTGAATGCCCATAGGAATACCGTTCACGCGGACAAAAAGCCCGCGTGTCGCGCAGTTGAAGGTCGTGGGTGAGTACAAGAATGCAGGGCTTCGCAGCGTGCCTGCTATTCTGTCAGTGGCGGGCAATCGCCCCTATGGGGCACAAGCCGTTGACTTTATTCAATAATGACCATTCGCTTTCAGAAAGCGGAAGTGTTCGGCGCGCGCGTTGATCATTTCTACGAACGACCAAGCGATATCGAACGGAAAGGAATCAGGCCACACGGCAGGTATGACCGGCATTTCATGCGGCGGTGCCTCACCCGCTGAATAGTGGTTCATGCCGTCATGGAGGGCATAAAAGAACCACCGCGCCCGATCTACCGGTTTCAGATTCCCCGGCACTGTCGTGAGAGGAGATCTGTAGACGATGTACATTTGCAGGATGACCCACGCTTGCCAGCGTTCAAACGCGGCGATGTCTTGCTTCCGCATCTGATCTATCGGGCAAAAAATGGGGTTGCTGGGGCGACCGCAGAAGCGGATGCCGATATTGTTCAGAACCTTGGATATCAAAGGCACGAAACCTCTATTGGGCACGCACATCAAGGGATGGATGCGCGCGCCATGTTCGAAAATTCCGCCATGAGCTGCCTAGACCAGCTTCTCGATAAGCCAGTGCCGATACTTGCCGGATGGCGTCACAAACCATGTATCGCGGCAGAAAGCGAAGCTGTGCGACCGCGTGTCGATATAGAGAGAGGTCAAGGAAGCTTCGACCCTTAGAGACAGGCCGAAAACAGCAATAGCGAGTGACATGAGATAAGCCCTGTTTTGTTGTTGTCATTGTTGTGCGCTCCGGCCAGAACGGCACCTTTAGACTCCGAAGCAAGGCGTCACGTCAATTAAATTTATGAAACAAATTCAATCGCTTATGGGTTATTCCCGCTTGTGGGTTTATCAGCGCGAAAGCATTGAAAAGAAAGGAAATTTCGAAACAATGGGCTGTGAATAACTTGAGCGCCCGCTAAAACGGATTGATGCATCCCGTCACATGCAGGCGCAAATGAAATTAAAAGTCGGAGGAAAGGTCCAATCCCCCTACACCTTTCCTAAAGGGACAATAAAGGGAAGTTTATATGTCAGAGAGGGCTGTATTCTATAAGGTCATCACCATAGAAATACCTTCAGATTTTCATCCTGAAGTGAACCTATGAGGAGCCTTATCTGAGCCCCGATGGTCTATTCCTATAGTGGCGGGTAATTGACCACATTCTAGTGGCGGGTAATGTAACGCTTGGCGCATCGAGAAGGTTGCAGAAAACTAATTATCCACTTGTGTACTGATGAAAGCTTGCACAATCTATAGGGGATGATTCGGAGCTCCCCCATGTCTACTGCAAAACTACACATAAATATTGCTCAAGGTATCATTGATGCTGAAGGCGATGCTGAGTTCGTTTTGAAGGTCTACGAGGATTTCCGAGATAGGTTAGGTAACGCAGTGGATTGGGGCGGTCTCGCCGAGGGCGACTCGGATGCCGACCAAGCTGACGAAACTCCAGCAACAGCGAAGGCGACTGCAGGGAGTAAGAAAAATAAAATCAAAAAACCGCCATCGGGAAAGCCACAAAGAGCTTCGAACGGAGCTACCTATAAACCACGTTTAGTGGATGACCTGGATACGCAAGGCCTAAAGGAATTCATCGCAGATTACAACATGACCACCCATGCAAATAATATCGTGGCATTTCTGAAGTTCCTCGAAGGAAAAGGAAGGAAGCCGGCGACATTTGATGAAGTATTTACGTGCTATACTGACGCCGGAATAAAAGTACCGACGGCCTTTGTCCAAGCTTTTCGGGACACCGCAAGTAAAAAGAAGTTTATTGAATTTACCGATTCAGGGGGCGTTGAGTTAACTTTGCGGGGTGGTAATCATATTAACCATGGAAGTATGTCCAAGAAGGGTGATCTAGCCTAGTGGTCGCACAAGCGCTGCGGTTTTATGAAGCAATTTCCGACGCAGGCAGCCTCAGCGAACGGGAACTGGTTTCTTATTTTTGCTACATGATCACCGTTGAATTGGGGCAGCCCTCGGCGACCGCTAAAGCGGTGAATGAATGCTTTGCTGCGTGCGATTTGAAAGTCCCAAGTCGAACAGCCTCGTATCTCTCCGAAGGGACGAAAAAGCCTCCTCTCACCTATGTCAAGCTTGCTGCTGGAGGCTATCGTTTACACCGGAATGCGAGCGATCAAATTTCAAGCAAGCTGGGCACTCGACGCATTGTTATACAAACGAGTACAGAACTGAGATCTTTGGAAGCCGGGTTTCCGGAAGGAGCGAAAAAGAAATTTCTTTCCGAGACTGTCGATTGCTTCGAAGCAAACGCCAATCGTGCAGCAGTGGTTATGTGCTGGATACTAGCCGTTGACCATATGTTTGATTTTGTTCTCACCCATCACCTTGCAGACTTTAACAACGCCTTAGCCGCCAACCCGGATAAGCGGATCAAAAAGATAGGTAACAAAGAGGACTTGAGCGAACTTCAGGAAAGCAAGTTCATTGAGTTATGTCGAGCAGCGAATATCATTTCGAACGATGTGCGCAAGATTTTAGATAATGCTCTCGGGGTTCGGAACACTGCCGCGCATCCCTCCAATGTGGAGATAGCACGCAGCAAAGCTATCGCTGTCATCGAAGATTTAGTTGCCAACATACTGCGCAAATTTGTTATATAGTGGGGGAAGCGCAAGTATCTTGCCCTTCCGTTTATCGTAGTTGATCCAGCCTGCGACTTGCTGAGGCCCGGTGAACTGCTCCGCAAACTTGTGTAGGGCTTCCTCGCACTGCTCTTCATCGGCCTTCTCGTCGTCCCTAGCCATGCTCTCCACCCAGTAGGCCACAGCCATAGTGAGGGCGCCCAGACGGTCATCATGAGCCAGCGCGACATACACATTCATGCTTACCCACTCCCTGAAAGCACATAGCAATCATGTGACGGGTGTTTCCGGCGCGACAAGCCTCTTTGTGAGTCGTGCTAGGGTTGACCGGCTGCATCCCGTTGCGTTCATAATGCTGCTCCACGATTGCCCATTCTGAAGCATCTGAAGGATTGCCGAATTCCGCCTCCTGTCTTCAGGCCGTCCTTTGTATTCGCCTCTGGCCTTGGCACCTGCTATCCCTTGTGCCTGCCGTCTGCGGCGGTCCTCATAGTCCTTGCGTGCGATGGCCGCTAACATGTCCAGCATCATGCCGTTGATCGCATCAAGCATCCGGCTCTGAATGTCGTCCTTGTCGGCTGACGCCAGACTCCATGAAGTCGGGAGGTCCATTGCCACCACCCGGACATGGCGCGCACGGATTTCCGCCTTCAGCTTTTCCCAGTCATCCGCGTTAAGGCGGCTCAGCCGATCCACCTGTTCGACCAGAAGAACGTCTCCCGGCTGGCAATCGGACAACAGTCGAAAGAGTTCAGGACGCTTTAGCGATGCGCCGCTCTCGTTCTCAATATATGAGGTCGCAATCTTCAGGTCGCGCTCCTCGGCAAAACGCAAGAGATCGGATTGGGCTCGGCTGGCATCTTGGTCCGCAGTGGACGCGCGAAGGTAGGCACGAACAAACATGTATAGCCCCTTAGTCTGATTTGAGTGGTCTCTTTATCGGCGGTCTCTTTTGAGTTGTCAATGAGGCATTATCAGACTGAGGTGCTGCCGGTTCTCTTGAAGTATACCCAAATAGGTCCATAGGTCGCGTCTGCCGGCTGTGGCGGTCTTGCCGTGGCGAAAGGGATTTAGCGCGCGCGTTAAGGCGACAGTATCGCGCGCGCGGAGAATGGGCGCGGGCGGGCATGGGGGTGGCGCTGGGTTCCTGTATATCGATTGCCCACTCAGATTTTTGGCAAAAACTAAGGCTGCTTGTTGATGTTGCGTCGTTCCACTCGACGGGCCGCGCTTCATTCTGTCCCCATAATTCACAGGGGTGCGATATTGACTATTTTGTCATGATCGAGTAGACGCGATGGCCTTTTTTAAGGCATTGATATGGCAATATTTTTTGGAATCGAATTGAATATTTTTCGATTTTGCGTCGCGGGCGAAGTTCAGAAACACTTGTCAAGCGGCGTGATTCGACATACAAAATCAACATCCTGTTGATAGCAGGAGCCTAAAAGGCCCCCACCGCAGTGGGGACCCAAATCCAGGCAGAAGTCTAGGGGAAGTCTGGGTTAAGCCGTGGTCACGCGCCAACGCGGCCAACGGCGGCAGTGAGAACGAACATGTTCCCACTCGCCCAGACGGAACCGCCAATAGTCAGTAACTGACACAGGGCGGAATGCGGGACATGATATTCTCATATCCCCCTCCTTTCTCATTGAGAGCAAGGAGGACTCGCTCTCACCAGTCCTTCGGCGCTTCATGCGACGAAGCTAAGCCTCCCAGGTTTACTCCCAAGATGCCGCCCGAATGCCGCGGACAAGTGAACGCATAATCTAAATACTAGTATCACGACCTCGACGCAAGGTGAGCCTGCGTGGAATGCCCCTAATTCCCCAGTATTTCACCGTGGAGAGGCGTTTGATTCGAGATTCACAATCTACCGTGCCTGGATGAAAAGGCGCCCAGTGGGGCTGTACGTCAATTCTATTGATGGTTCCGCACTTGTTCTTGCGCTAGGCCTGAGCTAGCGATTCGGTTTTCAGTCGGGGGGTGGGCAATTTAACGGCTTCAACGCACGAACGTTTCTGTGTGTCAGATGGGCCACCAGAGTAGACCCTAAGCGTGATTGATTTGCGGCCTTCTTCATGACCCACAACATCCGAGATGATGCTCTCTGGTGCCCCTGTCTGTTCGGCTTCTGTAACGAACCATCGCCGAAACGAATGGAAGTTCACCAGGCTGCGCCGCTGTCCGGGGCGATTATCTTCCACCTTCAACTTCTTGCGATAGGCTGCGAAGCGCTTGCTGAAGACATCTCCTGCGTTGCGCTCTTTAGCAAGCTCGTGAAATAACCAGTCGTTACCTGCCTTATCTTTCTTTCTGCGGCAGACGATTTCGATAAGATCGGGATGGATAGGCACCTTTCTCGCCGCCGCCGCAGTTTTGCCCTGCTGGATATCGAAATGGCCCTTGCCTTTCTCGTCTAGTGGGCACTCATCGACCCATAGAGTGACCACCTCCGCAAGCCGCATGCCAGACAATGCGGAGATGCGCATGGCATCGTGGAGCTGCTGTTTGAATGCAGGATTGATGCTGTTAGGGAAGGGCGCGTGAAGCAGTGTCTGCATTTCCTCAGTCGTAAAAGGGCGCTCGGTTACATCACTGCCACGCTCGACCCGCCTGCCCCGACTCGGCATCACCTGTCCATCCCAAGGGTTCTTACTGGAATAGTGGCCCCTCATAATTAGCCAGTCCCAGTAAAGCTTTACGCTGCCAAGGTGCTTCTTCGCGGTGGATTTGTGAAGTGGTGCAATTACCGCAGAAACATAACGGCCCGCCACTGCGCGGTCGACTTTGGCGAGAAGCATATCCTCATTCTTGGCCCACTGTGCAAAGCGTTTTACAAGGTTTCGGCGTTCATCTGTAGTCTTCGGCGCTAGCTTGGCCTCCTTCAGATACGCTTCGATGTGGTGATCTACTTCCACCTTGCCGTGGACGATACTGATAAAGCGACGGCGAGCTACGTCACCATGGTCCTGCCCGATCTGTTCAGCCGCATCCTCGAGTAGGGTCATAGGGTCATGCGCCTCTTCGTCGCTAAGGCTCGCTTTATCCCGGTTTGTGATCTTGGCCGTCCACGCCACAGGGTCTTTCGCGCTTTCCCCTATTTCAGAGATCCAAGCTTCAGCAATCTCTTTAATAACGTCAACATTGCCCAGTCTCAGACGGCCATCACGCGCATCTCGAAATAGCTTGTCGGTCTCCCGCTCAATTTGATCACGTCTTGCCATCGCAAGTCTGATGTCGCCTGTTTCGAGGTTCTTTAGGTAGGCGCTTTTCCCATCGAAGTGGATGCGTATTGCCTGCGGAATGTCTCTCTTGAACCAGTATTTTAGACCGCGTAGGTCAAGATAGCGGCGAGATTTATTCGACATTTCAGACCAATCATTCAGACCAAGTTTCAGTCGCGATTAGCATGTAAAATCAAGTGTTTCAAGGGTTTGAGAAGGTGTTGTGGAGAGCCCGCTTAGCTCCACCAGCCTTCGCTCTCCGAGCTTCGGCTCGGCAAGTCAGCAGACGAAGGCTGTCACGCTGAAGTTGCGCAGCAACGAAAGCGGACTTTTTCCACTCGGTACAGATTAGTCTTTCTCTATTTCGCTTTTATGGGCGGACTATTTGATCGAGCTTCCGCTCGGCGAAAGGTCAAGCTTGATGAGCGGAAGACGGCGAAGGCTGTTCCGCAGTGAGCGAAATAGATCTCTCCGAATCTCCGTCAGCAATTTAGTCTCGAAGACATTGTTCGGATAACCGGAAGTAGCGCCCTGGTTGTGATCTTGCCGCCATGCGCTATCATGCTGTGCATGAAGTATGTTTACGTCCTCCGAAGCTGTGGTTTTCCTGATCGTCACTATGTCGGCGTGACTGGGGACCTGAAAGCCCGTCTGGCGAAGCACAACGCCAGAGAAGTGCCTCATACATCGAAATATGCGCCGTGGTCGGTGAAAACCTACATCGGCTTTTCCGATGAAGCGCAGGCGTTCGCGTTCGAAAAATATCTCAAATCCGGATCAGGTCGCGCCTTTGCCAAGAAGAGATTGTAACTGCCCTTCGGCAAGATTCTTGCGTTGAACAAACGTCACAATCCTCCGCATCCCCCCAACTCCATGCTAGCCTCCAATCCTCCGCAACCTACCCCGATTCGCCCATGACCAGACGGCGCCGCCGTCGTCTCATCAAGACTCGCCGTACCGTGACGAGGCTTTTGCCCGTTGCCTCGATCGCTTTTCTCGCCGGCATGACCGATGCGGTCGGGCTGATGCTGACGGGGAATTTCGTGTCCTTCATGACCGGCAATACGACGCCGGCGGCGATTGCCTTGGGGACGGGGGATTTCGGCCATGCGACGGTGCTGTTTTCCGCCATTCTGACCTTCATTGCCGGCAATGCGCTCGGCATCGTCATCGCCCATGCGGCGGATCGGCGCGCTTCTCACCAATGCCCTTGGCGTCTGGGCACTCTGGCTGGTTTCGATGGTCGCGCTCGTGCTGGCGCTATCAACCCTTTTCATCCCCCGTCCACTGCAGCGCCGCTTCAATCAGCGGCTGATGATGGCGGCCCCGACAGCGCGGCGAATGAAATAGCCACATTGCAGCGCACAAAAATCTGCTAGTGAGAAAAACGAATCGTTTTGCCGACAAGCCTAAGGATATGCCGTGTTCGTTTTTTCGAAACTTGTCTGGATTTTCGGTCAGCCGCTGTCGCTGGCGTTTCTTTTCGTTCTCCTGGCATTTGTCGCCGTTCTCCTGCGCTGGCGCGCCACGGCCATCATCTCGTCGCTCTTATCGGTGCTGATTCTGTTCGTTTCGCTTTATACGACAGCCGGCGCCTATGTCGTTCAGGGGCTGGAAGAGCGTTTTCCGCATCCGGCGGCTGATCCTGCCGATCTCAAATGCATGATCGTGCTCGGCGGCGCCACGCAGAATGAGGTGACGACGGCCCGTGGCGGCTACGAGCTCGATTCGGCCGGTGATCGTTTGATCGAAGCGCTGCGTCTTGCGCAGAAATATTCGCAGGCGCGTATCGTGATCTCGGGTGGCGATGGCTCGATCGGTGGCACCTATGAGGGCGATGCCGTCATCTCCGAGCGTTTCTTCACCGCGCTCGGCATTCCGACAAGCCGCATGGTCGAGGACAAGACCTCACGCACCACCTTCGAGAATGCCGTCAACACGAAGGAGCTGCTGGCGCAGAATGGCCTTTCGGATTGCCTGCTCATCACTTCGGGCTTCCACATGCCGCGCTCGATGGGCATCTTCCGCAAGCAGGGCATTCCCGTCGTGCCATGGCCGGTCGACTATCGCAGCACCGGCAAGGAAAGCCTCGGCCTCGACTTCACACAGCCTTCGCGCAATGCGCAGCTGCTGGCGACCGGCCTGCGCGAATGGGTGGGTCTGGTCGGCTACTATGCCGTCGGCCGCACCTCGGCGCTCTATCCCGAACCGTAACGTGTCCGCCTTTTCCTGAGATTGCCTATTTCTTCGAGATCGTGACGAATTTGGTGCCGCGCACCCTGACGGTGATTTCGCAGACGGCTTCGCCATCTTTGCGGTCGCAGAAGCGCGGATGCATTTTCATCACCAGCACCATGTTGCCGAAACGCTGGATGAAATCGTAGCCGTAAATCTGCGCGGTGGCGACGAGCAGATAGCCGCCTTCGGCGACCTGGACGTAGAAATTATAGGGGCAGCCCTCGTCGGTGCAGTAGGGGCCTTTTTCTCCCTTGCAGGTGATCTCGCCCTCGTTGACGACGATATCCATCAGCTTGTCGTTGTTGATGTCCTGCTGGGTGGCGAACTTGTCGCCGAAGTTCACCTGGCCGTCGCAGCTCTTGGTGAAGTGGTCCTTCTCGAAGGCCACGGGGTCCTGCAGGATCGATTGCTGCGCTTCGGCCACGGCGGGCATGATCACGAGAGCGACGAGGTTGAGGAGTACGATCAGCAGGGATTTCACGGGGGATTCCTTTTCGAAGCGCCGCCTCGGCCACCATAACAGCCGCAGCCGCTGCGACATCTTTGCACGCGCCTGCTTGCGCGACCCTTGCCGTCGTGATTCATTTCGGAAAAATCGCCGGCCTCCCGTTGGAGTTTTCGATGTCGCTTCTCTCGTTTCTTGACTATGCCGGCGTCGCCCTTTTTGCCGCAACCGGCGCGCTTGCCGCCTCGCGCAAGCAGCTCGATCTGATCGGCTTCCTGTTCCTGGCAGCCGTCACCGGCATCGGCGGCGGCACGCTGCGCGATATCGTACTTGGCCGCGTGCCGGTCTTCTGGGTGCTGAACCCGACCTACATCATCATCTGCGCTGTGGTCGGCGTGCTGGTCTTTTTCACCGCGCATCTCTTCGAATCGCGCTATCGGCTGCTCATCTGGCTCGATGCCGTCGGGCTGTCAGCCTATTGCGTGATGGGGGCGGCCAAAGGCATGGCGGCGACAGGTTCGCCCACCGTTGCGATCGTCACCGGCGCGCTGACGGCGACCTTTGGCGGCATCCTGCGCGATCTCTTGGCAAACGAACCCTCGGTGCTGTTGCGGCCGGAAATCTATGTGACGGCCTCGCTTGTCGGCGCAGGCGTCTTCACCGCCGCCAATGCGACGATGCTGCCGCTTTATGCCTCTGCGGGGCTCGGTGTGATCGCGGCCTTTGCGGTGCGTGGCGGCGCGCTCTGGTTCGGCTGGACCTTTCCGACCTATCATCACAAGCCCGGCCGACATCCGGACGATGTGATGTGACAGGGGGGTTTTGCAGCAGGGTGAGCTGACGCGGCGCTTGTCTTAGCGCTGCTGCTTGCGGCGCAGGCGGATCACCACGTCGACATGGGCGATTTCCATGCCCTTCGGCGGTTCGGGCAGATTATCGATGGTCAGATTGCTGATCGGAATATCCAGCACTTCGTTGTGGCCTTCGACAAAAAAGTGATGGTGATCGGAGACGTTGGTGTCGAAATAGGTCTTGGTGCTTTCGACGGCGAGCACGCGGATCAGGCCTGCCTCGGTAAATTGATGCAGCGTGTTGTAGACGGTCGCGAGCGAAACCGGAACGCCGGCGGCAACAGCTTCCTCATGAAGCTCTTCCACGGTCAGATGGCGGTCGCCCTTGGCGAAGAGAAGATCGCCGAGCGCGATGCGCTGCCTGGTCGGCCTCAGGCCCACATTGCGCAGCCTGCTCTCGATCGCGATTTCGGCTTCTTCCGCCATTCAGGGACTCCGGATTCCTGATCTCTATAATTCTTTACTAAGCCATATAACTTTTGCCTTGATTGCTTTCAATAGTTTCAATGGGGTGGGAAGGTGCTCAAAAGCCGGAAAAATCGGGCTTTTGCCGCATTTGGCACTGGTAGCGGCTCTGGCGTTCCTGTATGCGACCACCACATAAGAGCTAGTACGTTCGATTGAACAGGTGAATGAGAGTGTGATGGTTGCGCTTCATTTTCTGTCGATCTTGCACTAAAGCTTCACATCCATCGGCATTCATGCGGGGGAAACGGAATTTTTATGACGACGAGACAATCCAGCTTCAATTACGAGGAAATCCTGTCCTGTGGCCGCGGCGAGCTGTTCGGCCCGGGTAACGCACAGCTTCCCCTACCGCCGATGCTGATGGTCCACCGCATTACAGAAATTTCCGAAACCGGTGGCGCCTTCGACAAGGGTTTCATCCGCGCCGCATATGACGTGCGTCCCGACGACTGGTATTTCCCCTGCCACTTCGCCGGCAACCCGATCATGCCGGGTTGCCTCGGCCTTGACGGCATGTGGCAGCTGACGGGCTTCTTCCTCGGCTGGCTTGGCGAGCCCGGCCGTGGCATGGCGCTTTCGACAGGTGAAGTGAAGTTCAAGGGCATGGTCCGCCCGGATACGAAGCTTCTCGAATACGGCATCGACTTCAAGCGCGTCATGCGCGGCCGCCTCGTCCTCGGCACTGCCGACGGCTGGCTGAAGGCCGATGGCGAGACCATCTATCAGGCGACGGACCTGCGCGTGGGCCTGTCCAAGGACAAGGTTGCCTGAACTGCGGCACCGCCGCCTCCACAAAGACAGATGTTTTAGAAAAGGTCATCGACATGAGACGGGTAGTTGTTACGGGTCTGGGTATTGTCTCTTCGATTGGAAACAATGCTCAAGAGGTGACCGCATCGCTGCGCGACGCCAAATCCGGCATTTCCTTCTCCCCCGATTTTGCCGAGCATGGCTTCAAGTGCCAGGTCTGGGGCGCGCCGAAGATCGATACGACCGACCTGGTGGATCGCCGCGCCATGCGCTTCCTGTCGCAGGGCGGTGCCTGGAACCACGTCGCCATGAAGCAGGCGATCGCCGATAGCGGCCTCGAAGAAGGCGATATCAGCAACGAGCGCACCGGCATCATCATGGGTTCCGGCGGCCCGTCGACCCGCACGTTGATCGAGGCGGCCGACATCACCCGCAAGAACAACAGCCCGAAGCGCATCGGCCCCTTCGCCGTGCCGAAGTCGATGTCGTCAACGGCATCGGCGACACTTGCCACCTGGTTCAAGATTCACGGCGTCAACTACTCCATTTCGTCGGCCTGCTCGACCTCGGCGCACTGCATCGGCAATGCCGCCGAGATGATCCAGTGGGGCAAGCAGGATGTGATGTTTGCCGGCGGCCACGAAGATCTCGACTGGACCATGTCGAACCTCTTCGATGCCATGGGTGCCATGTCCTCCGACTTCAACGAAAATCACCCGGAAACCGCCTCGCGCGCCTATGACGCCAAGCGTGACGGCTTCGTCATCGCCGGCGGCGCCGGCGTGCTGGTTCTGGAAGAGCTTGAACATGCCAAGGCGCGCGGCGCCAAGATCTATGCCGAGATCGTCGGCTACGGCGCCACCTCTGATGGCTACGACATGGTCGCACCGTCGGGCGAAGGTGCCGTGCGCTGCATGCGCCAGGCGCTCGCCACCGTGAAGGGCGATATCGACTACATCAACACTCACGGCACCTCGACGCCGGTGGGCGACAGCAAGGAAATCGGCGCAATCCGCGAAGTCTTCGGCGACAAGATCCCGCCGGTCCAGTCGACCAAGTCGCTGACGGGCCATTCGCTCGGCGCAGCGGGCGTTCAGGAATCGATCTACTCGATCCTGATGATGCAGGAGCGTTTCATCGGCGAAAGCGCTCATATCACCGAACTCGATCCGGAATTCGAAGGCGTGCCGATCGTGCGCAAGCGTATCGACAATGCCAAGTTCGATATCGCCCTCTCGAATTCCTTCGGCTTCGGCGGCACCAACGCCACGCTCGTATTCCAGCGCTACAACGGATAAGGCAATGACGGGAATTATGCAGGGTAAGCGCGGCCTCATCATGGGCGTCGCAAACAATCACTCGATTGCTTGGGGTATTTCAAAGGCGCTGGCAGCCGAGGGCGCCGAACTGGCTTTCACATTTCAGGGCGAAGCACTCGGCAAGCGCGTCAAGCCGCTGGCAGCCGAAGTCGGCTCGGACTTCCTTCTGCCGTGCGACGTCGAGGATCTGGCTTCGGTCGATTCCGTCTTCGCGGCGATCAAGGAGCGCTGGGGCAAGCTGGACTTCATCGTCCACGCCATCGGCTTTTCCGACAAGAACGAGCTGAAGGGGCTCTATGCCAACACCACGCGGGAGAATTTCACCCGCACCATGGTGATTTCCTGCTTCTCCTTCACCGAGATCGCCAAGCGCGCAGCCGATCTGATGACCGAGGGCGGCAGCATGCTGACGCTGACCTATAACGGCTCGACGCGCGTGATCCCGAACTACAACGTCATGGGCGTCGCCAAGGCCGCGCTCGAGGCTTCCGTCCGCTATCTCGCTGCGGATTACGGCCCGCGCGGCATTCGCGTCAACGCGGTTTCTGCCGGCCCGATCCGCACGCTGGCCGGTGCCGGCATTTCCGATGCCCGCGCCATCCTCTCGTGGAACCAGCGCAACGCGCCGCTGCGCAAGTCCGTCACCATCGATCAGGTCGGTTCCTCCTCGCTCTATCTCCTGTCGGATCTGTCGGCCGGCGTCACGGGCGAAATCCATTTCGTCGATGCCGGCTACAACATCACCTCGATGCCGACGCTGGAGACATTGTCGAGCGCGGATACAGAGTAAAAGCTGCTTGTCTGAATTGTTCTCTCGGCCCTTTGGCCGGGAGGACCAAATTTCCGGATATCCTGCCAGAGGATTCCCGATGACGTCCAGTGACGCCGAATCCTTCGCATCGACCGACCGTCTCATCCTCCGCCGCTTTGTGCCCGAGGATTTCGAAGCCTATCGCGCTTATCGCTCCCTGCCGGAGATCTATCGTTATCTCTACAGCGATCCTCCGTCGGAAGAGGAGATGCGGGAACGTTTTGACGCGAGTTTCAATACGCGCTTGTCTGATGATGGCGATATTCTCCGCTGCGCGGTGGTGCGGCGCGAGGATGATGCCTTGGTGGGCCAGGTCAGCTTGAAGATTGCAAACAAGGCGGCTCTGCAGGCCGAGGTCGGCTATATGTTCAATCCAGCCTTTGCGGGCAAGGGTTACGCCACCGAGGCGGCTGCCGCTATCATAACCCTTGGCTTCGAAAAATTCGGCTTTCATCGGATTTTCGCACGGCTGGATGCGAAGAATGCGGGTTCCGTCGGTGTCGTCGAACGGCTTGGCCTGCGGCGCGAGGCCCATCTCATCGAGAACGATCGCTTCAATGGCGTCTGGGGCGATGAATATGTTTATGCCGTGCTGAGCCGCGAATGGGCCGCAAGAATGCCGGATCAGGCACGTTGATCGCCACCTGATAAGGCTCAGCGAAAGATTTGTCTTGCGAGGATGGACCTCAAAGAGCCGCCGCCTCTGGCGCGAAGCGGAAATGTCCGGTCCGCGGGTAGGCAAACAGCGTGTCGTCCTCCTTTGCGCCAGCGCCGATATTCTGGATCACCAGCGGACGGCCTGCAACGTCGCTCGACATGCCGGAGGAGATGATGAGGATATGCGGCAGGTTGCCCGGCAGGAGCTGCGTGACGAGATCGCCCGGCTGATATTGGCTGACATCGTCGCTTACCGGTAGCGCTGTTCCTCTGCGGCTGAAATAGGCTGCCAGATTGAGAACACGCCGATGATCGATGTTACTATCAGGCTTTTTCAGACCCCAGGCCTGTGGGTAGCCGGAGAAATGCGTGCTCATATCCAGATGGAGCAGTTTCTGCAGGTCGAGGCTAAAGGCGCTGCGATAGGCGCGGATGATGACGTCGGCGCAGACGCCACGCTCGGGCGGCACGTCGCCGCCTGGATAGGCGATGCGGACATAAGCGGGGTCATAAAGCGTCGTAACGCCGATCTGACTGCGCGCGGCGGTGATCAATGCCGTTTGCCAGCCCGGCTTCGCCTCGGCGCTGCGTAACCCTGGAAATGCCGAGGCGAGCGCGAGAAGTCCGGATTGAAGTACGCCCCTGCGTGTGATGCCCATCATTCGCGTCATGATCCCCCCAAGGCTTCGAATATGCGTGAAGCGAAAGGGAGGATATGACGGTGGCGTAATTGAGGTCGGAGCCTTTGCGACTCCCGGTCTTATTTCTTGGCCCAGAGCACCTTGTAGCGGGCATTGCGGCAGGTCTCGCCGAACTCCTTGAAGTTTTCCGAAAGCACCGGCTCGTAGGGGAGGCCGCGATTGGCGACCAGCATCAGGCGCCCGCCGCCGCGCAGCGCCGAAGCGGCGGTCTTGATCATCGCCTGGCCGAGCGAAGGTTCGGCGGCATGGCCCTCGTGGAAGGGCGGGTTCATGATGATCAGGTCGTACTTGTCCTTGACCGGCTCGCTCGCCAGATCGTGCCAGAAGAAGCGCTGGGCGACTTTCGGGCAGTTTGCCAGGAGATTGGCGCGTGCGGCCTCCAGAGCGCCGTAATGGGCCTCGTAGAGGTCGATACGCTCGATCCTCGGCGACTTCGTTGCGAGCTCGACGGAGAGGTAGCCCCAGCCGGCGCCGAAATCGGCGGCGTCGCCGGCAAAATCGGTCGGCAGGCGCGAGGCGAGCAGTTCCGAGCCGGCATCGATCCGGTCGTGAGAGAACATGCCGGGCGCCGTGGTGAAGCGGCCCTCGACCTCAGTCGCCGGCTTTGCAAGCTGGGCCGTCAACGGCTTGATGTCGGCAGGACGTCCAAACCAGAAGGCAACGCCGTGATACTTCGGCATATGCTCGACTGTAAGGCCAAAGCCTTCGATGCGCTTGCGCAGCGGCTGGATGCCGTCTTCCTTGCCGCCTGCAACGACGATGAGGCCGCCTTCCTTAACGCGTGCCAGGGCTTCGGCGATATGACCTTCATTCTCGCCCTTGTGCTTGCCGCAAAGCACCAGCGCGCCGTCATAGCCTTCGCCTTCGATTTCCGGCGTCACATTGATGCGCTGCGCCTGCAGCTGGCGATAGAAGGGACGGAAGCCCTGAACCGCGGAAAGCTCGGCGGCAAACCCCTCCGGCAGCGCAAAGCCCGCCTCGGCGCCGAGAAACAGGATTCGCTGCCCCTCGCCAGGCGCCTCGACGGTGCCGGAGGCAAAGGGGTGGAACAGGGTCTTCAGGGCATCGCGGCTCATGGGCGTGGTCTCGTGGCAAACTAACGGGCTTCGGCCGTCGGATGAAGCCGACGACGATCATATAAAAAGGGCGCGGAAAAATCCCGCGCCCCGGAACTTGGATGAAGGCGCAGCTTACTCGGCTGCGTCGTCCTTCTTCTTGTCGGCGGCGATTTCCTGGCCGGTGGCCTGGTCGACGACCTTCATGGACAGGCGAACCTTGCCGCGTTCGTCGAAGCCGAGCAGCTTGACCCAGACCTTGTCGCCTTCCTTGACGACGTCCTGGGTCTTCGCCACGCGCTCGGAGGCGAGCTGCGAGATGTGGACGAGGCCGTCACGGGCGCCGAAGAAGTTGACGAAGGCGCCGAAGTCGGCGGTCTTGACAACGGTGCCTTCGTAGATCTGGCCGACTTCCGGCTCGGCGACGATCGAGTGGATCCACTTGCGGGCCGCTTCGATTTCCTTGCCGGAGGAGGATGCGATCTTGACGGTGCCGTCGTCCTCGATGTTGATCTTGGCGCCGGTCTTTTCGACGATTTCGCGGATGACCTTGCCGCCGGAGCCGATGACTTCGCGGATCTTGTCGACCGGAATGTTCATGACTTCGATGCGCGGTGCGAATTCGCCGAGCTGGCCACGGCTTTCGGTGATTGCCTTGGACATTTCGCCGAGGATGTGGGCGCGGCCGCCCTGTGCCTGGCCGAGCGCGACCTTCATGATCTCTTCGGTGATACCGGCGATCTTGATGTCCATCTGCAGCGAGGTGATACCGTCAGCGGTGCCGGCGACCTTGAAGTCCATGTCGCCGAGGTGGTCTTCGTCACCGAGAATGTCGGAGAGAACGGCGAAACGCTCGCCTTCCAGGATCAGACCCATGGCGATGCCGGCAACCGGCTTGGCCAGCGGAACGCCGGCGTCCATCAGAGCGAGCGAGGTGCCGCAAACCGTTGCCATCGAAGACGAGCCGTTGGACTCGGTGATCTCGGAAACGACGCGCAGCGTGTAGGGGAACTGTTCCGCCGTCGGCAGCATCGGGCGGATAGCGCGCCATGCGAGCTTGCCGTGACCGATTTCGCGACGACCCGGGGAACCCATGCGGCCGGTTTCGCCAACCGAGTAGGGAGGGAAGTTGTAATGGAGCAGGAAGCGCTCCTTGTACATGCCCGTCAGGCTGTCGACATACTGTTCGTCTTCGCCGGTGCCGAGCGTGGCGACGACGATTGCCTGCGTTTCACCGCGGGTAAACAGCGCCGAACCATGCGTGCGCGGCAGAAGGCCGACTTCCGAAACGATCGGGCGAACGGTCGACAGGTCGCGGCCGTCGATGCGGCTGGACGTGTCGAGGATGTTCCAGCGAACGATCTTGGCCTGCAGATGCTTGAAGATGGCGCCGACTTCTTCGGCCGTGTACTTGGCTTCGCCTTCCTCGGGCAGGAAGTGTGCCTTCACCTTCGCCTTGACGGCGTCGACGGCAGCGTAGCGATCGGCCTTCTGGGTGATCTTGTAGGCATCGCGCAGTTCGGCTTCGGCAAGGCCGAGCATTTCCTTCTCGAGCTCGGAATAGTCTTCCGGCTGGAAATCGCGGGGCTCCTTGGCGGCCACTTCGGCGAGCTTGATGATCGCGTCGATGACAGGCTGGAAGCCGCGATGACCGAACATGACGGCGCCGAGCATGACGTCTTCAGGCAGTTCCTTGGCTTCGGATTCAACCATCAGAACGGCGTCCTGCGTGCCGGCGACGACGAGGTCGAGGCTCGATTCGTCCATCTCGTCGAGATGCGGGTTCAGCACGTACTCGCCGTTGATGTAGCCGACGCGAGCGCCGCCGACCGGGCCCATGAAGGGAACGCCGGAGAGTGTGAGCGCTGCGGAAGTGGCAACCATCGACAGAATGTCAGGGTTGTTTTCAAGGTCATGCTGGATGACGGTAACGACGACCTGCGTGTCGTTCTTGTAGCCTTCCGGGAAAAGCGGGCGGATCGGGCGGTCGATCAGGCGGGAAACGAGCGTTTCGTTTTCGCTCGGACGGCCCTCGCGCTTGAAGTAGCCGCCGGGGATCTTGCCGGCTGCGTAGGTCTTTTCCTGGTAGTTGACGGTGAGCGGGAAGAAGTCCTGGCCCGGCTTCGGCGCCTTGGCGGAAACGACGGTCGCAAGCACCACGGTCTCGCCGTAGGTGGCGACAACGGCGCCGTCGGCCTGGCGGGCGATCTTGCCGGTTTCCAGCTTCAGCGGGCGGCCTGCCCACTCGATTTCGACGGTATGGATATCGAACATATCTTGTCCTTGCATTATGCGGGAAAAGGCGCCGTCGCCGACGAATTCGGCAGGGCACATCTTCGACCGCACGAAATGTGACGCATCACGGGCAAGACAACGAGAGGCTTTCGAAATCAGGCCGAAGCACGAAGCTTCGGCTGAAAGCATCCGGCAATCCTGCCCCATGACAGGTCAACGGTTGTTGTTGGCAGCACCGGCCCATCCGGCCTGCCGATGGTTTCGCATCGCACCGACACAAGGCGCGAGGGAAACTGGTCTCAGAATTTCGTACTCTTCATAAGCATCCGGCGGACGTTCAGGTGAACGCCCGCCGGAAATTCCGTTAGCGGCGGATACCGAGGCTGGTGATCAGCTTGGTATAACGGCCTTCGTCCTTCTTCTTGAGGTAGTCAAGAAGCGAGCGCCGGCTGGAAACCATCGTCAGAAGGCCACGACGGGAGTGGTTGTCCTTCTTGTGGTCCTTGAAGTGTTCCGTGAGGTTGTTGATGCGCTCGGTCAGGATCGCAACTTGGACTTCCGGAGAACCGGTGTCGCCTTCAGCGGTAGCGTATTCCTTGATCAGCGCAGCCTTGCGCTCAGCAGTGATCGACATCGGATGGTCCTTTCTATGAGAGGAGATTGAAGTCGCCAAACGCCGGGATGTCGTCCAGCATTGGCCGCGAATGCAATCAGGCATGCCTGATGCTGGCGCTGCCTATAAACCAAATGAGCGGCAATGGAAAGAGGGTTGTCCCCGAGGCGGTTTCAGCGCCCCGCCATGGCATCCCGGATCATGGCATCGTAGCCCTCTGGATGCTGCAGCATGGCGAAATGGCTGGCGTCCTTCAGGATGACGAGCTTGGCTCCCGGAATCTCCTTCGCCATCATCTGCGTATGGTCGAGCTTGACCGCCTCGTCATGATCGCCGATGGCAAGCGTGACCGGCACTGTGATCTTTCCAAGGTCGGCTGCAGTCCATGCCGGCTGCGTCGCCCACATCTGCGAAATCTGGTTGACGAAGGCATCATACTCGTTCGGCGTCGGCGACAGCTTCTTGTAGTACTCGCCGGCGACGTTGATGTAGTCGTTGAAGGTCTTGTTGCTCATGACATCCGGTTTGACACCGTCGGTCGTGACATTGGCGGCTTGCGCGATCACGCGCGTCAGCTTTTCGGGATGTTTCATCGCCATGTCGATGCCGATGATGCCGCCATCCGACCAACCGACCAGCGTCACCCTGCCGATCTTCAGATAGTCGAGCAGCGCGACGTAATCCGAAGTCATCAGATCGTAGCCGAAGGGCTGCTGGCTGCGCGTCGAGCGGCCATGCCCGCGGCTGTCGGCAACGATAACGAGGTGATCCCTGGCGAAATCGGCAACCTGAGCGCCCCAGACATCGGCATTCCCCAGTCCGCCATGGATGAAGAGGATGGGGTCACCCTGACCATATTCGGCGTAATACATCTTGATGTCATTAACATCGGCCATGCCGCTCGTCTTCGGCTGTGGCATGGGCGGGAAGGGCGGCAGCCCGGCCCAGCGTTCGGCGGAATGCGCGCTTGCGACTGTGAGGAACAACGAAAGGAATGTCAGTATGCTGATGGTAGCGCTGCGCATATTCTCCCCCTTGAACGGGCCGTCATGGCCCGTCGGAGAGCATATCGCATCGCCATTGCCTCGCAATAGCTGCCATTTCCGGTTGATCGAGGATCAGCCGAACACGCGCTTGGGGCGGAATTCGCCCTGGCCGATCTCGCCGATGGCGATCAGCTTGCCGCGTGCCGTGGCGTAGGCCTCGGTTTCGGCAACCGGCGCATCGCGGCCGCGCACGAGAATGGGATTACCCATCTTCAGGCGGTGCGCCTGGTCATCGCTGATGACGAGATGCGGCAGCGAAGACAGGGCTTCCGCCGTGTCGATCAGCAGCGCGTCGAGGGCGGCAAGCCGTTCGTCGGCATCTTCGATCTCTTCGAGTGCCACAAGATCGGCAAGCGGCACCATCGCCTCTTCGGCGAAGGGTGCAACGAAGCTGCGGCGCAGGCCGGAAATATGGCCGTAGCAGCCGAGATCGCGGCCGAAATCGCGGGCAAGGGCGCGCACATAGGTGCCTTTGCCGCACTCGACTTCGAAATGCGCCGTATTGGCATCCGGGCAGGCCAGCAGCGTCAGGCGGAAAATCTCGACTTCGCGCGAGGGGATCTCGACCGTCTCGCCTTCGCGGGCCAGATCGTAGGCGCGCTCGCCAGCAATCTTGATGGCCGAGAACTGCGGCGGGATCTGGTTGATGACGCCGGTATAGTTCGGCAGCAGCGCGCGAATATCTTCTTCGCTCGGACGCCTGTCGGACGTGGCGGTCACTTCGCCTTCGAGGTCGTCGGAAGCGCGTTCCTCGCCCCAGGTCACGGTGAATTCATAGATCTTGCGACCGTCCATGACGTAGGGAACCGTCTTGGTGGCGTCGCCGAGCGCGATCGGCAGCATGCCGGAGGCGAGCGGATCGAGCGTGCCGGCATGGCCGGCCTTCTGGGCCTTGAACAGCCACTTGATCTTGGAAACGGCCTCGGTCGAGCCGAAATCGATCGGCTTGTCGAGGATGAGCCAGCCCGAAATCGGGCGGCCCTTGGGCTTGCGTGGCTTGGACATTGTCTGTCTCTGTTATTGATCTTGGTCGTTATCGTCTTCGAGGTCGCGGCTGACCTCGGGCGAGCGCAGCAGCGCATCGATCTTCTTGTAATTGTCGAAGCTCGTATCGTCGCGGAAGCGGACTTCCGGCATGTACTTCATCTGGCGAAGCTGCGGGCCGAGGCGGCCGCGGATATATTTCGCATGGCGGTTCAACGCCTCGATGACGGCGTTGTGGTCGGAAACGCCGAGCGGGGTCACGAAGGCGGTGGCGATCTTCAGGTCGGGCGACATGCGCACCTCGGAAATGGAGATCACGGTGCGCTCGATCAGGTCGTCGCGCACTTCGCCGCGCTGCAGAACCTGCGTGATCGCTGAGCGCACCTGCTCGCCGACGCGAAGCATGCGCTGCGAGGGCGCGGAAGAGGTTGGTTTGGTCATGGTTGTTCCGTTAGCAGCGTCCCTTGGACGCGATAAAGCGGGTCAAATGACTCGATCCGGCGCAAAGGTCAAGGCTGCACAGGCTTTGCAGCCCGCCAGAGGCCGAGAATCCTTGCGAAAGCGGCCTGTTGCTCGGCCTCGGAGGCGAAAGCGGATATGGGGATATAGGTTGCGAAGGACTCGAGATCGAATTCGATCCGTTTGTCGCGAAGGCCGATATCGACGATCTCGCTCCAGGCGAGCCACATCGATGTGTGCTCTGTGTTCCAGGTGGCGCCATTGGGCGTAATTGTCACCGTGATCGTGATATCGGGCCGTATACGGGCTTGCATCGCCGCCAGGCGCCGCCGCACCTGCCAACTCGAGTAGGTCAAAACCAGTGCGTAGAGGATCAGCGTCGGTATGAGCCAAATGATCGCCATGTCGCCCTTATTGATCGACGGCGACAGTCCGAAAATTGGAATGAATATGTATTCGCGCAGGAAATGGAAGACGACGGGCAGGGCTGCACCGATAGCGATCGCCCACAGTACGAACCATCCCGCGTCGTTTTGGGCTTTCTGCGGGCTGCGGCCCGCCGCGCGCCTGCCCGCCCGCAGCATCACCGCGACGTGCTCGTCCGGCTGGCGAATGAAGGAGACGGTGATTGAATGTTCGTCCTCAGATACAGGCGTCATACCGTTTGCGCATCCCGTTCGTAGCATCCAACAAAAAACCGCCGGTCTTGGCCGGCGGTTTTGTATCTCGTAAATCGAAGGATCGCTTACAGCGTGCGGGTGATATGCTCGACGCGGAAGCACTCGATGGTGTCGCCGGCGCGAATGTCTTCGTAGTTTTCGAAGGCCATACCGCATTCCTGGCCGACATTGACCTCCGACACTTCGTCCTTGAAGCGCTTGAGCGTCTTGAGCTTGCCTTCGTGGATGACGACGTTGTCGCGCACCAGACGCACACCGACGCCACGCTCGACTTTGCCTTCGGTAACGCGGCAACCCGCGACCTTGCCGACCTTCGTGATGTTGAACACCTCGAGGATCTCGGCATTGCCGAGGAAGGTTTCGCGACGCTCCGGCGAGAGCAGGCCCGACATCGCTGCCTTCACGTCATCCACCAGGTCGTAGATGATGTTGTAGTAGCGGATTTCGATACCCTGACGCTCGGCGAACTGACGTGCCTGTGCGTTGGCGCGGACGTTGAAGCCGATGATTGCCGCATTGGAGGCTTCCGCCAGCGACACATCCGATTCGGTAATCCCGCCTGCACCGGAATGAACGATGCGGGCACGGACTTCGTCGGTGCCGAGCTTTTCGAGCGCGCCGGCAATGGCTTCGATCGAACCCTGCACGTCGCCCTTGATGACGAGCGGGAATTCCTTCACGCCGACAGCCTGGAGCTGCGTCATCATCTGCTCCAGCGAGCCGCGCTGACCGGACAGGCGGGCAGCCGCCTTGTCGCGGGTGAGGCGCTGGCGATATTCCGAGATCTCGCGGGCACGGCTTTCGCTTTCGACGACGGCGAACTTGTCGCCGGCCTGCGGTGCGCCGGAAAGGCCGAGCAGTTCGACCGGCATGGCCGGGCCTGCTTCCTTCACATGCTCACCCTTGTCGTTGACGAGCGCGCGAACGCGGCCCCACTGATCGCCGGCAACGACGATCTGGCCCGGACGCAGCGTGCCCTTCTGTACGAGCACGGTGGCGACGGAGCCGCGGCCGCGATCGAGCTGGGCTTCGATGACGGTGCCTTCCGCCGTGCGGTTCGGATTGGCCTTGAGGTCAAGGATTTCCGCCTGCAGCAGGATGGCTTCGAGCAGCTTGTCGAGGTTGGTGCGGTTCTTCGCGGAGACTTCCACGTCGAGCACTTCACCGCCCATGGATTCGACGAAGACTTCGTGCTGCAGCAGTTCCGTGCGGACCTTCTGCGGGTTGGCTTCGTGCTTGTCGATCTTGTTGATCGCCACGATGATCGGAACACCCGCCGCCTTGGCGTGGTTGATCGATTCGATCGTCTGCGGCATCACGCTGTCGTCAGCCGCAACCACGAGGATTGCGATATCGGTCGCCTGGGCGCCGCGGGCACGCATTGCCGTGAAGGCGGCGTGGCCGGGGGTGTCGATGAAGGTGATCTTCTGACCGTTCTGCTCGACCTGATAGGCACCGATATGCTGGGTGATGCCACCGGCTTCGCCGGCAACCACGTTTGCATGACGGATGGCGTCGAGCAGCGAGGTCTTGCCGTGGTCGACGTGACCCATGATGGTGACAACAGGCGGACGGGAAACCAGTTCGCCTTCCTCGTCGGCAACGTCGAAGATGCCCTGCTCGACGTCGGATTCCGAAACGCGCTTGACCGTATGGCCGAATTCGCCGGCGATGAGTTCGGCCAGATCGGCGTCGATGACGTCGCCCGGCTTCATCATCTGACCTTCCTTCATCAGGTACTTGATGACGTCGACGGCGCGTTCGGACATGCGCTGCGACAGTTCCTGAATCGTGATGGTCTCGGGCAGCACGACTTCACGCGAAATCTTCTCGCGCGTTTCCTGCATCTGGCTGCGGCGGAACTTTTCCTGGCGGCGGCGCATGGCCGAAAGCGAACGACCGCGTGCGTTGCCGTCTTCGTCGACATCGGCCGTGGTGACCGTCAGCTTGCCGCGGCGACGCTCTTCGTCTGTCTTCGGACGCGTGGTGACGGGCTTCGCCGGCTCGGGCCGGGTGACCTTGCCACGGATCGGAGCACCGCGCGACGGGCCACGGCTTTCCTCTTCCTCACTGCCCGGGCGACGGCGATTGGCCGGCGCTTCCGTAGCGGCTGCGCCGGGGCGGGCAGACTGTGGAGCGGAAGCATCCGGGCGGCGTGCAACGGCCGGAGCCGGAGCAGGCTGCGTAGCCGGCTTCGGAGCTTCAACCTTGGCTTCAACCGGAGCAGCCGGAGCCTGTTCGGCAACCTTGGCTGCCGCCGCGGCCTGAGCAGCCTCTTCGGCGGCACGGCGAGCGGCTTCGGCCTGTTCGGCAACGCGGCGGACTTCTTCTTCCTGCTTGCGGCGGGCTTCTTCTTCGGCGCGACGAACAGCGTCGGCCGCATCACGAGCCTGGGCGTCGGCGAGAGCGCGGCGGCGAGCGTCCATCTCGTCGGCCGACAGGTGGTTCAGAACCACCGGACGCGACGAGCGCTCCTGCTGCGGGCGCTGCTGATAGCCCTGGTTGGATTGTGCTGGCCGCTGCTGCTGGCCGCCCGGCTGATGAATGCGCGGAGCCGGCTGCGGCGGGCGCGGCGGCTGCGGCGTCGGTTCGGCGACGCGCGTCACCGATGGCGCGGCTGTCGTCGTCGGCGTGATTGGCTTTTCGTCTTCAGGACGTAGCGGGCGGCGCTTACGGGTCTCAACCACGACCGCCTTGGTGCGACCGCGGCCCATGTCCTGGCGCACGGTGCCCTGGTTTACGCCTGAAGGTTTCAAGGTGAGGGTCTTCTTACCCGAAACACTCAGCGTCTTGTCGTCTTGATTGTCGGTCATTCCGTTCCTGTTCCTTCGGACAGGGCTCGGAAATGTCCGTCAGACCCTGTCGTTCAATGCATGTACCTTAATGAGGCGTCCGGCAAAGGCCGGTGACCGCGTCATTGTTTTCGCCGGCCAGCGCCGCCCGTTGCCCGGGACTGACCGCCGTTGCGGTACCGTTCGAGCAGGTTTGCGCGCTTCACTACACCCTCACCCGCCTGCCCTGCAAGCGCTGCGGCATGGATAAAAGCATTCTGGCCCATCAGTTCGTCCATTTCCGCCTCCGTAAAGACACGGAAGGACGGTATTTCCGCTTCGGTCTCCATGCCGAGATGCCAGGCCTTGCGAGCCTGGTCTATCTTGCGCACGCCATCGGCGGCGGCGTTCATCGCATGGAACACGGCAAGTGCCGAGCCGTTGCGAACGGCGCCATCCACCTTCGACGAGCCGGATACGAACTGGCCCGCCTTGCGTGCCATGTTCATCATCCCAGCCAGTTGCGCCGCAAGCAGGCGGTCGACGGTGGCACCGAGATCGCTCGGCGCGGCCACCTCCGCCTTCAGGGCGCGGGAGAACAACTTCTTTGCCACTGCCTTGTCCACGAGCGCCCGGTCGACCTTGACCCAGCACCCACGTCCCGGCAGCTGCCGCTTCAGATCCGGAACGACGGTTCCGTCCGGAGCGGCGACGAAGCGGATCAGCTCATCCGGCGATCCGCTTTCGCGTGTTACGATGCACATACGGCCATTTTCGCCATCACCCGCAAGATCGTCGTCTTCGGGTGCAGCCTTCGGCCCCTCTGCGCTCATCATGCTTCCTGCTCGGCCTCGCCTTCACCTTCCGATGCCTCTTCGGCTTCGGTAGCGAGATCGGCTTCGGTGATCCAGCCGGCCAGCAGGCGGGCCTGCACGACCATCTGCTCAGCTTCGACGCGCGAAACTTCGAGCTTTGAGAACAGACCTTCGAACTTCTTCGTCTCGCCGTTCTTGCGCTCGGACCAGCCGACGAGGTCGTCGGCGGCGCAGCCGGCGAAATCTTCGATCGTCTTGATGCCGTCTTCGCCAAGCGCGACCATCATCTGCGCCGTCATACCGTTGATCTCGCGCAGCTCGTCGGAAACGCCGAGCGCCTTGCGCTTCTCGTCCATCTCGGCTTCGAGCTTCTCGAGATATTCGCGGGCGCGGGTCTGGATTTCCTGAGCGGTGTCTTCATCGAAGCCGTCGATCGAGGAGATTTCATCGAGATCGACGTAAGCCAGTTCCTCGACGGCGGCAAAGCCTTCGGAGGCCAGAACCTGGCCGACCATTTCATCGACGTCGAGCGCGTCCATGAACAGGTTCGTGCGTTCGTTGAATTCCTTCTGGCGGCGCTCCGATTCCTCGGCTTCTGTCATGATGTCGATGTCCCAGCCGGTCAGCTGCGAGGCGAGACGGACGTTCTGGCCGCGGCGGCCGATGGCGAGCGAAAGCTGCTCGTCCGGAACCACGACTTCGATACGCTCTGCGTCCTCATCGAGAACGACCTTGGCGACTTCGGCCGGCTGCAGCGCGTTGACGACGAAGTTCGCCGGCTCGCTGGACCAGGGAATGATGTCGATCTTTTCGCCCTGCAGCTCGCCGACGACGGCCTGGACGCGCGAACCGCGCATACCGACGCAGGCGCCGACCGGATCGATCGACGAGTCGTTCGAGATGACGGCGATCTTGGCGCGCGAGCCGGGATCACGGGCAACCGACTTCACCTGGATGATGCCGTCGTAGATTTCGGGCACTTCCATGGTGAAGAGCTTGACCATGAACTGCGGATGCGTGCGCGACAGGAAGATCTGCGGACCACGCTGTTCGCGACGAACGTCGTAGACGTAAGCGCGAACGCGGTCGCCGTAGCGGAAGTTTTCGCGCGGGATCATCTCGTCGCGGCGGATGATGCCTTCACCACGGCCGAGGTCGACGATGACATTGCCGTATTCGACGCGCTTGACGGTGCCGTTGACGATCTCGCCGACGCGATCCTTGAATTCGTCGAACTGACGGTCACGCTCGGCTTCGCGCACCTTCTGCACGATGACCTGCTTTGCCGACTGGGCGGCGATGCGGCCGAAATCCATCGGCGGCAGCGGATCGGCGATGAAATCGCCAAGCGCTGCGTCCGGGTTGCGGTCGCGGGCCAGCTCCAGCGGGATCTGCGTGGAATAGTCCTCGGCCTTCTCGACCACTTCGAGCAGACGCTGCAGACGAATCTCACCCGTCTTCGGGTTGATGTCGGCGCGGATGTTCGATTCCGTACCGTAACGCGAGCGCGCGGCCTTCTGGATCGCATCCGCCATTGCGGCAAGCACGATCTCGCGGTCGATGACCTTTTCGCGCGCCACTGCATCTGCGATCTGCAGAAGTTCTAGCCGGTTCGCACTGACTGCCATTGTATTAGTCTCCGTCTTCCTGCCTTCTGGGTTCCCGTTCCGTCAGGCGGTTCGTTGATCGGTTATTCTTCGTCGTCGTCCGCTTCGTTCTGGTTCGCTGCCTCGGCTTTCGCCAGCTTGTCGGCGCGCAGCGCGTCGCGGATGAGATCGTCCGTCAGGATCAGCTTGGCTTCGGCCAGCGTGCTGAACGGAATGGTCACCTTCGGCTCCTCGCCATAGGCAACCTGGTCGCGCTCGATCGTGAAACCATCATTGTCGACGGCGGCGATCTTGCCGCGGAAACGCTTGCGGTTGTCAACGAGGATCGACGTTTCGCACTTGACGATATGGCCGATCCAGCGCTGGAAATCCGACTTGCGCACCATCGGGCGGTCGATGCCCGGCGAAGATACTTCAAGATGATACGCCTTATCGATCGGATCTTCCACATCCAGAACCGGCGAAATGGCCGTGGAGACCTCTTCGCAGTCCTCGACGGTCATCGTGCCGTCGTTGCGCTCGGTCATGACCTGCAGCGTCAGGCCGTTCAGATTGAGGAGACGCACGCGCACCAGACGGAAGCCCATGCCCACAAGGACGGGCTCGATGATGGCGGCGACGCGCTGATCAAGGCCGGTTTCGACGATCAGCCTGGGTTCATTGGTATTGTCTGCGTTTGTCACGTCCGACAAGCATTCACTCCTGCATTGTTCATGCATTGGGAGATCGCGCTAATAAAAAAGAGCGGGTCCTTGCGGCCCACTCTTCATCACGCGATCAAGAATTTGAAGCCGATATAAGCCCCTTTCCGGCAAATTGCAAGGCATTCGCGCCGAAAGCTGTCCGCGCTGCTATTTCAGGACGCCCAGCATCGAACTGTCCGGATAGCAGGTGGGCTTCATGCCGCTCTTTTCCTGCCACTGGCCGATCGAGCGCCTGGTCTTGTAGCCGGGCAGGCCGTCGGTCCCGCCGACATCGTAGCCTTTGTGCTCCAGAACCTTCTGCATGTTGGCGACATCCGAGCGCAGCATCTTGCCGACATCGCCCCATTTTTCCTGGAAGGCGCCGCTACCATTGGCGATGCGGTCGGCGAGGTTGCCGATATAGAGGCCGTAGAGGTCGGAATTATTGTATTCCTTGATGACGTAGAAATTCGGCGTGACGATGAATTCCGGCCCGTCGCGGCCGGCCGGCACTAGCATCATGCCGCTCGCCCGCATTTCGTCCGACGGAAACGCCTTGCCGGAGACGCGTGCGATCCCGAGCGACGCCCATTGCGAAACCGGCTTGGCGAGATCAGGCCCTTCCTGTGCGCAGGAGACGTTTTGAGGGATGGTCACTTCGTATCCCCAGCCACGACCGCGTTGCCAGCCCTTCTGAACCATATAGTTGGCTATGGAAGCCAGCGTGTCCGGCACCGAGGTCCAGATGTTGCGATGGCCGTCGCCATCGAAATCGACGGCATATTTCAGATAGTTGGTCGGCATGAATTGCGGTTGGCCAAGAGCGCCCGCCCAGGAGCCCTTGAACTGATCCGGCGTCACGTCGCCGTGCTCGAGGATGCGCAGCGCCGCGATGAGCTCGTTGCGGAACATGTCCTTGCGGGTCGACATGAACGCCTTGGTCGCAAGCACCTGGATCGCCGAATTCGGCAGCTTGGCGGCCCCGAAGCCGGTTTCTCGGCCCCAGATGGCGAGCAGGATCGGCCCCGGCACGCCATAGGTCTTCTCGATCCGCCGCAGCACCGGCCCATATTGCGAGGCAAGGCTCCGTCCCGTCGTGGCGAGCTTCTGCAGCCGCGCCTCGTTGAAATAGGGGGCGGGCGAGGAGAACTCGGCCTGGGTCTGCGCCTGTTGCTTCGGCTTCGGGAAGCCCGGCGGCTCGAGGTCAGGCAGATCCCAATTCAGCGTCACGCCGGTAAAGGCGGCCTGGAAGGTCTTTTCCGAAATCCCGGCCTTCTGTGCGTCCGGCCAGAGATCCTTCTGTATCCAGGTCTGAAACTGTGCCTCGACATCGGCCTTCGAGGCGGCGAGAGCGGGGAGGGGGAGAAGCGTAAGGAGGAGGATGAGCAGCCGCAGAATATGCCGCGAGATACCCCCCTCTGTCCTTATCGGGACATCTCCCCCACAAGGGGGGAGATCGTTTGCGGCGCGCTTCACGCCATATCGATGGTCAGAAGTTTCCGCGGACACAATATTGGTTTGAGGCACGTCGGCGCTACGAGCAACCAATCTCCCCCCTTGTGGGGGAGATGTCAGCGAAAGCTGACGGAGGGGGGTGTGCACTCTCCTCATGCTCAGTCCTTTATATCTTCGCGAAAAATCGCCTCAAATCGCCGTCCGTGCTCTCAACGCCGCCGCCAGCGTGCCTTCATCCAGATAGTCGAGCTCGCCTCCAACAGGTACGCCATGGGCAAGACGGGTGATCTTGACCTCGAGGCCGTCGAGCTGATCGGTTATATAGTGTGCTGTGGTTTGCCCCTCGACCGTCGCATTGACGGCGATGATGACTTCGCGGACACCGCCTTCGCCAACGCGGGCAACCAGCCCGCGAATGTTGAGATCGTCCGGTCCGACGCCGTCGAGCGGCGACAGCACGCCGCCTAGAACGTGATAGGCAGCGTTCATCGCGCCTGATCGCTCCAGTGCCCAGAGGTCCGAGACATCTTCGACGACGATGATGACCGATTGGTCACGCCGGTCGTCCGTGCAGACGGTGCAGGGGTCGACGGTATCGACATTGCCGCAGTGCGAGCAGATCTTCACCTTGTCATAGGCCTCGCCCATGGCATGGGACAGCGGCCCGAGCAGCTGGTCCTTCTTCTTGATCAGATGCAGTGCCGCGCGCCGCGCCGAGCGCGGCCCGAGCCCAGGCACCTTCGCCAGAAGCTGGATGAGTTTTTCGATTTCGGGGCCGGTGACTCGCTTTGCCATGGGAGGCTTTTAGCTCATATGCTCAAGGAACGGAATCACGGAAGGGACGGTTGAGCGATGAAAATTCTGGCCGTTTGCCTCGGCGCTCCGGAAACGCTGCCGGGCAAGAAAATGAAGACCGGCATCAACAAGCATGCGGTCAACGGCGCCGTGATGATCGACACCGAGGGTCTGCTCGGCGACACCATCTGCAATCGCGAATATCACGGCGGTCGCGATCAGGCCGTCTATGTCGAGGGTTCGCTGACCTTGGACTGGTGGGCGAAGGAACTCGGACGCCCGCTGGAGCCCGGCGCCTTTGGCGAGAATCTCATTGTCGAGGGCCTGGACAATTGCACCGTCGCCGTCGGCGATAGATTCATAGCCGGCGATCTGGTTTTGGAGGTGACCTCGGCACGCACCCCTTGCGCCACCTTTGCCGCGAAGATGGGCGATCCCCTGTTCGTCAAATTCTATTCCCGTGCGGGTCGCCCCGGCATCTATTGCCGGGTGCTTACCTCTGGCACCGTGAGTGCCGGTACGCCGGTCGCCTATGTGCCTTATGCCGGCGGACGGGTGACCATGCCGGAGCTGATGGCAACGTTTGGCAGGCGATTATCGCCGGTGGATCGGGCGCGTTACCTTGCGGCTCCGATCCATTACAAGCTGCGGGCGACGCTCGATAACGACGCTGGCGTCTAAGCTTATCGCATGGCGATGGCGACGGCCGCACCCGCCATCGTGCCGGCACTGGCGCGATTGGCGATGCGCACGGCGCGGCGGCTCTTGAGGAAGGTCCGGGCCTTTGCCGCCAGCATCGCCCATGAGAGGTCGATAACGATCAGCACTACGAACATCGTCGCCACCAGCTCGGCCCAGCCGGAGATCGTCACACCGTGCAGATCGATGATCGAGGGCAGCAGCGCCACATAGAAGACCATGATCTTCGGATTGCCCATGGTGACGGTGAAGCCGGCAAGGAAAAGCCGCACGGCCGATTGCTCGTTCGGCAACTGCTCTTCCGCAGCGTCGGAAGCCGCAAACCACATCTTCCAGGCAAGATAGAGCAGATAGGCAACGCCGAGCCACTTGATCACCACGAAGGCGAGGTGGAAGGTTTCGGCGATGGTCGCAAGGCCGGCAACGGCGCAGGTCAACCAGATCGCCTCGCCGAGCCACATGCCCGAGAGGAAGGGCAGCACGTTGCGCGCGCCCTTCGTCAGCACGCGCGCCACCAGCGCGGCAATGTTCGGCCCCGGCGATCCCGCCGCAATGAACAAAGCGCCGGCAAAAACAAGCAGCGTCGACAGGCTCATCGCATTCCCTCCGAGCAGGCAGACCAGACGATATCTGGAAGGCGAGATTGAGAGATAGCACCCCGGCCCGGCTTTTCCAAACGCCTGATTTGCATTCAGCCGAGCTGCGCGCGAAAGCGCTCGAAGATCGCCTTGCCTTCCGGCCAGTCGCCCAGGCCGGATGCGGCGTTGACATGGCCGCGCGGCCCGACATCGACGAAGGCGCTGCCCCAGATTTCGGCGCTCCGACGCGCATGATCGAAGGAGCCGAACGGATCGTCGGTGCTGGCGACAAGCAGGGACGGAAAAGGCAGCCGCTTCAGCGGCGGGTTTGCAAAGCTGCCGGCCTCGGCAAGATAGATTTTCCCCGTCGGATCTGGCGCAGCCACCATGAATGCGCCACGGATCGCGCTTGTCGTTGACGGAGCCCAATGGGCGATCAACTGGCAGGCAAGACTGTGCGCGATCAGGATCGGCGGCGTTCTGGAGCGCGAGATTTCCCTCTCCAGCGCGGCAATCCAGTCCGTGAGTATCGGCCTGTCCCAGCTCGACGGCTGGAAACGGCGCATGATCGGATCATCCCGTTCCCAAAGCGTTTGCCAGTGACCTTCACCTGAGCCGTCGAGCCCCGGTAGCGTGATGATATCGCTCATCTCTATTCTTTCTCCATAGTCCCGAATGGAGAAAAGCTGACATGTCGGGTTGCCGATTGACATTGCAATCCATCGGATAAAACTTTCACCAACCGATGAATTGAAGGTGGGCAATGGATATCATCGAAAGAGGTTTGGATCCGACGGATCTGTCGATCATCGAGATTTTGCAGCAGGATGGGCGAATCTCGGTATCGGAGCTTGGCCGCCGGGTCGGTCTATCGCAGCCGGCAGCCTCGGAGCGGCTGAAGCGATTGGAAGAGCGTGGCGTGATTGCCGGTTATCGCGCGGTCGTCGATCCCTCAGCTGTCGGGCTCGGCATGATGGCGGTCATCCGTCTCAGGACCACGCATGAGCACATCCGGCCCTATCTGAAGCAATTTTCCGAAATGCCCGAGATAATCGAGGTCTTGAGGCTGACGGGCGAGGATTGCTTTATGCTCAAGGTTCTCGTGCCGACGCCATCTGATCTTGAAACCATCGTCGATTCCATTGCCCGCCATGGGGCCGTGACGACGTCGCTGGTGCTGCGAAATGAGCCAATAAAGGCGATCGGCCGCGATCTCATTCGCAAAGCCGCCGCCCGCTGATGGAAGAGGGGCACCGCAATTCCAGGAAAAGTGTATAGCGGTTTTCCGCTTGGAATTGCGTAGAAGCAAAAAATAGAGCGTTTTCGCGATTCGAAGAAACGCGGAAAGGCTCTAGTCTCAGAACGGCAGCTTGAAGCCGGGCGGGATCGGCAGGCCAGCCGTCAGTTCGCGGGTCTTTTCAGCGGCGATCGCCTCGGCCTTTTCCTGGGCATCCTTGTTGGCGGCGACGATCAGGTCTTCGAGGATCTCGACATCGTCTTCCTTGAAGAGCGAGGGATCGATCTTGAGGCCGAGCATCAGGCCCTTGCCGTTGACGGTGACGGTGACGAGACCGCCGCCGGCCTTGCCTTCGACGCGAATGTCGGCGATCTCCGACTGCATCTTCTCCATCTTCGCCTGCATTTCCTTCACTTTGCCCATCATGCCCATGATGTCGCGCATCGTCTTTGGTCCTTCTTCTGCAAGTGTCTGTATGCTCAGCCGGGATATATCGCCAACGGCCTCAGGCCGATGCGGTTCCGTAAACGGCCATCCTAGCGTTAGAATTCGATATCGTCGCCCGGTAGAATATCGCCGTCAACGGATTCGGCGGCGGCGGGAGGCGCCGTAACTTCCTCTTCGTCTTCCGTCTCGGGTGCCCGCACCCGCACGTCGATGATCTTTGCGCCTGGAAACTGCGCCAGGATCGCTGCGACGTCGGGGTCCTGGCGTGCATCGGCGACACGCTGTTTCTGAGCGTTCGCTTCGGCTTCGACCAGCGTCGGCTGGCCTTCCTCGCGGCTGAGGCTGACGATCCAGTGGATGCCGGTCCATTCCTTCAGCTTGACGGCAAGCTCGTTCAAAAGCGTGCCGGGCGCGCCCGGCGTGAGGCTGACATCGAGCCGGCCCGGCTCCAGTTTGACGGGGCGCACAAAGGTTCGCACCAGCGCCTTCAGCTTCGGATCGCGCTTCTGGCTGGCGAGTTCGGCGATGTCGGCCATCGAATTGACCGGCACGAGTGGTTTCGGCGCTTCGACCGGCTTCGGCTCGATACGTCCGAAGGGTTGCGAATCCGGCTGGGCACTCGGCACGGCACGCAGCATGGCGACCGGTGCGGAGGGCGTGGGCCGCGGCGCAGATGTTTCGACCGCACGCGCCATGGCGCTACCCTGATAGGATACCGCGCCGCCGCCGTTACCGCCGCTTGGGGCGGGCGATGGGCGCGAACCACCATTACCATCGGAAAACTCGGCAAGCCTGCGGGCGGCATCTTCCGGTGCCGGCAGATGGGCTGCATGTGCCAGCCGGATCAACACCATTTCGGCAGCGCCGGCCGTGCGAGAAGCGTTTTCCGTCTCGGTGATGCCTTTGAGAAGCATCTGCCAGATGCGGGAAAGTGCGGTTACGGCGACCCCTTGCGCGAATTCCGCCGCTTTCGTGCGCTCGATTTCGCTGAGCGACGGATCGTCGGCGGCATCGGGCACATATTTGAGGCGGGTCACGAGATGGGTGAAATCGGCAAGGTCGGTCAAGACGACGACGGGATTGGCGCCGGCCTCGTACTGGCTGTTGAATTCGGCAAGCGCTGCCGAAACATCGCCTTTGACGACATGGCCGAAGAGATCGACGATGCGGGCGCGGTCGGCGAGCCCGAGCATCCCGCGCACGGCATCGGCGGCAACGAAACCGCTGCCATGGGCGATCGCCTGGTCGAGCAGCGACAGGCCGTCGCGCGCCGAGCCCTCGGCGGCGCGGGCGATCATGGCGAGCGCTTCCGGCTCGGCCTCGATGCCTTCCTTGCCGGCAATGGTGGTGAACAGCCCGACGAGATCGGAGGCGCTGATGCGGCGCAGGTCGAAGCGCTGGCAGCGCGACAGCACCGTGATCGGCACCTTGCGGATTTCGGTGGTGGCGAAGATGAACTTCACATGCTCGGGCGGCTCTTCGAGCGTCTTCAACAACCCGTTGAAGGCGGCCGTCGACAGCATGTGCACTTCGTCGATGATGTAGACCTTGTAGCGCGCCGAGACCGGCCGGTAGCGCACTTGCTCGATGATCTCCCGGATATCGTCGATACCGGTGTGCGAGGCGGCGTCCATCTCGATGACGTCGACATGCCGGCCTTCCATGATCGCCTGGCAGTGGTCGCCGGGTTCACGCAGGTCGATTGTCGGCCGATCGATGTCGGCGGTCTTGTAGTTGAGGGCGCGCGCCAGAATGCGGGCGGTCGTGGTCTTGCCGACCCCGCGGACGCCGGTCAGCATATAGGCCTGGGCAATACGGCCGGTTTCGAACGCGTTGGTCAGCGTGCGAACCATCGGCTCCTGGCCGACCATAAGATCTGTGAAGTCCTTGGGTCTGTATTTGCGGGCCAGCACCCGGTAACCGGTGCCGGTCGAAGCGGCATCTTTTGCTTGTCGCTCGGTGTCGCTCATCGCCCTGCTTGTTGCCCGGTGCCTAGCTTGTTGCCCGGCGAAAGCCGGGTCTTGCTTTCGGAAAGGGTGGGAGGCTGGCACGAATGACCCGTGCCGGGCTCGTTAGGGCTGCTTCCTTCCGGACCTGACCCGGTTGGCGAGTGGCTCGTCCACCACCAACCTCCCGGATGCACATATCGGCAATATCGCCATCAAAAGCAAGCCAAGGTCAAAAAAAACTGCTAAACATTTGATAAAACAATGGAGGATGCCCCCTTGAAGGAGTTTACGCTCGACGATCGTCTGGCGAATGACAGCGTTTCTGTCGCGATCACAGGCCTTTGCGACGTCAGGCTGATGAAGGATCGCCGCTGGCCATGGCTTGTGCTGATCCCCCGCAGGCCCGACAAATCGGAGGTTTTCGAGCTGACCCCGCTCGACCGGATCCTGCTGACCTTCGAAACGGATAAGGTCGCAAGCGCCCTGAAGACGGTGACGGGCGCTGCAAAAATCAATGTCGGGGCACTTGGAAATATCGTCCGTCAGCTGCATGTTCATGTCATCGCGCGGTTCGAAGGTGATGCCAACTGGCCAGGCCCGGTCTGGGGCTACGGCAAGGCGGAACCCTATTCGGACGAAGACATGAACAGCCTCATAGCCAAGTTGCGGGAAACGCTTTCACAATGAGCCATTCCATCTTTTCCTCGGATGCCCCGCATCCGGAACCAAGCAGTCTCACCGCCTTTGCGGAAAACCAGCTCAACCGGGATGCCGAGCATCGCGACGAGGAATCGATCAAACATGCGCTCGCCAAGGAAGGCACCCATATCCTGGCTTTCGCCCAGGATCGTCTGGTGTTGAAGCATGACGGCCAGGTGCTCGACCCGCTGTTTGCCCGCTACGAGCTGAAGGATCTCGATCCGAATTGGGATGAGGCCGTGCTGCTCGGATACCGCAAGACCGGCGAGCCCCGGCTTGCCGTGCCCGTGCGCGTCAATGCCGACGAGCTTGCCTGCCAGTACAAACCGGCCGACATGCGCTCGCTCTGGCGCGATCTGCTGCTGGAAGGCGAAATCCTCGGCGAAGCCGCGCAGGGCATGAGCCTTCTCCGCTGGAATGGCGACAACCGCTTCTGCGGCCGTTGCGGATCGGTCATGGAAAGCCGCATCGGCGGCTACAAGCGGGTGTGCACGGCTTGCGAACACATGATCTTCCCGCGCACCGATCCGGTGGTCATCATGCTTGTTATCGACGAGGAGAAGAACCTCTGCCTGCTCGGCCGCAGCCATCATTTCGCGCCGGGCATGTATTCCTGTCTCGCCGGTTTCGTCGAGCCGGGCGAAACCATCGAGAACGCGGTGCGCCGCGAGACGCATGAGGAATCCGGCATCCATACCGGCCGCGTGCGCTATCATGCATCCCAGCCCTGGCCGATGCCGCATTCCCTCATGATCGGCTGCTACGCCGAGGCGAAGTCGAGCGAAATCCACATGGATGAGGCCGAGCTGGAAGATTGCCGCTGGTTCACCCCGGAAGAGACGCTTGCAATGCTCGACCGCGTCTCGGCATCCGGCAACACATCTCCACCCAAGGGCGCCATTGCCCATCGCCTGATGCGCGACTGGGTGGAATGGAAACGCTAGGTCTTGTCGCGTCATGGCCCGCTCGGAACGCTTGCTGACGCTGTTGCAGACATTGCGGCGCTATCGCCGTCCGGTCAGCGGCGCCGTGCTGGCGGAGGAGACCGGCGTCAGCCTGCGCACGCTCTATCGCGATATCGCCAGCCTGCAGTCGCAGGGCGCCATGATCGAGGGCGAGCCGGGTATCGGCTATGTCCTGAAGCCCGGCTTCATGCTGCCGCCGATGATGTTCTCTCAGGATGAGATCGAGGCGCTGGTTCTGGGATCGCGATGGGTGGCACGCGCCACTGACGCCCGTCTGGCGGCCGCCGGCGCCGATGCGCTCGCCAAGATCGCCGCCGTGCTGCCCGCGGACCTTCGCGATGCGGTCGACCAGGCGGCGGTGGTCGTCGGTACGCGTCGTATCACGGAAGACAAGGCCGATCTTTCCCTGATGCGCAAGGCGATCCAGACGGAGCGCATGGTGCAGCTGACCTATGGCGACGTGAACGGTGCCATCTCGACCCGGCGCATCTGGCCTTTCGCGCTCGGCTATTTCGACAATGCGCGCATCATCATGGCCTGGTGCGAACTGCGTCAGGATTATCGCCATTTCCGCGCCGACCGTATCGTCGATTTCGCGGTGCTGGAGGCGCGTTACCCGCGCCGCCGTGTCGCCCTCGCCAGAGAATGGCAGGCGCGGGAAGGCATGGTCCACAATTGATCCGGCGACGCGATACTACTGCCAGAAACTGTCAGTAGGTACGACTATGATGGGTCTATCCAATCAGGAAGGAGGACCGATCATGGCAGCCAATGTTTTCACCTTAACGAAACAAGCGCATCGCGGTGGCGCCGAGGCGCGCGAAGACGGATATCCGGCGTGGCCGGCTCGGCTCTCGCAGATTGCGCTTGGCTATTTCACCCGCCGCTGGAATCGTCTCGATATCGACGAGGCGCCGAGTTCCGTTAAGCGCGATCTGGGATTCCTGGACGGCTGCGCCCCTTACCGGGAGGAAGACCGGATGCGCTGACGCGAGCCGCAGAAGCTCGTCGCGACCTCCGCGATAACGACTACGCACAATCAAAAAACCAAGTGCAGCAAGCTGATACGAACAGCGTGATGCGTTCTGGAAACTCGCCTGCATAAGATCTGACCATGCACTGACAAAGCCATCCCTGGCGGGCGCCGCTCCGCTCGCCGGACTGCCTGCGCATGCCCGCATATCCATCGAAACAAGAGGAATATCCAAATGACCAACCCCAACCTCATTATCTTCTACGTCAAGGACCCCGGCGAAAGTGCGCCGTTCTACCGCGATCTGTTCGGCCGAGAGCCGGCTTTTGCGTCGCCGAACTTCGTGGCTTTCGCGCTCGACAACGGCCTAAGCCTCGGCCTCTGGCGCCGCAGCAGCGTCGAGCCGCAGCCCTCCGCCATCGGCAATCGTGGCGAACTGGGCTTCATGGTCGAAGGCGCCGGCGCCGTCGAGCAGCATTATAGGGATTGGAAGGCACGCGGCCTGCCTATCGCGCAGGAGCTGACGACGATGGATTTCGGCCCGACCTTCGTTGTGCTCGACCCGGATGGCCATCGCCTGCGGGTATGTGAGCCGGATAAGTAGGCACTGAGCGAATGGCTTGCCCCTCACCCTAACCCTCTCCCCGCAGGCGGGGAGACGGGGGCCGAAAGGCCGGATGAGGGGCTAGCGGCGACCGCCGGAGATCGTTTCATCAAAGTGACTTGCGATGCAGTCATGCCAATCGTCCGAGTTGACTTCCAGCGTTTGCAAAAGAAACTGATCGATACACTTGGAGCCAAGGGAGGACCAATTGCTCCATCATATTTCGTTCGGTGTGTCCGATATCGTGAGAGCCGCCGCCTTCTACGACGCCGCTTTCGCGCCGCTCGGCTATGTCAGGGTTTGGGAAGACTTGAGCCCCGGCGATCCCGACCAGGCGGTTGGATATGGCCCTGCGGGCGGTGGCGATAAATTCGCCATCAAATTGCGCGGCAATGAAGCGCGAGCCCCTGGCTCGGGCTTTCATTTGGCCTTTGCCGCGCCAAACCGGGAAGCCGTTGTCCTGTTCCATCAGGCCGCATTGGCCCATGGCGGTAAGGACAACGGCGCACCGGGTCTTCGGCCTCACTATGGCCCGAACTATTTCGCCGCCTTCGTCATCGATCCGGATGGGCATCGTATCGAGGTCGTGACCAAAGCGTCGCAATAACCGCTGCTTAGAGATCGCCCCGCGTCGGGTGGCCCTTATAGACGCCGAGGATGCGGACCTTTTCGGAGAAGAAGCGCAATTCCTCCAGCGCGCGGCGCACATGCGGATCGGAGGGGTGGCCCTCGATGTCGGCATAGAACTGCGTTGCTACAAAACGGCCGCCGAGCTGATAGCTTTCGAGCTTGGTCATGTTGATGCCGTTGGTGGCGAAGCCGCCGAGCGCCTTGTAGAGCGCGGCCGGAATGTTGCGGACGTTGAAGACAAAGGTGGTGACGATCTTTTCGTCGGGCGAGCTGCGCTCCGCCCAGTCCTCATCGCGCGACAGGATGACGAAGCGCGTCATGTTGTTTTCGGTGTCTTCGACATTCTCGGCGATGATTTCGAGGCCGTAGAGATCGGCCGCAAGCCGCGGCGCCAATGCCGCCATGCTGCGATCGCCGGTTTCCTTCACCAGCTTGGCAGCACCCGCCGTATCCCCGGCAATCACAGGCTTCCAGCCATTCGCGCGCACGATGTTGCGGCATTGGCCGAGTGCGTGGATGTGGCTGTGCACCGTGCGGATCTCTTCCTTCTTGACACCAGGCAGGACCATCAGCTGGAAGCGGATCGGCATGAAATATTCGCCGACGATATGCAGGCGCGATTCCGGCAGCAGATGGTGGATGTCGGCGACACGACCGGCGATCGTGTTCTCGATCGGGATCATGCCGAGATCCGCGTCGCCATTGTCGATGGCGGTGAGGGCATCCTCGAAGGTCTGGCAGGGCAGCGGCTCCATGGTCGGGAACATGTCACGGCTGGCCATGTCGGAATTGGCGCCGTAGTCGCCCTGGAAGGAGATCTTGTTGGTCTTGGTGATCATGGAACTGCCCTTGGGGGAATGCCGTCAGAGAGAAGCGGCGGAGAGGATACGTCTGGCCTTTTCAAGGTCGCCGGGAGTATCGACACCGAGCGGGACCGTGTCAACGATCTCGACGTCGATGCGCATGCCGGCCTCCAAAGCCCTCAGCTGCTCGAGTGATTCGCGTAACTCGAGTGGCGATGGCCCAGCTTTCACGAACTTTTCCAGTGCGGCACGGCGGTAGGTGTAAAGACCGATGTGGTGATAGAGCGGCCCCTTGCCGTAGGGTGCGGTGGCGCGGGTAAAATAGAGGGCGCGCAGGCGATTTTCGGAAATCGGCGAGCCGATGACCTTGACGACGCTCGGCAGGGTCTTTTCTTCCTCGTCCTTGATCTCGACGGTCAGCGTGGCGATGTCGACCGCCGGGTTTTCGAGCGGGCGCAGCGATGCGCGGATGGTGTCGGGATCGATCGTCGGCAGGTCGCCCTGCACGTTGACGATGATTTCGGCGCGACCCTGCGGATCCACGGCCTGCAGCGCCTCATAGATGCGGTCCGAGCCGGATTGATGATCGCCGCGTGTCATGACGACGTCGAAGCCGGCATTGGCGACCGCGGCATAGGTATCCGCATGGTCGACTGCAACGACGATGCGACCGATCGCCGCCTCGCGCGCACGCTTGGCAACCTGTACGATCATGGGCAGGCCGCAAATATCCGCCAGCGGCTTGCCCGGCAGGCGCGTGGAGGCCATGCGGGCGGGAATGAGGACCAGCGTCTTGTCTAAATTTGAATCAGTCATTGTTGGGCCTTCTATTCCCGAGGGAAAAGTGTCAAAACGTCTCATGGTGGAGACCGTTTACAGAGTTGCAAGAAACAGCCAAAAGACATAGGTTTCGCGCGAATTCAAGATGGGCCAGCGGAGGATGCTGGCGGCGAGGGGAGCATAGCAGATGAATTCATCCTACGTGAACATGGGTGTCGGGGCGCTTTTGGCCACGCTATTCGTGTTGAAGTCCGTGTCGCTCGCGTCAGGATTTATTTTCCATACAGAGGCACCGGAAAAGCCAGGCTTCGCCATCGTCGCGACCGAGGAACCGGCTGCAGGCGACAAGGCCGCGGCCGCCAAGCCGGATACGCCGATCGCTCAGCTGCTGCAGAAGGCTGATGCCAAGGTCGGCGAGACGATTTTCAAGAAGTGTCAGGCCTGTCATTCCGGAGAGAAGGGCGGGCCGAACAAGGTCGGCCCCGATCTCTGGGGTATTGTCGACCGCCCGGTCGCCGAGCACGAGGGCTTCGCCTATTCGTCCGGCATGAAGGACTTCTCCAAGGGTGGTGCGGAAAAGTGGACCTATGACCACCTCTATCACTTCCTGGCCGCTCCGAAGAAATTCGTCGCCGGCACGGCGATGGGCTTTGCCGGCCTGCCGAAGGAAGAGGATCGTGCCAACGTGATCGCCTATCTGCGCACGCTCGCCGATACGCAGGTGCCGCTGCCGGACCCGAACGCACCGGCCGCCACGAACTAAGACAAGTCACAGGCGTAATTGGAAAACCCGGCCTTCAGGGCCGGGTTTTTCGTGTTGCGGTATTCAGATTGCGTGACGGCGTGAGCGCGTCCGCTGATCGAGGTCGAAGACCTTCAACCCGTCCTCCGCGCTCGGAGGCATGCGCCAGTCTTCCGCGATCAGCGCCTTGCGGGCATCACGCAATCCGGCCTCCCAATGCTCATGCATGGACAGTGCCGAAAACTCGTAATCCTTCGAATGCGAGCGGAACTGCTTGTTGCGGTAGATCAGGTGAATGATGGTGACGCCGTAATCGGAGCAATGCTGCTCCAGCTTCTTGATCTCCGGATCGGCCTTGGCCTCTTCGGGAAGGCGGGCATAGAGGTCGGATATCGCGCGCCGCAGACGATGGCGTTCCAGAAAGAGATCGGTATTGAGCCGGGTGCGGCTTGAATAGGTGATGTCCTTGCGCCGCTCCTCGACTTCCTCGAGATCTTGCGGCAGCGGGCCGACGGCGCTGAAGAGATCGACCTGGAAGACGACCGTATCGATATCGGCACCATTGCGCAGCACGTAAGTCAGCGGCGTGTTCGAGACGAGGCCACCATCCCAGTAATATTCGCCGCCGATCTTGACCGCGGGAAAGCCGGGCGGCAGGGCGCCGCTCGCCATCACATGCTCCGGTCCGATCTTGGTGTCCTTGTTGTCGAAGAAGGCGAAATTGCCGGTGCGGACGTTGACCGCGCCGAGGCTCAAGCGCACCGGGCCGTGGTTGATCCGGTCGAAATCGACATGATCGAGCAGCGTCTGGCGCAATTGCTCGGTATCGTAGATGCTGGTCGCGCCCGCCGATCCTCGCGTCTGGAACCAGGCTGGAATCTGCCAGGGAGAAAAGAAACCGGGCACGCCGAAGGTCGAAACCCACCAGCTGCTGACTGAGCGATAGAAAGGATTGGTTTCGCGCCGATCTTCCATCAGCAGATCGACGGGAAGATGAACGGTCACCTTGTTCCAGAAGGAGCGCAGCGCCTCGAGCCGCTCGCCGGGTACGTTGCCGGCCATGATCGAGGCGTTGATCGCGCCGATCGAGATGCCGGCGATCCAGTCCGGCTCGATATTCTGTTCGCGCAATGCCTGAAAGGCACCCGCCTGATAGGAGCCAAGCGCGCCGCCGCCCTGGAGCACGAAGACCTTCTGCGAATAGGCTGACGCGGGGTTGGTGATTGGAGCTGCAATATTCATGTGCCATCCTTTGCTGCGCTCCGGGTGGGAAGGCCGGGATGCGCAAATATATGACCACTTTCCTGCCGGCCTCTCCGAAAGCGGAGAGATGCGGTTATCGTCGGCAAGTTCGAGCCTCGGCTATCCGAGCAGATAGGCCCAAAACGACACCGAGAACGCCCCGAGCGCTGTCGTCAAGGTAATCGTCGAGGCGGCGAGACTGTGACCGACGCCGAAGCGATTGGCAATCAGCCAGGCGTTCACACCTGTAGGAACTGCCGCCGTCAAGACCAGTGCGGCGCGCCATTCCGGGCTAAGGCCGAGAAGATGGCCGGCTGCCAGTACGCAGGCCGGCAGCAGGAACAGTTTGAAGGAGGCAATCACGCTGGTAATGCCGAGATTGCCTGACAGCCCATATTGGCGCAGCGCCATGCCGAGCGAGATCAGTGCCGCCGGGCCGGCGATATTGGCGATGCTGTCGATAGCGGTGCCGAGTGTTGCAGGGATGGGAAGGCTGGTCAGATGGACGACAAGACCGCAGAAAAGGCCGATGACAAGCGGATTGCGGACAAGATTGCTGCCGACATGCTGCAACAATTCGCCGATGCTGCGACCGGCACCGGCATTCTCCTTGCGCTCGGCCTGTTCCATCAGCAGCGTACCGGCGATCATCATCGTTGGCAGATGCACCGCGATCAGGATTGACATCGCCATGACGCCGTCAGGCCCGACTGTGCGCCCGACCAGCGGCAGGCCGATGAAGATCGTATTGGCGAAGGCGGATGAGACGCCGGCGAGCACGCCGATACGCGCATCCCGCCCGAACAGCCGCGTTGCGACGATATGGCCGGCGGTCCAGGTGATCGCGACACCGGAAAAATAGGCGATCCACAGCCGAAACGGCGAAGCGCCGCGAAAATCAGCCTCCGCGATGGTCTGGAACAGCAGCAGCGGCACGGCGATCTTGAAGACGAACTCGCTCATGGCTTCGCCGACCTCGGCCTTCAACAGGCCGGTGCGAACGATCACCCAGCCGACGAGAATGAGCAGGAAGACCGGGAGAACATCAGTGAAGATTTCGGACATGCCGGACGGAGGCCGTGAAAAAGCGTGACTCTGGAGGGTGATCCAGAAGTTGTAGCAGCTTGCTCGAAGCATGTCGCGCAAAAGTGCGCAGCGGTTTTGCGAAGACGACATGCGCAAAATCAAAAGCTTAAAACACGAGGAACGGGTTCGAAAGATCGCGGCGCGCTGTAGGTGTGGGAACCCGTAAAAACAAAAAAGCGGGCAATGCCCGCTTGTGTGTCCGGTCTCGCCGGAAATTCCCCCCGGTGCACATGCCGCCAGTTCATCCGTGGTCGGCCCGCGTACCGGTGAGGCGGAAGGCATCATTCCTTCCCAGACTGGCTCGAAAGTCTTTCGAACTTCCCATCCCAGCCGCTTGATAAGCATTTAAAGATAGAAAGTGACAGGCAAATGACTGAATGCAATTAACTTGGCGGCGCTGGTGCCGATTTTTCTTCCAAACTTCAGAAAAACCGATAATACCGGATACCGGCTATCACCAGTATCCGGGACCTTCCTATAGATGACTCGCTTCGATGTACTGACCGTTGGCAATGCCATCGTCGACATTATCGCCCGTTGCAATGATCAGTTCCTGATCGACAACAAGATCACCAAAGCCGCGATGAACCTCATCGACGCCGAGCGCGCCGAACTTCTTTATTCGCGCATGGGACCGGCCCTGGAAGCCTCGGGCGGGAGCGCCGGCAATACGGCGGCCGGGGTCGCGAATTTCGGCGGCAGGGCTGCCTATTTCGGCAAGGTTGCCGAAGATCAGCTCGGCGAGATTTTCGCCCACGATATCCGCGCCCAGGGCGTGCACTACGAAACCAGGGCCAAGGGCACCTTTCCGCCCACCGCCCGTTCGATGATCTTCGTAACCGAGGACGGCGAGCGTTCCATGAACACCTATCTCGGCGCCTGTGTCGAGCTTGGTCCGGAAGACGTCGAGGAACACGTCGTTGCCGATGCCAAGGTGACCTATTTCGAAGGCTATCTCTGGGATCCGCCGCGCGCCAAGGAAGCTATCCGCGAATGCGCCCGTATTGCCCATGCCAATGGCCGGGAAATGTCGATGACGCTCTCCGACAGCTTCTGCGTCGGCCGCTACCGTGACGAATTCCTGGATCTCATGCGCTCCGGCACCGTCGATATCGTCTTTGCCAACCGTGACGAGGCCCTGTCGCTCTACGAGACCGATGATTTCGATAGGGCGCTGACGCTGATCTCGGCCGATTGCAAGATCGCCGCCGTGACGACGGGCAAGGACGGCGCTGTCATCGTGCGCGGCAACGAACGCTATGTCGTCGATGCCCATCCGATTGAGGAACGCGTCGATACGACCGGCGCCGGCGATCTTTTCGCCGCCGGTTTCCTCTTTGGCTATACGCAAGGCCGCGGCCTGGAAGATTGCGCCAAGCTCGGCAATCTCGCAGCAGCCATCGTCATCGAACAGATCGGCCCGCGGCCGATGCGGTCGCTGTCGGAAGCCGGCAAGCAATTCGGCCTGCTCTGACAGAAATCCATTGTGAGTGATAAAGAAAGCTGCCCGCTGCAGAGCGCCGGGCGGCTTTTGTTTTTGATGTGATCGTCTAGCGCCAGAAGAGCGTCGCGGTCCCGGCCTCGTAGAAAATGAGGATGCCGAGCGCGATCAGAACGAACGGCACGATCCTGTGGCCGTGGCGCCGGATCGGCGCGCCCAAGGTGGGGTGATTGACGAGGGAGTGCGCGGCGCCGAGCCAGATGGCCGTCAGCACCACGAAGATGCAGCCGATGGTAAGGATCTCATAGGCCGAGCGCGTCGCGAAGATCGGCGTGTAGACGCTGATATTGTCGCCGCCATTGGCGATCGTCACCAGTGCAACCGCGACGATGTTTCCGTGCCCCGCCGAAGCTTTCGCATGATCTTCCGGATCGTCACCGGCCTCGATGCCGTTCCAGAGTTCCCACAATCGCCTGACGCCGAAATAGATCGGCGCAAGACCGAGCAGACCGATATAGGTGGCGGGAATGACGAGAACCAGAAACGAGGCTAGGGCACTGAAGCCATAGAGCGCGCCAATGCCGAGATACTGGCCGATAACGATCTGCCTCAGGTGGAATTTCCGATCGGCGAAAAAGCCGAGAAGGACGAATATGTCGTCTATGTTCGTCGATGCGAACATGACAATGGCAACGCCGAAAACGCCTAGCACATAACCCAAGATCGCCGGTCTCCCTATTCGATCCCGGATATAGCATTGCGCCGCGAAAGTTGCATGGTTGCGTTCGGCACCAAGCGGTCGTTACTTGAAGGCTTCACCGGGGTACGCGCCCCAGATCTCGGATTGCGCCACCCATCCTTCGGTGCCGTCGGCGGTGGCGAGGCACCAGTCGCCGGTGCATTCCTTGATGGTCATCATCACGCCGGGCTGAAGCTTGGCGATGACGGCCGCGGACGGTTGGGATTCGCGGCGCATGTTGACGAAAACCGCCTTGCCCTTGCCCTTCATCCACGGCGCGGCAATCGCCGAGCGCTGGCCCGACAGCAGCGACTGGTTGACCCAGCCTTCGGTGCCGTCGGCATCGCGCACGCGCCGCCAATTATCATATTCCTGGATGATTTCGACCGGGAGGCCCTGCCTGAGATAGAGCCACGACACGGCGTAATCAGCGCTGGGACCGATGCGCAGATTGACCCTCTTCGACTTCAGCGTGACGAAGCGCGGCAGTGGCAGGCCGCTCGGCCCCTTGGCGGCCTGGGCAGCGGCAAGATCGGCCGACACAGCGGCCATCATCAGGCCGATTGCGAAAATGGCGCAGGACTTCAATGCTTTGCCACGCATGGGATTTCCGTTCGTTCGTCATGACAAAGGCGCCGTTCCGGCGACCTTTCGCTCCGGTGAGCGGCAAATCCTCGGATCGCGTCAGCGAGTTTTATTTGTCTTCGCCTGCGGGTCTGGTAGAAATGCCCGGAACGGGAAAATTATCCCGCTTCTTGGTTAAGAACATCTGAACAAGGCATCGCCGCTCACCATGACGACGAAGAAAAAACCAAAGGTCTACGTCACGCGCAAACTACCTGACGCGGTGGAGACGCGGATGCGCGAGCTCTTCGATGCCGAGCTCAATATCGACGACCGCCCGCGCACCAAAGACGAATTGATCGAGGCCGTCCGCTCCGTCGACGTGCTGGTGCCGACCGTCACCGACCGTATCGATGCGGAGGTGATCGACGAGGCCGGGCCGCAGATGAAGCTGATCGCCAGCTTCTCCAACGGCACTGATCATATCGATGTCGAGGCGGCCGCCCGCCGCGGTATTACCGTTACCAATACGCCGAACGTGCTGACCGAGGATACAGCCGACATGACCATGGCGCTCATCCTCGCCGTGCCGCGCCGGCTGGCGGAAGGTGCGCGCGTGCTGACCGACAGCCCCGGCGAATGGGCCGGATGGTCGCCCACCTGGATGCTCGGCCGCCGCATCCACGGCAAGCGAATCGGCATCGTCGGCATGGGGCGCATCGGCACCGCCGTTGCCCGCCGCGCCAAGGCATTCGGCCTCTCGATCCACTATCACAATCGCAAGCGCGTCAATCCGGCGACCGAGGACGAGCTGGAGGCAACCTATTGGGACAGCCTCGACCAGATGCTCGCTCGCGTCGATATCGTTTCGGTCAATTGCCCGTCGACCCCGGCCACCTATCATCTGATCTCGGCGCGTCGCCTGGCGCTGCTGCAGCCGACGAGCTACATCGTCAATACGGCGCGCGGCGATGTGATCGACGAGACGGCGCTGATCAAGATCCTGCGCGAAGGCAAGATCGCCGGAGCCGGCCTCGACGTGTTCGAGAACGAACCGGCTGTCAATCCGAAGCTGGTGAAGCTCGCAAATGAAGGCAAGGTGGTGATCCTGCCGCATATGAGTTCGGCCACACTTGAGGGCCGTATCGATATGGGCGACAAGGTCATCATCAACATCCGCACCTTCATCGACGGCCATCGTCCGCCCAATCGCGTGCTGCCGTTTCGATAAGCGAATCGCTTGCAATCTCCTGGCGAAACCAAGCGGATAGTGTCAGCTTCAAATTTGATCTCACTTGCCTCTCGCCGGTCATGTGCATGTCACAAAGCCGGGCCAGAGGTGACCACAAACACAAATCAGGAAGGGCGGAAACGATGGCGCGTGCGCTGCCGCATGAGCGGATTCAATATGTGGTCGAGGGCGGCTTCAAGCTGTCGGGCGAGATCGAACCGAGCGGTAACAAGAATGCCGCATTGCCGATCATCGCCGCATCGCTTCTGACCGATCAACGCGTCGAGCTCAGCAACGTGCCGCGCATTCGCGATGTCGAGGCGCTGGTGGAGCTGATCCAGTCGGTTGGCGCCAAGGTGCGCTGGCTCGGCCGCAACGAGCTCGAAATCGAAGCGCGCGAGCTTCGCCCCGCCAATCTCGATCCCGATCTCTGCGCCCGCATCCGCGCCTCCATCCTGCTTGCCGGTCCGATGCTGGCGCGCTGTGGCGAGATCACCTTGCCGCCGCCGGGAGGCGACGTCATCGGCCGCCGGCGGGTCGACACCCATTTCCTGGCGCTGGAACAGCTCGGCACCAGGATCGAGGTCAACAGCGTCTACAGCTTCCGCACCGAAGGGCTGCGTGGCGCCGATGTTTTCCTCGACGAGCCCTCCGTGACGGCAACGGAAAACGCTCTTTGCGCTGCCGTTTTCGCTGAGGGAACGACAATCCTGCGCAATTGCGCTTCCGAGCCGCATGTTCAGGATTTGGCGCGGTTCCTGATTGCCATGGGCGCCCGCATCGAGGGGGTCGGCACCAATATGATGACCATCCATGGTGGCCAGCGGCTCGGCGGCGCATCGCATCGTATCGGACCCGACCACAATGAGGTCGGCTCGCTGATCGGCCTTGCCGCCGTCACCGGCTCGGAAATCACCATTCGCCGCGCGGGCGTCGAGCATCTACGCTCCACCCTCATGACCTTCGAGCGCCTCGGCATCCGCTGCCAGATCGACGGCGACGATCTCATCATCCGCTCAGGCCAGGAAATGAAGATCCAGCCCGATTTCGGCGGCCATATTCCGAAGATCGAAGATCAGCCCTGGCCGGCCTTTCCGGCTGACACCATGTCGATCGCCATCGTCACCGCCTCGCAATGCGATGGCGTCGTGCTGATGTTCGAGAAAATGTTCGAAAGCCGCATGTTCTTCGTCGACAAGCTGATCGCCATGGGCGCCCGTATCGTGCTGTGCGATCCGCATCGCGCCATCGTCGCCGGCCCCTCCAAGCTGCGCGCCGCCCAGCTCGAAAGCCCTGACATTCGCGCCGGCATGGCGATGCTGATCGCGGCGATGTGCGCCGAGGGCACGAGCGTCATTAACAACGCCCAGCAGATCGAGCGCGGTTACGAGCGCATAGAGGAGCGGCTGAATGCCATGGGCGCTCGAATCACCCGCATTCCGCCGCGCGAGGCGTAAGAACCCGATTCAACGGATGAAGATGTGCTGGAGCAATTCCAGGAAAAGTGCGCAGCGGTTTTCCGTTCGGAATTGCGTGAAAACAAAGAGATAGAGCGGTTCGGAGATTCCGTGAAAAACTGAACCGCTCTAGGCGATCGCCTTGCGCATCTCGATCGATGTCGTGCGATCGAAGCCGGCATGGCGATTTTCGGCTGTTTTTCGGAAGCCCCAGGCGGCGAAGGTGGCGTGGTTGTCGATCAGCTCGATCCGCGTCTCCAGCCGCAGGTCCTTGAGGCCGAGATCCCGCGCCCTAGCCTCAGCCAACACAAGCAGACGCTTGCCGATACCCTTGCCCTGCGCCGCCGGCAGCACGGCAAGCTTGCCGACATAAAGGCTCTCCGCCTCCGGCCGGCAGAAAATGCAGCCGACCAACCGTTCGCCATCGAGTGCCGCATAAGCGATCTCGCCGATAGCCTTCGTCTTCAGCGTTTCCGGCGTCAGCGCCAGCGCGGAGGAGGGTGGATCGATGCGCCCGTTCATGTAAGCGAAGGATGCCAGGATAAGATCCAGCAACGCATCCCAGCGATCGAAGCCGTCATCGAGACGACGAAGCGCGATTTCGCTCATTCCGCCGCGACCTGGGGGCGTTTGCGGCGATAGCGCACGGTTTCGAAGCGTGTAGAAAGCCCGTCATAGAGCAGCAGGCGGCCGATCAGCGGCTCACCGATACCGGTGATGAGCTTGATCGCCTCCATGGCCATCAGCGTGCCGATGACGCCGGTGAGAGCGCCGATGATTCCTGCCTCCGCGCAGCTGGGGATGAGACCTTCCGGCGGCGGCGCCGGGAAGAGATCGCGATAGCGTGGATTGGCGTTGCCGTCCGCGTCGCTTTCGTAAGGCTTCAATGTCGTCACGGACCCGTCGAAACGACCGACAGCGCCGGTCACCAGTGGCAGGTGCGCTGTTTCGGTTGCATCGGCAGCCGCATAGCGGGTGTCGAAATTGTCGGAGCCATCGATGACGAGATCGAAGCCGGCGAGGTGCCGCGCAGCGGTATCGGGGCTGAAGCGCTCTTCGAAGCGGATGGTGCGCACATGCGGGTTCAGCCGGGCGATGGCGTCCGCCGCGCTCTGCGTCTTCATCTCGCCGATCGTACCCGTGTCGTGAATTACCTGCCGCTGCAGGTTGGACAGCGAAACGCGGTCGTCATCGGCAATGCCGAGTGTCCCGACGCCGGCCGCGGCAAGATATTGCAGCACCGGCGCACCGAGACCACCGGCGCCGATCACAAGCACGCGCGCCGCTTTCAATCGTTGCTGGCCGGCGCCGCCAACCTCCGGCAGAAGGATATGGCGGTGATAGCGGCCGATTTCGTCTGAGCTCAACGGATCCATGGGTGCGAGTCTAGCACAATCACCGGGAAGGAGGCGCTAGGTTTTCGTAATGCCGCCATGCGCAACGGTAAAGAATTGCGCACGCTCGCCAAGGGCCGAGAACATGGATTTGTCCGTGCCGGTCATGAAGGCTTGGCCGCCGAGCCCGTCGATAAGGTCGAAGAGGGCCGCGCGTCGTCCTTCGTCGAGATGGGCGGCGATCTCGTCGAGCAGTAGGATCGGCGCATAGCCCGTGAGGTTGCCGACGAGACACGCATGGGCAAGGATAAGGCCCACGAGAAGAGCTTTCTGCTCGCCCGTCGAGCAACGCTCTGCCTCCATGTCTTTTTCGCGGTGGCGTACGAGAAGATCGGCCCGGTGCGGTCCATCCAGCGTCCGGCCGGCGGCGGCGTCGCGATAGCGCCCTTCGCGCAGCATGTCGGCATAGGCATCTTCCAGATCGACGGCCGGCCGATCGAATTGCCCGTCGAGGAAGCCGGAAAGTTCAAGGGCCGCCGAAGGAAACGGCGTCGTCTCACGCGTTTCTGCGATTAGCCGCGAAAGAAGGCCGAGCATTTCCTGCCGCGCGATCGCCATGGCGATGCCGAGGCTTGCCATCTGCTCTTCGATACCGCCAAGCCAGGACGGATCGAACCGGCTTTCCGACAGAAGCTTGTTGCGGCTGCGCATGGCGCGCTCGAAATCGCTGGCGCGGCGGCCATGGGCGGGGTCCAGCGACAGCACCAGCCGATCAAGGAAGCGGCGGCGCTCCGAGGAGCTGCCGGTGAAAAGGCCATCCATGGCAGGCGTCAGCCAGAGTACGCGCAGATGGTCGGTCAGTTCGTCGACGGTCTTGGCAGGTGTGCCGTTGATTCGGAGCCTGCGGGCGGCGGATTCATCGGCGGTGTCGATACCGGTGCCGATTTCGACCGTGCCCTCCATGCCCTCGAGTTCGGCGAAGATCGAAAACCCACCCGGCGCGTTGACGCGGGGGATGTCGGCATAGGCAGCGCGACGCAAGCCGCGGCCGGGCGACAGCAGCGAGACCGCTTCCATGAGGTTGGTCTTGCCCGCGCCATTGTCGCCAGTCAGCACCACATGCCGCTCGTCAAGTGTCAGCGCTGCCGCCGCATAGTTGCGGAAGTCGGTCAGCTTCAGGCGCGAGATGAAAACCTTGTTCGGCATGGGTCTTTCGGATTCTTAATCGATGCCGAGGGGTATGCCGAACACCGCACGAGTGCAAGGATTTTGCCGATGGTTCGCGGCGTAAGCGGGGTGAGGCCTGTCATGGGCCACCCTTGTCCTTCGACGGGCTCAGGATGAGGGTGGAGTAAGAGCTTGCGCCTGGTCCCAAAGACGTCGAGTCGTTGAAGGCTGGCCTTCATGGTGAGGAGGCCAAAAGGGCCGTCTCGAACCACAAGGGCGGGTGATTCGCTCGCAAAACGAAAATCCGGCCGATCAGCGAAGGATTATGTGGAACAATTCGGCTTTGTTGTCCTTCGAAGACTTCCGCCTGAGTTCTCACCGATGTTGGTATTGGCGTATCGCACTCCCTATATCGCCATGCTCGGGGAAATTTGAGGTAGGGGCATCCATTGGATCTTGCAAAAATACTGCTCGCGCGCACCAGCCGCGATTGGATGCGCGTGAAGACAGGCGAATCGGGCGATCTCGTCTATCGGCGTGAGGACGGTCTTGCTTACGCAAAAGTCGCCTCATCAGCCCGATCAGCGGATCTCGCCGGCGAACGCGACCGGCTGCTTTGGCTACAGGGCAGGGGCATTGCCGGGCCTGAAGTGATCGACTGGCGTGAAGTCGAGGATGGCGCGTGCCTCATCATGACTGCGATCCCCGGCGTGCCGACAGTCGATTTGGACGGAGATGCCTTGCTGAAGGCTTGGCCGTCAATGGCGCGGCAACTCAAATCTCTTCACGAGCTGCCTTCGGATCAATGCCCCTTCGATCGCAGCCTTTCGCTGATGTTCGCCCGGGCGGCGGATGTGGTCTCGCGCGATGCGGTAAACCCGGATTTCCTGCCGCCGGAGGATCGGGGTAGGCCGGCCCGCGAACTGCTTGATCGTGTCGAGCGCGGTCTGCCCGCGCGGCTTGCTCAAGAGGCGATCGACAGGGTTCTTTGCCATGGCGATGCCTGCATGCCAAACTTCATGGTCGATCCGCATAGCCTGCGATGTACCGGACTGATCGATCTCGGCCGTGTCGGCAAGGCGGATCGCTATGTCGATCTCTCGCTGATGATTGCCAATGCCGAAGAGAGCTGGACAATGCTCGAGCAGGGACAGAGAGCTTTTTCGATCCTGTTCGAGACCCTTGAGATTGAAGAGCCGGATCACGGGCGCCTTGCCTTCTATCTCAGGCTCGATCCGCTGACCTGGGGCTGATTCGCAAGCGGATAACTGATTCGTCCGCTCAAACAAAAAATCCGGCCGAATCATCGGCCGGATTCATGTGAAACACTTTTGATTCGCTGCTCAGTCGCTGAACGTATCGAAGAAATCCTTCATGCGGGCGAAGAAGCCCGTCGATTCGGGATTGTTGTCCTTCGAAGAGATCTGCTCGAACTCCTGCAGCAGTTCGCGCTGACGCTTGGTCAGCTTCTGCGGTGTCTCGATCTGGATCTGGATATAGAGATCGCCGACCTGGCTGGAGCGCAGCACCGGCATGCCCTTGCCCTTCAGGCGGAATTGCTTGCCGACCTGGGTTCCCTCGGGAACGCTGACACGCGATTTGGTGCCATCGAGCGTCGCCACATCGAAGGTACCGCCGAGTGCCGCCGTTGTCATCGAGATCGGCACGGCGCAATAGAGATCGGCGCCATCCCGCTGGAAGAATTCATGCGGCTTGACGGACAGGAAGATGTAAAGGTCGCCCGAAGGACCACCGCGCAGGCCGGCTTCGCCTTCGCCCTGCAGGCGGATGCGTGTGCCGTCTTCGATGCCCGACGGGATATTGACGGAGAGCGAACGCTCCTCGGTCACACGGCCCTGGCCATGACACTTGGTGCAGGGATCGGGAATGATCTGGCCGCGGCCATGGCACGTCGGGCAGGTGCGCTCGACGGAGAAGAAGCCCTGGGCAGCGCGGACGCGGCCGGAACCCTGGCAGGTGCCGCAGGTCTTCGGCTGTGTGCCGGGCTTGGCGCCCGAGCCGGAACAGACGTCGCAGGTGATCGAGGTCGGAACGCGGATCTGCGCCGTCTTGCCGCTGAAGGCTTCCTCGAGCGAAATTTCCATATTGTAGCGAAGATCTGCGCCGCGCTCGCGTCCGCCGGACGAGCGTCCGCGTGCGCGTCCGCCACCCATCATCTCGCCGAAAATATCCTCGAAAATATCGGAGAAGCCGCCGCCGCCGAAACCGGCTCCGAAGCCGCCACCGCCGCCCATGCCACCATGCTCGAAAGCGGCATGGCCGTAGCGGTCATAGGCTGCGCGCTTCTGCGGATCCTTGAGCGTTTCGTAGGCCTCGTTGATTTCCTTGAACTTCCGCTCGGCATTGCTGTCGTCCGGGTTCTTGTCCGGATGATATTGCATTGCCAGCTTGCGAAAGGCGCTCTTCAGCTCTTTCTCGTCCGCCGTCTTGGAGACGCCCAACGTCTCGTAAAAATCCGCTTTTGCCATATTAAGGATTAGAACCCCGGAAATGGATTTCCGGCTGCCCGAAGGCAGCCGGAGCTAAGTTTCCTCGAGAACCTTTCGATTCGCGCTTATGCAGACCGCTTGCGGTCGTCTTCGTCCTTGATTTCCTCGTAGTCGGCATCGACGACATCGTCCTTGCCGGCTGCTGCCGAGGCATCGCCCGAACCAGCTTCCGCCTGCTGCGACTCATAGATCGCCTGGCCGAGCTTCATGGAAACTTCCATGAGCGTCTGGGTCTTGGCCTTGATGTCTTCGGCATCCGGCTCGGAAGCTTCGGTTGCCGTCTTCAGCGCAGCGATCGCGTCGGAGATCGCGGTGCGATCGGCTTCGGTGACCTTGTCGCCGTAATCCTTCAGCGACTTCTCGCTGGAGTGGATCAGGCTTTCAGCCTGGTTCTTGGCTTCAACGCCTTCGCGGCGCTTCTTGTCTTCAGCAGCATGGGCTTCGGCATCCTTGACCATCTTTTCGATGTCGGCGTCGGAAAGACCGCCGGAAGCCTGGATGCGGATCTGCTGTTCCTTGCCGGTGCCCTTGTCCTTGGCCGAAACCTGGACGATGCCGTTGGCGTCGATATCGAAGGTGACTTCGATCTGCGGAACACCACGCGGTGCCGGCGGCAGGCCGACGAGGTCGAACTGGCCGAGCAGTTTATTGTCGGCAGCCATTTCGCGCTCGCCCTGCGAGACGCGGATGGTTACGGCCGACTGGTTGTCGTCGGCGGTCGAGAAGGTCTGCGACTTCTTCGTCGGGATCGTCGTGTTGCGTTCGATCAGACGGGTGAAGACGCCGCCCAGCGTTTCGATGCCGAGAGACAGCGGAGTCACGTCGAGGAGCAGAACGTCCTTGACGTCGCCCTGCAGAACGCCGGCCTGGATGGCGGCGCCGAGAGCGACGACTTCATCCGGGTTGACGCCCTTGTGCGGCTCCTTGCCGAACAGCTGCTTGACGACTTCCTGTACCTTCGGCATGCGGCTCATGCCGCCGACGAGAACGACTTCATCGATCTCGGCAGCCGTGACACCGGCATCCTTGAGCGCTGCCTTGCAGGGAGCGATGGTGCGCTGAACGAGATCGTCGACCAGGCTTTCGAGCTTGGCGCGGGTCAGCTTCAGCGTCAGGTGCTTCGGGCCGGTGGCGTCTGCCGTGATGAAGGGCAGGTTGATTTCGGTCTGCTGTGCGGACGAAAGTTCGATCTTGGCCTTTTCGGCAGCTTCCTTCAGGCGCTGCAGAGCAAGCTTGTCGCCCTTGAGGTCGATGCCGTTGTCCTTCTTGAATTCGGCAACGAGATATTCGACGAGACGCATGTCGAAGTCTTCACCGCCGAGGAAAGTATCGCCGTTGGTCGACTTCACTTCGAAGACGCCGTCGCCGATTTCGAGGATCGAGATATCGAAGGTGCCGCCGCCAAGGTCGTAAACGGCGATGGTCTTGCCGTCTTTCTTGTCGAGGCCGTAAGCGAGTGCCGCAGCCGTCGGCTCGTTGATGATGCGCAGAACTTCAAGACCGGCGATCTTGCCGGCATCCTTGGTTGCCTGGCGCTGCGCGTCGTTGAAGTAGGCGGGAACGGTGATGACGGCCTTTTCGACCTTTTCGCCGAGATAGGATTCGGCGGTTTCCTTCATCTTCTGAAGGATCATTGCGGAAATCTGTGCGGGCGAATAGCCCTTGCCCTGAGCTTCGACCCAGGCGTCGCCATTGTCACCCTTGACGATCGTGAAGGGAACGAGGTGCTTGTCCTTCTCGACGGTCGGATCTTCGTAGCGGCGGCCGATCAGGCGCTTGACAGCGAAGAGGGTATTCGTGGGGTTGGTGACAGCCTGGCGCTTGGCCGGCTGGCCGACGAGGCGTTCGCCGTCGTCGGAGAAGGCAACCATGGAGGGGGTGGTCCGGGCGCCTTCGGCATTTTCGATCACTTTCGCGTCCTTACCGTCCATGACGGCGACGCAGGAATTTGTCGTTCCAAGGTCGATACCAATTACTTTTGCCATGTCATTCTCTCCTTGAAGCAAGCTGTCGGAACCCCTGTCAGGCATTCCATTGACAGCCCCTTACGGGATGGTCTTGAGGATTGCGCAGCCATGACTGCGGTGATGCCGCGTATATAAGTAGCGGTTTTACTGACTGCAAGGCAGGAAATGGCCTGAAATCCAGCAAAACAAATGGTTTGTCGCCCAAATTCCACATGGTCCCATATGCGCCGGGGACCAGCGAATTTGACGCGACCGTGTATCAGAGCAGCCTTGCCGCGGCCATGCAAGCGGCAAGGTGAAAAATTGCAATTTTATCGACCAAGGATGACGTCGAGCAGCGAGGAGCGATGCGGCCGCGCGGTGGCGACCGGAGCGCCGCTATCGCCGACATCGGCAGGCGGTATATCGCTGTCATACGGGTTGGAGCTGTAGGGATTGGTGTCGTCGGTGAGGTTTGCCGGAGGCAGGTCCTGCGGATCCTCGTTGACGGAGGTCTGATTGACGATCTGAGGCTGGATCGGCTGCTGCGATGGCCTTTGCTGCAAGGTTGGCTGCTGGATTGGCTGTCCGCCGTCTGCGACACCGGAGATGATGTTGCCGATGGTGGTCGGCTGGTCGCCGTTCGGTCCCGTCTGCGCCATCGGCAGGCCGTTATCGATGATCTGACCGCCGCCGAAGATCGGTGTCGGCGTGATGCCCTTATGGGCGGCGACCATGAATTCCTTCCATGCCTTTGCCGGCAGCCCGCCGCCGGTCACCTTGCGCATCGATTTGCCGTCGTCATTGCCGAACCAGACGCCCGTCGTCAGATGGCTGGTGAAGCCGACGAACAGCGCATCGCGGAAGGATTGCGTCGTGCCCGATTTGCCGGCCGCCTGCCAGCCGGGAATGCGCGCCGACTTGCCGGTGCCATTGGCGATGACGCCGGCCATCATGGCGTTCATGTTGGTGACAATATCCGGGTTCAGCACCCGCTGCGGATTATCGGTATTGGCCTGGTAGAGCACCTTGCCGGAGGCTGTCGTCACCTTGGTAATGACATGCGGCGCCACCTTGAAACCGCCGTTCATGAACGTCGCATAGGCGGAGGTGAGCTCCATCAGCGATACTTCCGAGGTGCCGAGCGCGATCGAGGCATTGGACTGCAGGTCCGATTCGATGCCGAGCCGGTGGGCGACCTTGATGACCTGATCCGGTCCGACTTCGGCGACAAGCTGCGCGGCAACAGTGTTCAGCGACTTCGCCACCGCCGTCGCAAGCGTTACGGGGCCGCTATAGCGCTGCTCGTAATTCTCCGGCGCCCAGTTGCCGATCTTGACCGGCATGTCGTTGCGGATCGAGTTGGGCGTCAGGCCCGCCTCCAGGGCTGCGGTATAGACGAATGGCTTGAAAGCGGAGCCCGGCTGACGCTTGGCGGTGACTGCACGGTTGAACTGGCTCTGGGCATAGTCGCGGCCGCCGACGAGCGCGCGGATGGCACCTGTCGCGTCGACGGAAACGAGCGAAGCCTGCGAGGCGTTCAGCTTCTTGCCGTCCTTCTCGAGCACATCGGCTAGCGCTTTTTCGGCCTTTTCCTCGAGCGACATATCGAGCGTTGTGTCGACGATCAGATCTTCCTTGACGTCGCCGCCGATCAGCTTCGGCAGCTGGTCCATGACCATATCGGCAACGTAATTCTCTGCGCCGCTCCAATAGCTTTTCGAGCGGGTCGGAGGTTGCGACATCGCAGTCTTGATATCGGATTCGCTGATGAAGCCCTGGTCATGCATGGCCTGCAGCACCAGCTGGGCGCGCGCCTCTGCGGCTGCTGGGTCGCGGGCCGGCGACAGTCGCGACGGCGCCTTGACCAAGCCGGCAAGCATGGCGGCTTCACCGAGATTGACGTCCTTTGCCGATTTGTTGAAGTAGCGCCGCGAGGCGGCCTCGACGCCATAGGCGTTGGAGCCGAAATAGACGCGGTTCAGGTACATCGTCAGGATCTGGTCCTTGGTGTACTTGTGCTCCAGCCACAGCGCCAGCAGCACTTCCTGCACCTTGCGCTCCAGTGTGCGATCGGGCGACAGGAAGAGGTTCTTGGCGAGCTGCTGCGTCAGCGTCGAGCCACCCTGGACGGCGTGGCCCGTCACGACATTTGTCACCATGGCGCGGGCAAGGCCGATCGGATCGAAGCCGAAATGCGAATAGAAGCGCCGATCCTCAATCGCGATGATGGCTTCCGGGATATAGGGCGACATGTCGCCTAGCGCGACGGCTTCGCCGCCTGTCGTGCCGCGATTGGCGATCAGGCTGCCGTCGAGATCGTTGATCTTGACGTTCGGCGGCCGCTCGGGGATCGACCAGGTGCTGGCGCTCGGCATGCGCGAGCCATAATAGGCGACGAGGCCCGCAAGGCCGATGCCGGCCCAGAGGCAAAGCACCAGGCCCCAGTAGATCGTCGAACGGATGAAGCCGAAAAAGCCGCGCCGCGGACGCGCACGTCGTGCGGGCTTGCGGCGGCTACGGGTGCGGCGAGGCTTTGCGACCACGGGCTCATCCTCGTCGTCTTCATCCTCTTCTTCGTCGGGGTCCGGCTCTTCGTAGTATGTCTTGGAAGAAGATGAATATGCCTTGGCCGAACGCCTGCTGCCAACGATGCGTTCGCCAGCATTGAATCCGTCATCGCTGCGTTCTCGGCCGCTGGAAAAGGATGGTTCTATCCTCTGGCGTGATTTCTTCTTATCTGCCATTGCCGGCCGGTCGTACCTCGGTGCCCTTGTGTTCCATGTCTTCTATCAGGCTGCTTACAGGAGCGGTAGAAATCTTTGAGCCTGCTCGGTCGCCAGGGCGGCGCATGACCTCGAAAACCGCCAATGGCTCTCAAGGCGAAGCAACCCGCTAATTCGTCCACGAACCCCTCGTGAAGACATCAAGTCCCGCCTGAACTGTAAATGCGGCGATTTAAGGAGGGATTAAGAACATTTCGGTCCGCTATGTCGGTCAATTCGCCCGTGCATCCAGCAGACGTGCGTAGGGAACTTTTCGCTACCCTGAGCATTATCCTTTCATAAAAAACAAAGAGGGCGAATAGATGAGTTCATTGCTGAAGATAGAGGAAGTCGACGAGAGCAAGTTACGCGAGGTCTGGAGCGTCCAGGATTTTGCCCGGCGCCACCGGATTTGCAAGGAGGAGGAAGCCCGGCTGAAAAAGCTGTTTGGCGACTTCGCAACGAAGCAGGAATTGCTCTCAAACGCGCAAAGGCCGCCCCAATTTCGTTGACAGGGTTGCTGAAAGGGATTTGGCAGGCCGGGCGCGATGTTATCGTGGGCTGCTGTGACCGAAGGGTTTGCAGCGGAGGAGGCTACGCTGATGTGGAAGCGTTTCGAATTGTGGCTGGTCGACCAGATCGACCGGATTTTCGGGCTTGAGCGGCTTGCCCGCCGAGCAGGTTTTTCTCCAGACGAGGCAAGGCGGATCGCGCGCGAAAAATAGCCGTGCCACGCATCCGGTATCGTCAATCATGCCAGTTTCCACAAAGCTTCAGGAAAACGATGCCGCCGCCGTCCCGGCCAAGCTATCTCGTCGGATGCGTCGAAACTTCGCGTATCGCACTCAATCTTCCGTATTTTCGAATGGTCTGATCGAGGTTATAGTATTGTCATGTGGCTGTCTTGGAGGACAGTTCCAGGCAATTGGTAGCGCGTGAGGAGGAGTATTCATGCGACACGTCAAATGGAGCAATCCAATCGAGATCGGTTTTGCTCAGGATACGTTCCAGGTTGTCACAGGCCCGTCCGAGGCCCTGAATTGCATGGCCAATCTCTGGCCTGACCGGCGCGGTCCGCTCTATGTGGCGGCGAGAAGTCTTTGCCGTGCGGCCATCGACGGTCGCAAGTCCGCCGAAGAGGCACGGGAAATGTTCATCTCGGCGACGCGGGAAGCGCATCTCAAGATGCACTGAAGCGCCTCGGCACCACTCGGGCCGATTATCCGTCCAAGCCTTGCGAGCCCGCGAAAATGCGGCGGGAGTTGAGAGTTTTGGATGCGCGCAGTTCCGTGAAGGCGCCTCGATGATGCAGCTCCCGCGCAAGTCGGTGAGCGCATTCCTCTCCGAGGCGGTGCATTCCATAAAAAAGGCCGGCGACTTTCAAAGTCGCCGGCCTTTTGGCTTTTTATAGGCTGTCGGCAAAACTGCGAAGCGGTTTTCCGTCCGGAATTGCGTGAAAACAAAGAGATAGAGCGGTTCAGAGGTTCCGTGAAAAACTGAACCGCTCTAGGAGTTGTTGCACGACCGTCAGCGGTTCGAGCCTCTCACGGACATCCGGCAATTCGGCTCCGACGCTGGGCATGGATCCCGGTGATCGGGGCTGTAGGGTCCTGGTTGGCCTGCGTTCGGCTGCGGATTGTTCTGCGGCTGCGGCTGCGGCTGCGGCTGTGGCTGAGCCTGCTGCGGCTGCGGGCGCGGGCGGTTGTCCGGACGATTATTGTCCGGGCGGTTGTTGTCGCGCTGGCGGTCTGGCCGATTACCCCAATCCTGATTGTTGTCTGGGCGCTGTCTGTTCCAGTCGCGATTGCCGTCGCGCTGCCTGTCCCAGTTGCGATCACGATCGGGTTGGCGATCCCAGTTGCGGTCCGGTCTGTTGTTCCAGTCCGACCCCTGATCCCAATCGCGGTTGCGATCGGGACGACGGTCCCAATTGCGGTCCTGCCCATTATCCCAACCCGGAGGATTGCGGTCCCAGCCGCTGTCAGGGCGGCGGTCGACCCAGCCCGGGCCGCGGCGCCAGCGGTCGCGGTCACGATAGAAGTCGCGGCCGCGATAGTAGCGACCCCAGTAGTCGTCGAAGTTGAAGACCACCGTCGGGATGCCGAGCGGGCGGTAATATTGCGGACCGACATAGATGCGGCGTGACTGATAGGTTGCCTGGATATAACGGCCGGCAACCCATCCGCGGCCGCCATAGAAGGAAACGTCGCACCAGGGCGTCTCGTTAAGGCAGCCATTGATCTGAAGCGGCACGCCGACGGGGATCATCGTCACTGCCGGATAGGCGGTACTCGGACCGGACCGCATGTTGACGTTTGCGGTGGCAAAGCCTTCTGCCGCTTCTGCGATGGCCGGCAACGCCACGAGCGCCGCCAGAATGCCCGCCGCAAGAACCTTGAACCTCATAGATTATTCTCCCTTTGCGCACCCATGCTGCGAAATCGCTGCCTGATGCCTGTTCCGCTGTCGTGCGCCTACTCCGGCGCTCTTCGGTAAGACTTTCCAATTTCGGCAAGATAAAGGCCTGGCGCTGCACGGAATCTGATAGGATTCCGTGATGCCTCTTCAATCTTTGCATGTGTTGTAGAAGTAATTGCATGAATGCAGCTTGAACGGCATCAATTCGAAACTGAAATGCTGCAAGACTTTTTGATAAGGCTTGCTTGCCTTCATCGGCGTTACCGATGTGGCAGCATCGGCTGCTTCAAAAGCTTTTTGAAAGAAACTAAAAAAGCGGCCTTGAAATTGCCACCTTGGACGCCGATATACGGTTCAGTCATGCAGCCGATGGGCGCTGGCGCGCTGGAAAGCGAGCCGTTTGGTCCGTCAATATCATGGAAGCAGCGTTAACTCTTCGTTGACCTTTCATGACCAATCTGGCTGCAGTTCCGCTCTTGCCTTTGACCACGGATGTACTGGCACTGATGCGAAGGCGGATGGCGAAAGGCCGGATCATTCCGGCCTTTTTGTTTTTTGGCGATGGCGTGCTCGTGGCGAAAGCGGAGTGCGCCATTTTCATTTTCGGCATCTTTCAGGTGACAAAAGAAAAACCGCCGCAGATGACCGCGGCGGTTTTTCAATTTAAGTGATGCGCCCGCCGAAGCGGGCGAGATCGTCAGTTTGCCTTCTTGGCCGAAACCTTGACAACCTTGGCCTGAGCCTGTGCGATGGTTGCCTTGCCGGCCGGGACATAACCTGCGCCGATGTTGACGTTCAGCCCGATATAGTCGAGAGCGCTCTGCTGAACGGCCTGCGCCAGGCTCTGCTGGGCAGCGGTCACGTTGCGTTGTGCATCGAGAACGTCGAGCAGCGAGGATGCACCATCCTTATAGCTCGCGGTCGAGAGCTGCAGGGCTTCCTGATAGGACTTGACCTGAGCCTGCAGCGCGGCGACCGTCTGTGCGTCGCGGGCGACGGCGGACAGATAGTTTTCGACATCTTCGATAGCTGAACGTACCGTCGACTGCCAGGCGAGATAGTTCTCGCGGCTCGTCGATTCCGCGCTCTTGACACCGGCGCGCAGGGCGCCGCCGTCGAAGATCGGCAGGTTCAGCTGCGGACCGAAGGACCAGGTGGTTAGGCCGCCGCTCGCCGACGAGGTATGGATATAGGTCGGCGAAATCGAGCCGCTGAGCGTGATCGACGGGAAGAGCTTGGCTTCAGCAACGCCGATCTGGGCCGTCGAGGCTGCAAGGGTCCGTTCTGCCACGCGAACATCCGGACGGTTGCGGATCAGGTCGGCCGGAACACCGGTGCGAACGCTGCCGCGGAACACCGGCTGCCTGCCGCCGCCCTGCATCTGTGCGATGATCGTCGACGACGGCACGTTGAGCAGCGTTGCGATATGATGCACCTGCTGGCGGTAGCTGATTTCATAACCAGGTACCAGTGCCAGTGTCTGGTTGACGAGGCCTTCCGCCTGAACCACGTCGAGGCGGGATGCCGCACCGGCTTCAAGCTGGAACTTGGTCAGCGAAAGCGTGTCGCGCCGTGACTTCAGGTTTTCCTGAGCGATCGAAATCAGGGCCTGATAATAGCGGGCGTTGACGTAGCTGTTGGCGAGATCCGACAGGAAGGCTAGGCGTTGGACGTCGACGGTGGAATAGGCGGCATCGAGCGAAGCGTTGGCGCTTTCCGTTGCACGGCGATACTGACCCCAGAGGTCGAGCAGCCAGGAAGCCGAAGCGGTGCCTGTCGTGGTATTGCGCCGTCCACCCGAAGAGGAAACCCTCGAGCCGCCCTTCTGGCCGCTCGTCGTGTTATCGCCACTGACGGTGAGGCTTGGGAGACCGCCTGCACCCGCCGTGACGACAGCAGCTTCCGCCTGGTTGATGCGTTCCAGCGACTGCTGGATGGTAAGGTTCTGGGCAAGTCCCTGTGCGGCGAAGGCGTTCAGCTTGGAATCGCCGAAAGCGGTCCACCATTGCGAACCGGCGATATCGCCGTTCGCCTTCGTACCGCCCTCCGAGAATTTGGCCGGGAGAGGCATTTCCGGTGGCTTATGGTCTGGGCCGCTGACGCATCCTGCCAAAACAAGCAGCAGGGCGGGGGCGGCAGTACGAATGGAAACCATCACATTGTCCCACAATTCAATTTACTGATCAGTGTCTTTTGACGGAGTCGGCATGACTCCACGTTCCGGCGCTCCAGTCTTACGCAATACAAACAATGACCCGAAGCGGTCGGCGTCAATCTAGCAACGAGTTTAGCAATAGCACAGTGGCTTTTACGAATTCTCGGCAGCGAACATATGTAGGATCGGGCGAAATATCAGCTTATCGGTAAAAAAAATCTGAAGTGTTGCAAAAAACATACCCTCGCATCCGCAATCAAGGGATGTGAATGGCGCAAAACTCCATCGCCGCCGCAACTTCCGGGAAGTTTCGGCGTATCGATTCAGCTAAACGACCGTTCAGACGGTCTATTGCGGGAAATAGCGGGCGAGGCTTGCGCGAACCCGGTCACGCGGTGTCGCACCGCGATCGTCGGGCACGAAAGCAGTGCCTGTAATCGCTTCGTAAGCGCGGATGTAGACTTTGGACGTCTCTTCGATGAGGTCGCTCGGAATCTCCGGAATCTCATCCTTATAGGGATCGCAGCGCTCCGTAACCCAGGCGCGGACGAAATCCTTGTCGAAGCTTTCCGGACGCGCGCCTTTTTCGAACCTGTCCTGATAACTGTCCGCCAGCCAATAGCGGCTGCTGTCAGGCGTGTGGATTTCGTCGGCAAGGATGATGGTGCCGTTTTCATCGGTACCGAATTCATATTTGGTATCGACGAGGATAAGCCCGCGCTTACGGGCGATTTCCTGCCCGCGTGCGAACAGGGCAAAAGCGTAATCCGTCAACGTCTGCCATTGCTCTTTTGTCAGAAGCCCATGCTCGACAATCTGTGTCGGCGTCAGCGGCTCATCGTGGCCGCCGTCGAATTCCTTGCTCGTCGGCGTGATGATCGGCTCCGGCAGGATCTGGTTGTCGCGCATACCCTCGGGCAGCGTGATGCCATACATCTCGCGCTGACCCTTCCTATAGAGGGTCAGAACCGAGGTGCCCGTGGTGCCGGCCAGATAGCCGCGAACGACGACCTCGACGGGCAGGATATTCAGCCGCTTGCCGACGACGACGTTCGGGTCCGGATAGTCGATGACGTGGTTGGGGCAGATATCGCGTGTCTGTTCGAACCAGTAGCGCGCCGTCTGCGTCAGCACCTGACCCTTGTAGGGAATGCAGGTGAGGATGCGGTCGAAGGCGCTCAATCGGTCGGTGCTGATGATGATGCGGCTGCCATCGGGCAGATCGTAATTCTCGCGTACCTTGCCGCGATAGTAGTTGGGCAATTCCGGGAAATGGGCTTCGGAGAGAATTCGCAACGCGTCCACCAACAGGCTTATGCATCCGCCCAACGGATGCTTCTTGAGCGGACCCTTAGCGCATTGCAGCCGGAATCGGAACGGTTTTCACATATAATAATAGGTAACCCGCTCCATTCGTCGGGTTGCGGGCCCGAAAAGCGTCAGCGTGGCCGGCGCCAGCAGCCGTTTTCACCTTGCTCGAGGATGGGTGTCGAAAACACACCGACAATCCTCTCGCTCCATCGCTTGCCGCTCAGATCGACACGATCCCGCCAGCGATCGGATTGCAGCATGGCCGCGCCGATCACGACAGGTTCGATATCGCAGGATGTCAGCAGGGCAAGTCCGGAAACGATCGACGCGCCACTGGAGATTACGTCGTCAATGAGCGCCACGCGCTTGCCTTGCAGCAATGGCAGCATGCGCGGGTCTATATAAAGACGCTTCTCCTGGTTCGGCGTCGTGATGGAGGAAAGCGCGACTGACAGCTCGTCGCGATACCAGAACTTGCGCGATGTTCCGAGCGGTACATAGCGCGCATGGCCGAGCGTGCGGGCCACCGCTGCCGCCAGCGTCAGGCCGAGGGTCGGCAAACCGGCGATGACATCGACATCATGAGCTGAGATCTGTGCGGCCAGCGCTTCCGCTAGCGCGTCCTGCACGGCAAAGCTTGCCTGATTGACGATCAGCGATGCCAGCGCATGATCGCCGTCGGCAAGCACGCGGATCGGCAGGCGCAATTGGCGCCCGTCCGGCAGTTCGGCCACATGGAAATCCGCGCGCTCTTCCATGGGGTCGAAAGTGCCAGGCGTATGCAGCTCCTGCCAGAAGTCATGGGGTTGCATCGCAGTCCGCCTTCTATCTGTTGGTCTTCATTCCGGCGCGCCGGTGCAGCACGAGGATTTCGGCCTCGGTCAGGGCGCGCACCGCGCCCTTTGGCAGATCGCCGAGCACGATATCGCCGAAGGCGATGCGCACCAGCCGGAGGCATTCGATACCGAGCGCCTCCAGCATGCGCCGGATCTGACGGTTGCGGCCCTCTTTCAGCTCCACCTCGATCCAGCCGTTGCGATCGCCGCTGCGCAGGAGGCGGGCGGAACTGGCGGTCAGCAGCTCACCATCGTCGACGATGCCGCGCTCCATGCGCGCAAGCTGTTCGTGATCCATGATCCGGTCGACCTGTACGTGATAGGTCTTGCCGACATGGCTGACCGGATCGAGCAGAGCCTGCGCCAGCACCGTATCGTTGGTGAAGAGCAGCAGTCCCTCGCTTGCCTTGTCCAGCCGCCCTACCGGGGCAAGGTGGCGGGCATCGATATCCCTGAGGCAATCATAGACCGTTGGACGGCCCTCCGGGTCGTCGCGGGTGGTCACCAGCCCGCGCGGCTTGTTCAGCATGAAATAGAGTTTTTTCTCCGCTGATATCTCCGTGCCGTCGACCGCGAATTTCGAATGCTCCAGATCGACCCAGGTGGCGGGATCTGACACTTTGCGGCCATCCACGCTCACGCGGCCGGCCGTGATCAGCGCCTCTGCCTGGGTGCGGGAGCAATAGCCGAGCTTGGAAAGTGCCCGTGGCAAGGTCACGCGCTTACCCTCTGGCTCCGGCCTGCCTTTCGTCGCCCTGCCGGATCTTTGCGGTGATTGCCGTTGGCTCACCCGTCTTGCCTCATGTGCTTGTTGTCGTGGCCCGGCATGGCAGCCGGTCGAGCACAATCCTTTCGCACGGCGACGAACCGGACGCAAATCGCATTGTCGAGGGGCAGGGGTCGAGGGGCAGCGGAGGCAAACAGGGCTCGCATTCGTGGTGCGAGCCCTGTCGCGGACCGGAGCGGGCGATGGGGTCGGGTAGACGGCAACGTGGTTGCCGCCATTCGCTCCGGAGGGATCGCGGTTGCAGAGAAACTGCACTGCTTCTTTTGCTGGGATTTTTCAAAAGAGGGGAAATTTGTTACAGTTTGTAACGCCGGCTGTTTCCCTGTTGCCAAAACCGCCTCTCGCCCCGCATGGAAGAGTCATGGTTTCCGCATCGCTGCTTCTGGTCGAGGACGACCGCGAGATTAGGGCGCTCCTGGAGGAGTTCCTGAGCCGTGAGGGTTTCTCCGTGCAGGCTGCCGATAGCGCCGCCGCCATGGATCGTATTCTATCCAAGGGCTTTCCCGATCTGATCATTCTCGATCTCATGCTGCCAGGCGAAGACGGCCTCTCCGCATGCCGGCGCATCCGCGCCCGCAGCAAGGTGCCGATTCTGATGCTGACGGCGAAAACGGAAGATATCGACCGCATCCTCGGCCTCGAAATGGGCGCCGACGATTATCTCGGCAAGCCTTTCAATCCACGCGAGCTCCTGGCGCGCATCCGCGCCATCCTTCGCCGCTCCGGTCCGGAGCGGCCGGAAGATGTTGCTCCCCCCTCAAGGCGAAAAAGCTTTGCCGGGCTGACCGTCGATCTCGACGGCCGGGTGATCGAGATGGATGGCGAGCGCGTCGTGCATCTGACGACGGCCGAATTCGATCTGCTCGTCTGCTTTCTCGAAAGACCACGCCGCGTGCTGTCGCGCGAGCAATTGCTCGACTGGACTCGCGGTCGCGGTGCCGATCCCTTCGATCGCACCATCGATGTCACGGTCTCCCGCCTGCGCACCAAGCTCGGGCACTGCCTGCCCGATGGCGCCCATATCATCACCACCGTGCGCAATGCCGGCTATCTCCTCACAATGGACGTGAAGGATGTCTGAGCCATGCTGAAACTCGGTCTCGTCGCGCGCATCATCATGATCGTCGCCGTGGCGTTGTTCATCATCCAGCTTGCGGCTTTCGTCGCCGCGCAGCTGAAGCCGGATACGCCGTTCAATCCGGAACTGTCACCGGCCATGCAGGTCAAGACGGCCATCCGTCTTCTCGATGCCATTCCGCCCGAGGCACAGCCGGCAGCCGTGCGGGCGCTGAACGCCAATGGCCTGGCGATCCATCTGGCCGATCCGCCGGCTCCGGGCCACAAAGAGGAAACATCCAATCTGACGCTGACCGACAAGTTGGCCCGCGAATTTGCGACAATCGCCCTGGGCAATCGTTACTTCAACATGCGCTCGCTCTCCGAAAAGCCGCAGGGCTGGTTCTCTGTCGGTGCGCCGGACAGGATCATGGAAGTGTCGATCGGCGTTGCCGGCGGCAAGATCGCCGTGTTCAACCTGCCCGACACGCCGACGGTAAGATTGAACGGCATACCGGTCGGCCTGATTGCCGGCATCCTCGGCATGCTGGTCGCGGTCATCGCCATAGCCGCCGTTGCGCGGGAAACCCGGCCCCTGACGCGCCTGTCGCGAACCGTCAACTCGATCGGCAATGGCCTGCAGCCGGTTCACATTCCCGAAAGAGGCGCCTGCGAGCTGCGTCTGCTGATCAAGGCGATCAATGCCATGCAATTGCGCATCGCCGCGCTCGTCAGCAATCGTACTCTCATTCTCGGGGCGATTTCGCATGATCTGAGAACCTATCTCACCCGTTTCCGCCTGCGCATGGAAATGATGCCGGAAACGCCGCACCGCGAGCGGGCGATCGCCGATGTCGAGGCCATGCAGCGGTTGGTGGAGGATGCGCTCGGCTTTGCCCGCAGCACGGTCGTCTCGGATGGCAAGACCATCGTCGATCTCGATGCGGCCATTCGAGGCCATCTCGCGGAGCGGCAAGACGGGCAGGGCCTCGTGGGTTTTGCGCCGATCGGGCAGCCAATCGCCGTGACGCTGACCGAGACCGCTCTGGTGCGGGTACTCGACAATCTCATGGACAATG